>DAINRH010000413.1:490-1248 GCA_036741905.1 Methylobacter sp. | reverse complement strand
AATCATGCGGCATCATGCCAAAGTTTACGAAAAGTTGTGTAGATACTTATGCTTGGGTGTCGACAATAATCGGCGCGCTGCAAAAATTGCCGACATGGTTGGGGCCGCCCGTTTCATCCAGAACCATGTTCCAGTCCACCCAGGCCTCTGTCCAGCGGTTAAGATCGCTTATCATCGAATGGGCATAACGTTCTCCGGTATCCCACGAACCGAGATGCGGCCCGCCTTCCTGGCAACCTTCAGTGAAAATAAGGTGTTTGTCGGGATAGGCATCGTGGGTCATCTGCACGTTGTCGAAGTGATCCCCGCAATACCAGTGAAAACCGACGCCCCAAACATAGTGCGCAGCCTTCGGATCGTCAAAAACAACCTTTGCCCGCTCAAAAAGCCGGTCGCGATTGTGATCCCAGACAATCACTTTAACATTGCCAAGCCCTGCATCATGGAGGGTTGGGCCTAGGTGATCCCTGACAAAGTCCCGCTCTTCTTCGCCGGTATAAATACAGGAATCCCAGGTTTGCGTGGCTTCCGGCTCGTTCTGCACCGTCAGCCCCCAAATCGCTACGCCCTCTTGCCCGTATTCCTGAATGTAACGAACGTAATAATCCGCCCAGGCTTGGCGATATTCCGGCTTAAGCTTGCCGCAGTTATTCATCATCCCATTGGTTTTCATCCAGGCAGGCGGACTCCAGGGCGAAGCGAACAGCTTTAATTTGCCGCCGGACAAATCGATGGCCTCGCGAATCATCGGAATCAGG
>DAINRH010000413.1:0-480 GCA_036741905.1 Methylobacter sp. | reverse complement strand
GACATCACCGTCCACTTCCGTGTAGGCATAATTTCCCAGCGAGAAATCGCAGCTATTGATGTGGGTTCGGCATAAGCTATAGGCATTGCCGGTGTCCGGAGAGAAATAGGCTGCCATAATTTCTTGGCGTAAATCGGGCGGCATTTTGTCTAAGGTTACCGCAGCCGCTTCGGTGAAAGCGCCTCCGAAGCCCTGAATTTCTTGAAACTGAACGGTCGTGTCTATGAACACCGAGGGATCGGAAAAATGCGTGGCAGCTTCGAACGCTATCGGTGCCAGTTCCGACAGTCGATAGGCTGTGTCACGAGCGGTACAAAATTGCTTTACCAGACGCTGTTTTGTCATTTGCTAACTCCATTTGTTGAGTGTTGCTAAAGAAGATAATGGGACCGCAGAATTTACTGAGGAACGAAGCTCATTAGCGCACTAACCTTATCCAGCATTAATGAAATTTCAACCGTAGCGCATCGGCGCAAAAAT
>DAINRH010000412.1:0-1358 GCA_036741905.1 Methylobacter sp. | reverse complement strand
ATTGTGTGACCGAATGAAACAATCCTTACATCTTCGACTGGGTCAACAACTGGCGATGACGCCGCAATTGCAGCAGGCGATTAAGTTGTTGCAGATGTCGACATTAGAACTGCAACAGGAAATTCAGCAGGCTCTTGAGTCCAATATGATGCTGGAAGTGAATGAGGAAGAAAGCACCGTTCAGGAAGCCGAAGTAAGCCCGGAGAAAAAAATTGATAATACCGATTTGCTGACTAGCCAAGGTTCGCAAACGGATATGCCGGATGAGTTGCCGATTGATTCTTCCTGGGATGATGTTTATGAGTACGCGATGGAGTCGGGCGCCAATTCCGCTGAGACTGTGGAATTTGAAACGCAGCGTAGTAAGTCTTCAACCTTGCTCGATCATCTGCTATGGCAAGTCGAGTTGACTTCGTTTTCAGAGCGGGATCATGCCATTGCCATGGCTATCATTGATTCGATCAATGAAGACGGCTATCTGAGCAGTAGTCCCGAAGAGATTTTTCAGGGTTTGCAAAGCCAGTTGGACGATCTGGATTTCGATGAAGTGAACGCGGTGCTGCACAGGGTGCAAAATTTCGACCCGGCCGGCGTTGCCGCCATTGATTTAAAAGATTGTTTGAGGTTGCAGATACAGCAGCTGCCCGAGAGCACGCCTTATAAAGAAGAAGCGCTGATTCTTGTTACACGATACCTGGATTTGTTGGCGACCCATGAGCAGTCAAAACTGATGCGTAAGTTGGGCGTGACAGAGCGGCAACTGGATGAGGTGGTGGCATTAATCAGAACCCTGGATCCCAAGCCGGGCGCGCAGATACAAGATTCGGATTCAGAATATGTGATCCCCGATGTCTACGTAGTTAAGCAAAACGATAAATGGCAAGTCAACCTGAATCCCGATATAGCGCCTAAATTGCGCATCAATCCTTTTTATTCGAGCATGATAAAAAGGGCGGATAACAGCAAGGACAATACCTGTATGAAAGATCATTTGCAGGAAGCGAGATGGTTTATTAAAAGTCTTCACAGTCGTAACGATACCTTATTACGTGTTGCCCGCTGTATTGTGGAAAAGCAGACCGGGTTTCTGGAACATGGCTCTATTGCCATGAAGTCCATGGTGTTAAGGGATATTGCCGAAGAACTGGAATTACACGAGTCGACTATATCCAGGGTGACAACGCAAAAATTTATGCATACCCCCAACGGTATTGTCGAATTTAAGTATTTTTTTTCCAGTCATGTTTCAACAGAAGGAGGAGGGGAGTGCTCGTCTACGGCCATCAGGGCGTTTATTAAAGAGCTAATTAGCAATGAAAATCTGGCAAAACCGTTAAGTGATAGTAAAATAGCCGAGC
>DAINRH010000411.1:0-1396 GCA_036741905.1 Methylobacter sp. | reverse complement strand
TTACACACATGACTGATCTGGAAAACTTCAAGTTCCTGGGCATTGCGCTGGCAATAGGTTTGCTCATCGGCCTGGAACGCGGCTGGCGAACCCGCGACCTGAATGAGGGCATGCGGGTTGCCGGACTGCGCACCTACGGGATGATTAGCTTGCTGGGCGGTTTGTCGGGCATTCTGGCGCAACACGTCGACGCTTATTTGATGGGCTTTGTTTTTCTGGGCTTGACCGCCGTCTTGCTGCTTGCTTACAGTAAAAGTCTCGACACATTTAAAGACTACAGCATCACCGGCACCATCGCATCGCTGACGACCTTTACCTTGGGCGCGTTAACTGTTTACGGTCATATTACGCTTGTTGCGGCCAGTGCCGTGGTCATTACCTCACTGCTCGGCTTTAAGCCCCTGCTCCACGGTTGGATGAAAAAACTGGAGCAGCACGAATTGCATGCCACGCTGAAATTGCTGTTGATCTCGGTCGTTATACTGCCGATCCTGCCGGACCGGGACTATGACCCCTGGGCCGCCTTTAATCCGTATCATATTTGGTGGATGGTGGTACTGATTGCGGGCATTTCCTATCTGGGCTATTTTGCCGTCAAGATTGTCGGCAATCAGCATGGGCCGGTTTTGACCGGGGCGCTGGGAGGATTGGTCTCGTCTACAGCCGTTACGCTTAATCTGTCCAAGTTATCGACGCAATATCCAGACATGTGCAATGTGCTGGCTGCGGGCATTTTAACGGCCTGCGCCACCATGTTTGCGCGTACGCTGCTGCTCACCTCCGTTATCAATCCGGCCGTGTTCCTGGTGCTGTTCCCTGCCCTGTCGGTCATGTCCGTTTTTACCTACTTGCTTGCTTTTCTATTATGGCGAAGCGAGCGAGGCTTCCGAACCATTGAAGAAATAAAACTGGAAAACCCTTTCCAATTAGGCATGGCGTTGAAGTTCGGCGCGTTTTTAGTCGTCATCATGTTGCTGTCCAAACTGCTAAAAGTTTATTTCGGCGATATGGGCGCTTATTTTCTAGCCGCGACCTCCGGTTTGGCGGATGTCGATCCGATTACGCTGTCAATGTCCAAAATGAGCAATGACGGTCTGAACGTCAGCGTCGCCGCCAACGCAATTCTTATTGCGGTAGCCGTTAATTCAGGCATTAAAGGTATTTTTTCATGGGTCATTGGCGGCCGGACCCTGGCGCTCAGAGTCGGCTGTACGTTGGCGGGAGCCGTTGTCGCAGGTTTATTGACGGTTACGTCGCATTAACCTAAAAACAGCAGTTAGTCCACGAAAAGCACGAAAGACACGAAAGAAATCAATATGTTCTGTTGATTGAGCCATTCACCCTTTGGGTGGAGATTGGGTGGCGATATGCAACATGGTATCTCGTTGAATATTTT
>DAINRH010000410.1:0-1431 GCA_036741905.1 Methylobacter sp. | reverse complement strand
GAATGACGACACATCCCGTAGATACTTGTGTAACACGAAGTTTCACCTCCCTGTGTCTGGGTTCCGGCATAACCCACAGGGATGTGGGGAATGCAGATATTGCAGGAGCAAATATCTGTCCCTGCCAGAACGACGGCATCCCACAGACCTGGGTGTATAACGTAAGGAGCTTGTCTTGGGAATCGGTGAATGAATGCCGGGTATGACGCCGTCAGCGAGAAACCTACAGCGGATGTTTTTTTCCTGCCTTTCGTGCTTTTCGTGCTTTTCGTGGGCAATGCGTAACATCAGATAGTAAATTGTTTTCACATGACATTCTCTAAACCAAAGCCTAACCCAGCAGCAAAGAATGATTCACTGCCGCTGCTGACTATCCATAGCCGCCCGTAAAATACGGTTGATCCGAGTCTGATAGCCTTTACCCTGTTTCTTAACCCATTCCAGCACATCCTCATCAAGCCGGATAGTGAGTTGCTTTTTTGAAGGCGGCCAAGGGGTGATGATTTTGTCAAAAAACTCATCCCCAAGCTCCGGACTATCGGAATAATCGATGTCCGCATCGGTCATCGCATCAATTCTTGCTAAGTCGCTTTTGATAGATTTTTTGCTCACGTTCGTTTGCCTTTCTCATTGAGATAATGCGCGTTGCCTCATTCCGTTGCGTATGAATCAGTACCACAACACGGCCTTCCAGAGTGCCAAGCGTAATATATCTTGCTTCCCCATAATCGTTACGGTCATCCTCAAATGTTACGCACTCGCCGGAAAAAACGATGTTCGCATCTTCAAAGCTTAATCCATGTTTTTGTAGATTCGAGGCACTTTTGCAGTCATCCCAGACATAATTCATTTTGTAGCTCCTTTACAATTATTAGAAAGTATAACTCTTTTTGTAGTTACAAATGTCGCAGATTTTATAATGCACTGGATCGCGAATAGCTGCATCCTAGCCGATGCGGCTTCGTGAACTTCGTGGTGTTATGCTTTAAATTGATGCGCATGGGTCCTGAGAAACTCACAGCTCCAATCATTCAAGAAAGCCCCAAAACATCCTGCATGTCATACAAACCGCTGTCCTTATCGGCCAGCCAAACCGCCGCCCTGACCGCGCCGTTGGCGAAGGTCATCCGGCTGGTGGCTTTGTGAGTGATTTCCACCCGCTCGCCGTCATCGGCAAACATCACGGTATGCTCGCCGACTATATCCCCTGCTCGAATAGTTGAAAAACCGATGGTTTTCCTGTCGCGCTCGCCGGTATTGCCTTCCCTGCCGTAAATCGCGCAGTCTTTTAAGTCTCGGCCTAAGGCGTCGGCTACCACTTCGCCCATGCGTAATGCGGTGCCGGACGGCGCATCGACTTTATGCCGGTGATGGGCTTCGATCACTTCAATATCGGTGTAATCGCCCATGACTTTGGCGGTCATCTCCAGC
>DAINRH010000409.1:1222-1442 GCA_036741905.1 Methylobacter sp. | reverse complement strand
TTTCGTACCGATTAGATGCCTTTTTCTTGAGTTCCATTGTTCACTTGAGAATTAGAGATTATTCTGTTAGCTTATCTCAGTGAAACAGGGAAAGATCAACTGCCATAATTTTACTCATTACGTCCATAGTTATCTTGATAGCGAACAATGTCATCTTCGCTTAAATAAGCGCCTGACTGAATTTCAATCATTTCTAAAGTGAGCTTGCCTGGATTTTCCA
>DAINRH010000409.1:0-1212 GCA_036741905.1 Methylobacter sp. | reverse complement strand
AGCGATGAATAGTACCTAATGGGATAAAAGTCGATTGATTTTCGCTGACAAGAAAAATCTCTTCTCCTTTCGTCACTCGTGCCGTGCCGCGCACAACGACCCAATGTTCAGCTCGGTGATGATGCAGCTGCAGAGAGAGTGAGGCGCCGGGATTCACCATAATACGCTTAACTTGGAAACGTTCACCGTCATCAATACAGTCATACCAACCCCAGGGGCGATTAATTTTGCGATGCGCATCTGTCTCAGTACGACCGGCAGCTTTAATATGCGCAACAACATCCTTAATTTTTTGAATATGCTTCTTGTCGGCTACCAGAATCGCATCGGGCGTTTCTACTACAATCACGTCACTCAGACCAACGCAGGTAACCAGTCGCTTAGTACTGAATACCAAGCTGTCACTCGTATCAATGGCTATAACGTCACCCATTAATACATTGCCCTGCTCATCTTTTTCGCCAATGTCCCAAAGAGCATTCCAAGCCCCTACATCTGACCAATTGGCCGCAAGCTCCACGACAACAACATCTGAGGTATTGGACTGCAGAGACGCCAGTTTTTCCATAACGGCATAATCTATTGACTCAGATGGACAAGCAATAAAATGGTCCGGGGCGGGGCGGATAAAGTCATTATCTTGAGTACGGCAGTTAAATGCTTGAAGTGTAGCGGCGGCTATATCTGATCGACACTGCTGTATTTTATTAAGCCATACCGAAGCTTTTATGGCAAAAATCCCACCATTCCAAAGAAACTCACCACTGGCGAGGTATTGTTCGGCAGTAACTTGATTAGGTTTTTCAACAAATTGCGCAACCTGAAACGCATTATCTTCCAGGCGCTGGCCAAGACGAATATAGCCATACCCGGTTTCTGGCGCTGTAGGCTGAATTCCGAATGTAACCAACTTATCGGTTTCCGCTAACTCAACTCCTTGGCGGATGGCCTTCCGAAATTCATGCTCATCTTGAATAATATGGTCAGCAGGCATTACTACCATGACCGCGTCTGGATCATCCAACTGTGCAGTTAAGGCAGCGAGCGTAAGTGCCGGCGCTGTGTTACGTCCACAGGGTTCGAGTATCAGAGGAAAGCTCTGGATACCAATTTGTCGCATTTGTTCAGCCAATAGAAAGCGATACTCTTCATTGCCGACCAGAATAGGGGCCGATACCGTTTTGCCATCCATTAAAGCTATGTCTTTAAGCC
>DAINRH010000408.1:0-1498 GCA_036741905.1 Methylobacter sp. | reverse complement strand
CATTCTTGGAAGTGCGCCAGGTGGAACCCTTCGGCTTAAGCACAACGGGCCCATAAGCTTCAGCGCGTACATGGTGTATCTGGCCGATAACACCCGCATCCACCAGCCGTTTCATCTCTTGGAATGCTCCTACAAAACGGTAGTGGTAACCTACTTGGTTGACCAATCCCTTGCTCTCAGCCAGTTCCACGAGCCGCTGACCCTCAGCTAAGTCGAGGCAAAACGGTTTTTCACAAAAAACATGAATATTTAGATCCAGGGCCGCTTTCACCATCTCACCATGGAAACGGGAAGGTGTAGCAATAAATACGGCTTCCGGCTTTTCTTCAACCAGCAGTTTTTTGTAGTCGGTGTAACACTTTATACCGACATATTTGTTTAGCACATCCAACATATAACCTGAGGCGTCGCAAACAGCGACAAGATTAACATCTGGATGAGAATTAATAATGGCGTAATGGGAAATTCCCATTTTGCCAAGCCCAATTAAAGCAATACGAAGCTTCATAATAGTCTCTCATAAATTTTAAAAAAGTGGTGCCCGCTTCAGTTCGAGATAAATTGATGCGGAATATTGATCAGCTTGCCCGGAGTCCTATTTTCAATCATTGAGACTCAATATAATCCGGTGCTCTCAGATACTGCTTCCACCAACTCATTTTCCAGAATAAACACGGTTAAAAGTTAGAATAGAAGTCTTTTGATTATGACTTTCGTTCCGCTAATGTTGCGTTTACTCGATACTGATTAAATAAATCCCTGAAAAACAAGGGAAAGAAAAGAGGAAAGCGCAAGATCGTTCTTTTCCAATATTGCCGCGGGCTCATGCAGAGCCGCCAGAACCATTCAAGACCAGACGTTATGACCCACTGCGGAGCTCTTTTTATTTTTCCTGCAGCGAAGTCGATAACTCCGCCAAAGCACAACGCGATACCGATATCTATCTTGTTTATGTTAGCCGAGATCCACCTCTCCTGTTTGGGAATGCCCATGCCCAGCAATAAGATATCAGGACGAAGTTCATTGCAAAATGCCGTCATTCTGGACAAAGTCTGTTCCGAGAATTCGGGCTCTATAGGGGGACTGTATATACCTACGATGTTCAGATTAGGATAGCTTGCCTTGAGTCGTCGAGTGGCTTCCTCGGCCACACCTTCTGCCGCCCCCAACAGGGCTAGACTCAAGCCCTGTTGTTCTGCCTTCTGGCAGATAAGGGGAAAGAGGTCGGCACCAGCCACTCGTTCAGGCAATCCTTCCTTATTCAATCTTTTACTAGCCCACACGATGGGCCAACCGTCGACAAAGGCAAAGGCAGCCCGATTACAGATGTCACGCAGATCCGGTTCGGAAGGTAGCAATGTGACAAAGTTTACGTTTGGTGTTACCACATATCCTAGGGTTCGGGCTTGAGCGGCAGCTATGACCAAGTCCACCGCTTCTGCCAGGGTGACTTGATTGAAGCGTAAACCGAACACGGTGAGGGTTTTGAGGGAGTCGG
>DAINRH010000407.1:0-1597 GCA_036741905.1 Methylobacter sp. | reverse complement strand
CGAGGGCGACTACCCCGTTTATCAATGTGCCAGTATTTGCCCTATTGAAGGTGCGATATTAAATTCATTGGGCGAACCGATTAACTTGCCCGGCTCTTTAACCGGTATTCCGCCGGAAAGAATGGCGGAAGCAATGGCCGAGTTACAGGGCCACTGATTGGGGCGTATCCGATGGCTACTGTCACTTTCTACGAAAAGCCCGGCTGCATTAACAATGCCCGGCAAAAGAAATTGTTAGCCGCAGCGGGCCATGAAGTTGTGGCGCTGAATTTATTGACTGAAACTTGGCAGCCTGAGCGCTTGCGCAGTTTTTTCGGTAAATTGGCGGTCAGGAATTGGTTCAATTACAGCGCCCCGGCCATCAAACAGGGCGACATTGAACCTGAGAGCCTAAACGAACAAGAAGCCCTAGCGCTAATGGTGAAAAATCCGTTGTTAATACGCCGCCCGTTAATGCAAGTCGGCGATAGAACGATGGCGGGATTCGATCAGTACGCGGTCGATAACTGGATCGGCTTAAAAGAAACCAAGAGCTATCAGGATATGGAAAGCTGCCCTCGCCCGCTTGCACAAGCAAGTTGCGGCCATGAGTAAACCTCCGGTCTTATCGATTGACGGCGTACCGCAAGCCGTCACGCTATCCGAACGCGTTCATTGGATAGGCGCGCTCGATCCGTCGCTGCGCACCTTCGATATCATCTTAAAAACCGCCAACGGCACCAGCTACAACGCTTATGTGGTCAGGGGCAGCGAAGGCGTCGCGGTCATCGATACCGTCAAGGAAAATTTTGCCGATGATTTTTTCGCCCGTTTGGAATCGGTAGCCCGCTATGACGAAATCAAAGTCATCGTCCTGAATCATCTCGAACCCGATCATACCGGCGCACTGCCGGAACTGATGCGCCGCGCGCCGCAAGCTCAGCTGTACATTTCCCAGAAAGCGCAATCCATGCTCAAAGCCCTGCTAAAACAGGATGCCTTCGATTTTACCCCGGTCTTTACCGGCGACACCGTCTCGCTGGGCGATCGCACCTTAACGTTTTTGCACACCCCCTATTTGCATTGGCCGGATACCCAATGCACTTATTTAATCGAAGAAAAAACCCTGTTTTCAGGCGATGTGTTCGGCTGTCATTTTTGCGATGCGCGACTGTTTAACGATGAAGTCGGCGATTTTCGCTTTTCGTTCGAATATTACTACGCCCACATCATGCGGCCGTTTAAAGAGTATGTAAATCGGGCGCTGGTCCTGATTGAACCCTTGCTGCCGCTCAATAAAATCCTGCCTGCGCATGGCCCGCTGTTGCGCGACCAACCGCAACGCTATGTGCAGCGCTATCGCGAATTATCGACCTCGGCCCTGCAAAGCGAAATCAGTGTCGGCGAAAAGACCCTGTTGATTTTTTATATCAGTTCCTACGGCAATACGCGGCGCATGGCCGAAGCGATTTATGAAGGCGCGATGGCGGTGGAGCATGTGCGGGTCTCGTTATACGACCTGGAAGGCAGTGAAATTGCGCCGTTCGTCGATCTAATAGAAGGCGCCGACGGCATCCTGTTCGGCACGCCGACCATTAACGGCGATGCGGTTAAACCG
>DAINRH010000406.1:0-1639 GCA_036741905.1 Methylobacter sp. | reverse complement strand
ACAAGTCGCCAGCGCGCCGATGGTTCGATCGTCTTACCATGCAGACCTTCAGGCTCAGGGAGTAATACCGGAGGCTTGATGATACGCAGGAAAAACCATCACTCTACTTGAACTGTAGTCAAATAGCAGGCCAATGACCGCTAAAATCAAATGAGAGCTGCCGATGATGTTTAATCGACAATAAGTAAATGGTCTCGGCATAGCGTACGTATAACACCAGATAATCGGGCAATAAGTATTCTCGCAACTCCCCATCCTGCAATTTTGTTTGCAATACTGTCACAGCATTAACCATTTCGATAGACTTGATCGGACGGTTCATGAATGGTCGCCCCATATCTGGAAACCGCTCAAGATTAGGAATAACGGTAAAAAACAACTCATCCAGCAGCGCATCATAAGCATGTTGCGCCTCCGCTTCCGCCAGAAATATCTCGATGCTTTCGAGGTTTCGTTCAAAGTTGGCACTCAGCGTTACAACAGTTTTCTTTGCCAAGTTCAATCCATGCCAGTCTTACGGCGCGTTCTCAATCGCTGGATGGCTTCGCGGGCGTCTTGCACGCGACCAGCCGCAACATCGTCCAGGCCTTTACCGGCTTCATCGATCAACAGCAAATGAATACGTTCGCGTTCCAGCTGGTGGTAGTAATCAAGACGGTTCGCATCGATCAATGCAACATAACTTTCGCCATTCTTGGTGATAATTTTCTCGGCACCCGATTTTACTTGCTCAGCCAATTCGGAAAGATTGGCGCGAGCTTGAGAGAATGGCACCACGTCACTTGCGGAAATTCCCATAACAACCTCCTTTATCGCACAGATTGTGCAATATTTTGTACATTATATGATAAGTAATACTAGGCGATCATTATTTCGGCTGAGACTGGCCAAGCGAGGTTTGGTGTTAGCCAAAAGATACGCACAGCATACGAGACTGTCTACATTTAAAATTACGCAACCTCTTTGTAATGGCTGCCCGTTACATACCGGTATAACGTCTTAGGTTCTATATCAACCCGCCCGTCATTAAATTCCAGGCGTCCCCATTCCGGATCGATACGGCAGTATTTAAAGCATCCAGCGAAACATGCTGGCCGATCAAATCGGCCAGATCAGCCTCTTTGACTTCGCCATTTTCAAAATTCAGCAAAAAACGGTAACCGTCGCAATGTTCAAAATGCTTAAGTTTTATTTTCTTTAGTCCAAAGGGGCAATAGACAATAATTATTTCAGCTAAGGCTAATGAAGGGAGCTTCACGCCCACCCCAACGGCACGCACAGCATACCCTTCTTAACTTGTGTAAAACAGTAGGTAGTCTTCTGCGCATGGAACCGTTCCGTCTTGCTTCTATCAAATGTCCAGTGCGTCCAACAATTGCTCCGCCTGCTTGGGGTTGCCGCGCAATTAGGCTGTCAGGAAACGCTGCTTCGCCTCTTCTTCCGCCAAGGCTTGTGTGGATAACCTAATCATCAGCTTGTTCACCCCCCCCGTGTCAGGATAGTTGCCGCCTCAACTCAAAAAAGAAGCACAGGAAATAAAATATTCCCTAGAAAAACACACTTTTTTAATCCCTCGCTTGCAATAACGCAATTGACATATTGAAATTATTCCCTACCATTACAACATGGCAACGAAGCA
>DAINRH010000405.1:0-1712 GCA_036741905.1 Methylobacter sp. | reverse complement strand
GTATGCTTTAGTAAACAAGATTGATGTAGATATGTCGGAATCTGTTGTGTTCAAAGCTGAACTTCTTGGGTTAGATGTAGAAACAAAACGTTATAGAGTAAAACACATACCGAATAATGAGCATTACACCGGAAAGATATCTGAAGAATCGCTTCAGCAAGTTGCACACTCTGAAATCAATGGAATTTACGAGGTTACCTTAAAAAAAGTAATAGAGACAAATTCTTCTTCTGGCGCGGAAATTACGAAATGGGTTTTGGTTAAGCTAAATGTGGCCAACAAATAAATACAGCGGACTGGAATACACGCAGCTGATTTAACCATTACGAACAACCACTTTCCAAGATTAGTCATCCACTCACAGAACTGGCGGCTGTCTCATTTGCGCTGGTTCCCAATTAACTTGGGGTCATTGATAAAGACCCGCCGCTCCCTATTGCCTTTGCCGGTGATTTTTATGATGGAATCCTGCAAATCTATATCACCCAGGAGAATTTGCGTCAGTTCCCCGATGCGCATGCCGATGTAAAACAATAATTCAACGGTTAGCAAGCAGGTGACGTGGTTGAATTGTTTACGGCTCAGGTTGCCGATGATGCTCTCCACTTCGCCGGGGGTTTTGATGCCCAGCTCTGCCAATGGGGCGGTTAGCAGGGATCGCAATTCGTGAGCCGCCAAGCTGCGCGGCAGCCGCTTCGGCAATTTGATCGGGGCTTTGAATTTGTGAAAAGGATTATTCGCCAACAGCTCTTCACTTTCCAGCCAATGGAACATAGCTTTCAGGCAGGCCATGCGCCGCTTGATACTGGTTTCTTTCAGGTTCTTCTTGTCGAATAGGTAAGTTAAATAATTGCGCAGTATGTGCCGGTCGCAGTCGGCTATGGCGGTTGTCTGGGTGCAGAAGGCGGAAAACTCGTTCAAGTCGATGTTGTAGGCGCGCAAGGTATGGTCGGATAGGTTTTTGCCGACGCGGCAGTGGCTTAGGAATTCTTCGCAAGCATTTGTTATTTTCATTGTTGCTCTTTATTGCAGACATAAAAAAACCTCACTCTGTGGGGTTCTCGGATGGAATAGATTTGTGGACTCTCAAGCTTTGCTTGAACATAGGGAACCACGGGAGGCGATCCCTGCGGTCGCTGGTATATTAATCCTTCGCCAAAATATTGTAATTATTTACTGACAAACTTCGAATGAATTCTTGCTTTATCGTTTTAAGACAACAATGTGCTGGATCAGGGACAAATCTGAACATCGCGATGATCGGGGGCTTGCTCTCAATTAAGAGTCTATTCTTAGCGAGGATGACATTAATATAGCGAATACGGTCTTAATTCGGGAATAACTGTAGTATTCAAGGTAGACAATTCGATTTGATGTGCGATTGCGGTTATCGCAATCAGCTTGTCAGGAAGGAAGCCGATGACTCAATGTTAAAATCAACTTCGAAAGGAAAATGCTTATTTATATCCCCTCATCCCAGCCTTCTCCCGAAGGGAGAGGGGGACAAAAGTCGCAATCCGTGCCCGTGTCGAGTATAACTTTGGACTTTATATAACGATGAGCGCTCCGCGCGGGAACGATAAGTTCAGGTTTCGGAGCGTTATTGCGGACCAAATCCTAAGAAACTGTTTAAAAAACTAAACGGTCGATTATAAGTTGGATCATTTTTGGTCTGGGAGGGCTGACGGTTGTACTTGACGAATTTAATCGAC
>DAINRH010000404.1:0-1715 GCA_036741905.1 Methylobacter sp. | reverse complement strand
CTTTACCGATATCGTTAATATCGGTCGCAACAGTCATTGCGTAATCCTCGGCCATTTGCGCCAACGCTTTTTGATTCGCGCCGAAGCCTATTAGCTCATATTGCCGCGCCAATAAATGCTCGGTTACCGCGGTGCCTAAGATACCGTAAGGACCCAGTACTAAGATTCTGGGATTGCCCATATTCAGGCGCGTATTCGCCAGGGCATTGTCGATGTCTTTACATAACAGCATCGCCGTGCCGTTATCGCCGATAGTAAACAGGATGTCCGGGAATAACTGTTTTAACTCATGCCCGTCACGGCCGAATAAACGCTTGGTTGAGGCGGCCAACAGGACGACTTTAGCGCCGCGTTTTTGCGCCCAGGTAACCGCATCGATAAAATACCTTTTGGCACGCTGCCGACCGTTTTTGGTCATCATCTCTTCGGCGGTAATACAAATACCCCGAACCTGACCCGACACGCCGTTCAGGTAAATGCGCGCACCATTGGAATGCCCGGATTTCGGCCATTTGTTACCCCAGAACACGTTGCCTTCGGCTTCATCGCGGATATTGGTGATAATCGCGACATCAATTCGCGGCTGTCCCGATAACCAGCGATACCAGCCGCGATAATCGCACAGCACCATTGCGATGCGCCATAACGTTGCTAACCAGCTTGCCAACATAATCAACCCTCATAGAATTCAAAATCATCAGGGTTTCAGTGTAAAAGTCGGCTGGGCTTGCAACAATAAGGTGATCTCCGTAATTTAGCGGGAAATCTGATAATGGCGGTTGTCTACGAAAGACACGAAAAAATCACTACGAAGGTCTTCGCGATGAATAATGTTTTAGTGGTTTTCGCGAACCAACTGCTTTTTCCGTCGATAGGATATAGCGTTATCGATAGGGATTTTAATTGCAAAAACACTGCCTTTGCCCAGTGCGGAGGCGACTTGCAACTCATAGCGGCATTGATGGCACAAGGTTTTTACAATAAAAAGCCCAAGGCCGTAACCGGCGCTGTCGCCATGTCGGCCTTGCTGAAAAGGGGCCGTTAAAATTCGGCAATCGGCTTCAAACAAACCGACGCCGGTATCGAGCACTTGTATTTCAATATGTTGCGAACGGCGGCGTACGCCGAAAACGACGCGGCCTTTATGATTGTAACGAATCGCGTTGGTCAGCAGGTTACTGAGAATGCGGTGCAGAATTAAGGTCGAGCCTTTTAATTCGATGTTGCTGGCGATATGACTGAGTCGTAAGCCTTTTTTGACTGCGGTTGCTTCAAACTCGTTTTGCAGTTGGTCAAACAGCTCAAACAATATAATGCTGCCGGATTGGATGCCTTCCTCCTGACGCGCCTGCCGGATCAAGCCCTGAATTAAACTTTGCGAATAATCCAGTGTGGTATTGATATGTTGCGCAATAGGGTTGTGCTCTTCCCGGGCTCGTAACGCTTCCATAGCAAAGCGGATTGAAGCTAACGGTTGCGATAAATCATGGCTTGCCGAGGCCAACAACAGTTGCTGGTTTTTGGCTTCTTCTATAGCCGCCAGACGCTCTTGCTCGGCCTTGATCAACAACTCGGTTTCGGCTTGCCGTTTAACGCGGAGTTCGGCTTTTTGTTCGTTCAAGCGCTGTAGCTGATTAAGCACCGCGATAATAAAGAAAATAGGTTCCAGCATATAAGCGATTTTCGGATAAATAAAAATCGATAGCTCAGGAAAA
>DAINRH010000403.1:0-1771 GCA_036741905.1 Methylobacter sp. | reverse complement strand
TGTGTACGCCCGACATGGGCATTAACTAATGAGGTGAAAGTCCTCTGTAGGAGAATCACCGTCGAAAACCCTGTTGTTATTAGACGATAACTACTAGCGAATGGCAAGGGCTGATCCGTGAGGAGAGGTCCGGAGGAAGCCGGACGCAAAACTGCGAGCTGATGAACAAAAACATCATACGAGGCATAGGCTGGAGGCGAGTTGGCACATGACGACGAAGCCAGGTGATTTAACGGCCACTGTAAATGATGCAGTTGTGCAGGGAAAGTTAATGTGCTTATTCGGGGAGATCTGCTTAACGAGCGATCGGAAGAATACCAGACCGGACGACTGGTTGAACAAAAGTCCAGGCATGCAGGTGTCATCGTCCTGTATGAGCGAATGCGATGAAACCGATAGCGCGGCATGGGGTAACCTGTATCGTGATTAAGCAGAAGTCAGCAGACGGCATAGTAGCCAAATGCCCATCGTAATGGATGGGACACGGTGAAGGCCTGAACATTTGAAACAAAGGAGGAGCCTTGCCACACCTGAATACACGAATGCCGACCGGTAATGACGGAACTCAGCGTAGTGACTCGAAGCCAGCCTTTAGCAACCATCTTTTCGAACACGTGTTGCGGCAAGATAATTTACAGGCCGCATGGAAACAAGTTCGAGCCAATAAGGGGGCGGCTGGCGTTGATGGGATGACCATTGATGAGTTCCCCGCTTGGGCAAAATCCGGCGAATGGAAGCGGGTGGTTATCGAACTGGAAACAGGACAATACCGACCGTCACCCGTCAGACGTGTTGAAATAGATAAACCGGATGGCGGTATTCGCCAGTTGGGTATTCCCACCGTCATAGACCGCGTAATCCAGCAAGCCATTGCCCAGGTTCTCACTCCCGTGTTCGACCCCGGATTTTCAAGCTATAGTTTTGGTTTCCGCCCGGGGCGTAATGGGCAACAAGCGGTTAAACAGGTACAAGGCATTATCAAGCAAGGACGACATATTGCCGTGGATGTTGATCTGTCGAAGTTCTTTGACCGGGTTAATCATGATTTACTGATGACGCACTTTGGCTATAAAGTGAAGGACAAGCGTTTACTCAGATTGATTAAGCTTTATCTTCGAGCAGGGGTTATCGATAACCAGCTCTATAGTGAAAGCCGAGAAGGCGTTCCACAGGGTGGCCCCCTATCGCCACTACTGGCGAACATCATGCTCGATCCGTTGGATAAAGAACTGGAGAAGCGCGGCCATAAATTTGCACGGTATGCGGATGACTTTACGATATTGGTAAAGAGTCAGCGTGCGGGCGAACGAGTGCTGCATAGTATCAGTCGATACCTGGAAAACCGTTTGAAACTGGTCGTCAACACGACCAAAAGTCGCGTCGTTAAAACCAATGAAAGCAAATTTCTCGGATTTACGTTTCGAGGAGGTCGCATTCAATGGCACCCGAAAACAGTTCAGAAATTCAAGCAACAAATTCGACGCTTAACGAACCGCAACTGGGGAGTATCGATGAAATATCAACTCTTCAAAACCAGTCAGTTTATACGAGGCTGGATTAATTACTTTGGTATCGCCAACTGCTATCAACTTTGTGTCGATCTGGATCACTGGATACGGCGCAGGGTTAGAATGGCTTATTGGCGTCAGTGGCGAAAGCCACGCACCAAAGTAAGAAATCTGATGAAACTCGGTGTACGAGTTCAATCAGCAGTTGCGTGTGGCATCACCAGCAAAGGCCCATGGCGTAGCTCAAAAACTCCGGGGATACA
>DAINRH010000402.1:0-1814 GCA_036741905.1 Methylobacter sp. | reverse complement strand
TGAATTTTATTGGGGACGCAGCCGATTTGGCAAGACAGTGCTGAAACGGCGGACTGACTGTAAGAAATTTCGGGCAGCCCTAGCCAATTTCAAAGCATGGTGCCAAGAAAGTCGGGGCTTGCGTAAACCGGTATTATTTACCAAACTGAATCAAAAGCTGAGAGGGTACTGGAATTATTACGGACTTCGTGGAAACTATGAAAGCCTGAATGACTACCTGCAAGACATTAAACGTATTTTGTTTAAGTGGCTTAATCGGCGTAGTCAGAGGCACAGCTACAACTGGACAGGCTTCATAGCCCTGATCGATGATTTTAAACTACTCAAACCCTGAGGTATCCCCAGAAAATATCGATATAAAACAAAATGATCTGTGGTATTTAGCGCCACTAAACCCCTCGGTGGCGCTAAAATACGATTTTCTTCCCCAAGAATGCATCAGCGGGAGATTCTTATGTCGCTCATTAACCCCCTGCGTTCCTTGTTAAAACAATCACTCCCCAACCTTCATGGCGCACGCCTCAATGCGTTAATGGCTGCGGTCGGGGCTGGTCTAACGGGTGCCTCTGTATCCATTACGGCGCTGGGACGGGCGGTTTCCGGAGCTGCGTTTATCAAACATAAAATCAAGCGCTTGGATCGGTTAGTTGGGAATTCTCACCTCAAGTCTGATCGCTTGGCGTTATACGGAACCATCACCGGATTTTTACTGAAATCTCTTCCCTTGCCTCTGATTATAATAGACTGGTCACCACTGACTGACGATCAAAGCCAGCAGCTTTTGCGTGCTGCTCTTCCTGTGGGAGGGCGCACTATAACTTTATACGAGGAAGTTCATCCCGATAAGAAACTGGGGAACCGCCGAGTGCAACATCAATTTTTGTCGACCTTGCAACAACTGCTTCCAGCCCATGTCACCCCTATTGTGGTTGCAGACTCCGGGTTTCGGGCGCCGTTTTTTCGCGAAGTGGAACGCTTGGGCTGGCATTGGCTGGGACGGATCCGCAATCGGGATTTTATCGCCTTTGCCGATTGTCCCGACCAATGGCAGGCGGCCAAATTGCGGTATGCTAAAGCCACTCGCAAAGCCAAGTTGTTAGGATCGGCGCTCTGGGTGCGCAGCAATCCGTTGTCTGGGCAGCTGGTGAGTTTTTACCGTCCCGCAAAAGGCCGCAAACAGTTGACGGCTCATAAGCAGCCCGCCAAATCCAAGCAGAGTCGGCAGCAGGCCAAACGCGAAAAAGAACCGTGGTTGTTGGTCGTATCACCGTCCCTTAAAGCCTATTCGGCAATTCGTGTGGTGAATTATTACCGGGCTCGGATGCAAATCGAGGAAGGTTTCCGCGACACCAAAAGTACCCGTTATGGCTTGGATTTAACCCGTGAAACCAGAATTAAAGCCGACCGCAGGGCAATCCTGTTGCTGATCGCCGCACTGATCATTTTTGCACTTTGGTTGGTTGGCCTCAGCTTAAAAGGCTCTGCTACCGAACGGCAGATCAAGGTTAATAGCGGCACAAAACGTTCGCCGTATTCGGTGATTTTTCTCGGTAAAATCGCCTGTCGTTATGTCGTGTTTGAAGTGCCGGACGATTATTTAGAATTAGCGCAAGCGCTGTTAGTCGGCTATTTTGAAAAATTGGAGAAAGAATAATTTGTGGGGATACCTCAGACTCAAACCCCGTATTTGTCATGATTTCTAAGTATCTATATGCTGTGTGCGAAGCGAACAACGTTGAAAAGCCCGGTGCGGTAATTCCGCACGCCGGGATTTGTAAGGGGGCAGTCGGGCAACTGGCTGTCCTACCTTGATG
>DAINRH010000401.1:1041-1815 GCA_036741905.1 Methylobacter sp. | reverse complement strand
CCCACACCGACTACCCAGCGGACTAATTCGGCTTTGGATTCGGCAATGTCTTTGGCAACTTTTAATTCCAGCTCCCTGATGCCTGCATCGACTTTTAATTCCAACTCTTTTAGATCTCGTTTCGTCGCTAAATCGTCCAGTTGATAGTCATGCTTGGCTTGTTCAAGCGTGGTGCTGATCGCAGTTTTTTGGAGCTTGGTGATAGCTTCAGCTTGTTGTTCGCTGAATCCTGCACTTTTCAGTTCCTTGATAAATTCGTGAGTATCGAAGGTAATGGTTGTCATGATGGCTCCTGTATTTTTGAATAGTGTAGCAGTGATTCACAGCAGCCGTAAACGAGGCAATAGTCATCATATCGCAGAGTCTGTGTATCAGCATTTTCACTATGCAATCATCTAATCAAGGGGCAAGTCTTGCATTGCGTATTTTTCAAAATCGCCAGTGAATCGATTTTCGGCAAAAAGGCTGTCGAAAAAATAGTCGCCTACGCCTGCTTCTTGACGATCATAAAACTTACGTCCTGCGGCAAGGCCTTCCATAGCTGAGTGGAGAACCTAAACTTTCATTCAAATCGAGAACGTAATGCTTTCTTTGCTTGTTGCCAATCCAGTACTTCAATGTCGCCGGAGAGAAATTTTTTTTCAGTCTCTATGAGTTCGGCTTCATGCCAAGACGGGCTGGAGAGATCATCTTCGTCCAACCAAATCGCCTCAAAGCGCTTCGATAATCTTTAGCTTTTCTACGGCGGATAACTTGTGAAGTTCTTCGATGCTC
>DAINRH010000401.1:0-1031 GCA_036741905.1 Methylobacter sp. | reverse complement strand
ACCTGTGATTGATATTGCGTCTTTACCACGAACAGCTTAACCTTAAAGAAAAAGCACAGGCCTTCCTCCAATCATACATTCCGCCGGCTCGGCAACAATGCGGCGATGAAAGAACCAGCTTGTTAGCCTTGTAAGTCACTTTATTGGACCTGGCTCTGCCGAAACTAAAACCTCTAACCGTATTAAACATGCCCCAAAACAAAACAATCCCAAAAATCAAAGGCGTATTGCTATTAGGCAACTTACGTCAGATGAAAGCCAACCCGTTTCAAGCACTTTGCGACTGGCAGCGTGATTATGACGATTTAGTGAGTTTCAGATTGGCTACTCGCCATTTTTATTTAATCAGCCACCCAAAGCTGATCGAACAGGCTTTAATCAAGCAAAGCGATACCTTTGTCAAAATGTACGATCCTAAAAAGCCGACCGGTCTGGCGTTGGTGCTAGGGCAAGGATTAGTGACCAGTCAGGGCGAGTTATGGCAAAGACAACGGCGGTTAATGCAGCCGGTTTTCCAGCGAAGTAATTTGGCGTCTTTACTCCCGCAAATTGTCACGGCCGGCAATAATTTATTAGCCAGATGGCGGCTATTAGGCGACGGGGCGGAAGTTAATCTCGCCGATGAAATGATGCAGGTGACGCTTGAAGTGATCACTCAGACCATGTTCAGCACCAGCGTCCTCGATAAAATCGAACACATTGCGCCTGCTTTAGACACGTTGCTCCGCTATGCGGCCAAATCGATCATGAACCCTTTGCGCATGCCGTTATTTATACCCACTAAAGCCAATCGGGAATTTAATGCGGCAAGCGCGGTAGTCGATGAGGTTATTTACGGGATCATCGAGCAACGCCGCGCCCAACCAGCAGTAAACAACGATTTATTGGATATGTTGCTGAACGCAAGCGATGACAGCGGCGAACTTATGTCCGACAAACAGGTTCGCGATGAAGTCATTACCATTTTTACCGCCGGTCATGAAACCACTGCCAATTTGTTAACCTGGACGCTGTATTTACTGGCCCGCCAT
>DAINRH010000400.1:0-1825 GCA_036741905.1 Methylobacter sp. | reverse complement strand
CAAACCTGTATAGCCATCCAGCACCATTTCCGGAATAGCTCCGACCCGTGTAGCCACCACCGGCCGACCAAAGCCAATGGACATCGCTGCCACACCACTCTGGGTGGCATCGATGTAAGGCATGATGACAAGTTGGGCGCGCGTAAATAGGACGTGAACTTTTGCCCGCGAGACAAATTCTTCATGCAGTTCGAAACAATCATTTGACTCTATAGCGGCCCGATTGGTCTCAAGATCTCCTCCGCGTCCTGCGATCACTCCTTTGACACAAAGTCCTTTTGCCTGCAGATGCAAGATCGCTTCGACGAAATAGCGTAGACCCTTATAAGCATTGATGCGGCCGAAAAAAAGCAGGTTTCCGGCGTCTGGAATCTCTTGTTCCGGTACCTTCAGTGGTCCTATTGGTCCATGCGGAATGCTTGTCACTCGCCCGGTAAGCCATGGAGCTACGGCAACTAACTGTTCGCATAATAGACTCCCATGCGTGATCGCACCGTCGCAGAGCTTACGCAAAATCCATTGGTAGATTCTGTGCCGACTAAATTTGTACCGGTGTGAATCCTCACCCGAATGCGGTTGGGGATCATGTACTGTCAGGACAAAAGGTAGAAATCGACTTAAATAAAGCAAAGCTGCAACCTCATAATCCCTCGTATTCTCTTGTTGATGAACTATGTTCGGCTTGAAACGTTTCACTTCTCTGACCAAACGGACTGCATTCTGCAACCATAGTATTGGAGATCTGCTATGGGGCAGCATTACAATTGTTAATTGCGGAATTGAAAGGTAATGATCAAGCTCATCTTCAAGTTCAGAAGCGGCATTCGATTCCCCAAGTAGGAGCTGAACCTCGTGGTTTTGAGCCAAGGCTTCTGCGAGACGGCAAGCGTACTCGGCAAAATGCATTGCTATTAAGGTAATTCGCATACTAAATCACTCCGGTTATAGCTAGGGTTTAAAAAGTGCATCGGCCATGTTACAGGGATTGACCAGAATATCCAGAATTGGTGGTTTACAGGCAGCGGATCTTACCAATCACGGGTTCGTTTAAGACGCCAATTTTCCCAACGACTTACTAAGGCTGGTGAAACCACTAGACACATAATTAAACTAGCCCACCATCGTCTTGAGACCATTCCACGCCTCGCATTTAATAATTGCATGAAAGCATCATAACGTCGGCCATTCATTATTAACCTACGCACTACCGTAATTTTGCTCTCGTCAACTAATCTGAGCGCAGAATCGCGAAGTCTGTCAGGCGATTTCCGACTAACTGCTCGCTGTTCAAGACGAATAAAGGTAGGCGATAATGAGCACTGTGGCTCATGGTTTGCGCAAAGGCTATCATTCACTTCCTTTCTATAACCTACGAGCGGTGATGGACAATATGCAAGGACAGACTTCTCAGCTATTCTAAACCATAGATCTTGATCTTCCCCCCATTGCTGAGCTGGTGGGAAATATGGCTTAAACTTGGTCAAATGTTCATATCGAATGACTACTGAATTGATGACGAATAACGGGCGATTTCGCCAGCGGGAAAACAAATCATCAATAATCTCGACAGTATGAGTATCGCCTGGATTCCAGTAATTTGTTGCTTGGTTCAGATTGCTAACGCTAACACATTTATAATTGGTGGCAAAAAAAGCAATTTCTGGATAACGCAAGGCCATTGATACACTTGTTTCAAGGTATGTAGGTAAGTACCAGTCATCCGCGTCTAGAAAACACACAAGATCGCCTTTGGCAAATTCAATACCCTCATTGCGCGCACACGAAACGCCACTGTTGGCTTGTTGAATTAGTTTAATCCGGTGAT
>DAINRH010000399.1:0-1917 GCA_036741905.1 Methylobacter sp. | reverse complement strand
ATCGTAATTGACCAAATCCTGATTGATTTTCGGTTGCCCGTCGTGGTCTTCAACCAGATTGCCGTTATCGTCGATCACATAATCATAATCGCCGGAATTGTTCTTGCCGCCGCGTTCGCTGACTGCCATAAAAATCGGGTAATCCAAACGCTTGGCGACTTCGGCGGCTATCCAGCGTTCTTTCAGGGTGCCGATTAAATCGGCATCGGCTAACACCAGCTCCAGTTTGCCGCGCAAGGTCAGCAGTTTTAACTCCCGCTCGGCTTGCGGAATCAATTTTTCCAGGCGTTTCTGCTCGGCTTTAAGGGCTTTTTCCGCCGTTTTTTGCCGGTCTTTGCTGATCTTAAGCTTGGCGCTATATTCTGCCTTGATGTCTTGAATAGCTTTTTTATGTTCGGCTTTTTTCGGTTTGTTGTAAGCCGTCAATTCCGCTGCTTTGCCGGTCCATTTAGATTGGATATCTTCCAGCTCTTCTTGTTGCTGTTGTTGTGCCACGGAGAGCTCAGTTTGTTGTTGCTGTATCAATGCTTCGCTATCGCTGGCTAAATCGAGCAGTTTTTGCTTGGTACGGATCAATTCGGCTTTCAAGGCATCCAGCTTTTCTTCAGCCTGCGCAAGACGGTCTTCATCGCTAAACACGGGTTGATTATCGGCAGTGTCTTCGCTTTCAGCGTCTCCGTTAGTTTCGGCAATGTCTTCCGTTTCAGGCTCAATAAAAGTCTCAGCCAGTAAATCTGCTATCGCTTCGGGAACAAGGTCTTCCGATATTTCGGCTGCATGGTTGCTAAGTAATTGTCGAACGTCTGCTTCATAATCAGGGCAGGCGGTGGCGATTTCATCATGGACTTTGGCAATATCAGCCAATTGTTGCTGGGTGTATTTTTGTACAAACAACACCGATGTTTTGGTGCCGGTATGCGGTTTAAAAGTGTTGGGGTGTAGACCTACCACAGCCAGTAAACGGGCTTTTTTCAAAATCCATTCGCGAATAAAAGCCAGCGAGGAATTGTTGAATTTGCCCTGCGGTAATACTATCGCCGCACGGCCACCGGGCTTGAGCATTTTTAAGATGCGTTCGATAAACAACACATCGCGCTCTTCCTTGGGTTGTTTATCGTCTCCTGCCCGTTTTAACGCCGGTTTTGCCAATTCGTAATGCGCCAGCATCTTGCGGTCTTTCATTTCCCCGGCAAATGGTGGATTGGCTAGGATCACGTCGAATTTCAGTTCGTTGAAATATTCCCAGGCTTTGTCATCGTCCTTGAGGGTTTCATTTTCCGGAATCGGCGTGGCAGTCAGTTTTGATTGCCGTAGCCCGTGCATCAATGCTTGGCCGGAACCGGTTTCATACCAAGTTTTCGGATCAAGACTGCTAACATCCGGGCCGAAAATGTTGGTGTGGCCGTCTCCGGCAATCAGCATCAAGGCGCGGGAAGTTTTGGCGGCGCGTTGTTCAAAATCGATGCCCCACAGGTATTTACCGGCGTATTTGTGTTTGCGCAGTTCGCGTTTTTCATTGTCATCGGCGGGATAACACCAGTCCATCGCATGCAGTAAAAATCCGCCGGAACCGCAGGATGGGTCCATGACATATTCCGTGCGGGTGGGGTTGAGCATTCTTACGCACATTTCCACAACATGACGCGGCGTAAAAAACTGACCTTTTTTCTTTTTGGCTTCGGTGGGCAGCAGGTATTCAAAAGCATCATCCATAATGCGCAGGTTTGACCCCATTAGGCGCACACCTTCGATTGGACCGACGCAAACTTGCAGGTGGCGCTTGGCAAGTTCTATATCTTCACCGACTTTAAAAATGCCGGGCCATTCTACGCAAGCGTTTTTAAATAAGGCGTTGATGCGGTCGTAAGTCACATCGGGATCAAGCGCCTTGCTGAATTCGACGCGCTTATCCTTGCG
>DAINRH010000398.1:0-1925 GCA_036741905.1 Methylobacter sp. | reverse complement strand
CCGACTCTTACCCGTGGCAGGCTCGCCGGTCAGCAAAATACCCCGCGCTTCCCTGGCCGCGCTTTTCTCGACCGCATTAAAGGCCGTTATAAACTTTTCGTGATTACTGGTTTTTACATAGTGGTATTTCATAACGAAACCTCCCCCGAATCATTCAGCCCGATAGGCAACCCGTCATCCGCTTTTTTATTTTTCGTTTCCACGTTATAATTGTCCCGTGTTTTTTTGATATAAAGACGACCTGCGAAGTCGTCGTAGCTTTAAAAACCGCTGAAAAATTCACTCATCTGCGGCTTCATCTTTTTGAATGGGTTGCTCCTCCTCATCTTTGTCTTTTGAGAGGAGCATGTCCCATACTTCCAAATAGCTCTTGGTTTCTACTTCATCTTCCGTTTCCGGTTTCTCAATACTCACCACCTTTAATTTAGCTTCATTCGCCTGTGCGGGGCTGGACTCAACCCGTTCAAGTCCTGTTGTACTGGGTACGACATCAATAATGTTATGGTTAACAATGCCTGCTCTAGCCGCAATCGCCTCGATTTGCTTCTCTCTGTTCTTAATGGCCGCCAATGCGCGTCTTTCCTGTGCCACCTCATAAGAGGTAACAGATCGGTAGCCGGTAGCCTCAAGGAATGGCGCAATACAAATTAACCGGCCCTTTAAGTCTTTTACCCAAACCTGGTTGTAATCCATACTGTCGTAAGCCACGATGACCTTCTGGCCTTCCCAGTGATCCAGCTCCGGATTCCTAAACAACATGCCGCCGTAAGGCTTCACCATGCCGCGCCTCACCGTGACCGGTTTATGAACGAGGAACAAGTCGGCCAGGATCGCGTCATGCAGCAACCACGGTTTCCAACCCTGGGCTTTAAACTCGTTCAGCGCCTCTAACGGTGTTTGATGGCGTAGTTTGCCGGTTACGCTATCGCGGACTTTCTTTAAGGCGCGGTGCGGCTTGTTATTCCATTTGCACCGTTTCGATTCCAGCCAATCGCGCAACGCCTCATAACTACATAGGACAAGACCGCCTCCCGCCTTGGCCGCTTGCGCTTTCAGTTTTTCATACAAGGCCATCTCGTCATGATTGGCGGCTTTCACCATCGACGCAGTAATCTTCTTAACTCGACGTAACGTCAAACTATCCATGTTTTTAGCCTGATAGGTCGCCAACTCCCTGGCCTCCTTATCCATCCAAGTATGGAAATTCTCCGCGATACCATTAGCTTGAGCATTGCCGACGATTTGGGGATGTACAATAGTGAAACCGGCCTTATCGGAGATCGACTTGACCGGATCGCCGACGAACCGGTCATTGTTCTTCACGATTTTGGTAGAGTCGGTCTGCAAAATGCACATCACCCCGTTATCACGGATGGCGTTTTCAACGCCCTTGGCAATCACCTCAAAGCACTCGGTTAAGCCGATACCGAAAGGCGGCACATAGCGGGTGGCGACATCGTGGAAATCCCATATTTCATAAGTCACAAACTCGCCGGTAATCGGATGCGGCGCGGTAAAGTGGGTAGTCCAGCCGTCCGCATGCATTTCTTGCCAAGGCTCCAACCCTGCGGAAGTACGCGGCTGATAGGCCTGTTTTGCCCTTAACTGCATGCCGCTGTTCTCGCCTTTAATCACATCGCCTCGGCTAAAGTTTTTCACATAGCGATAGACCATGTGTTCGCTAACCTCTTTACCATACTTCGCCTGTATCTGCTCGATCATCCAAGTGATCTGTTTATTTTGCGGGTTGTTTTCCAGCATCGCGACCAGATCGATATGCCAGGGCTTGAGGGTCATGTCCTTTTGTCTGACGCCTGGCATATAATTCCCTTGTTCCTTAAACCGTGTCCGCCATTTAGGGACAGTGTCTTTAGGCAAAATTGCGCCTGATTTATTGACGCCGGATTTTTTAAGCTGCGCATTCT
>DAINRH010000397.1:0-1943 GCA_036741905.1 Methylobacter sp. | reverse complement strand
GTTATCGGCATCAACCCGGCTTCCGACAATCTTGAGGCAACCTCACGCTTGCTGCACATGCTGCATGAGGTGATCGAACGTTATCGAATACCGACGCAAGCCTGTGTGCTGGCGCATGTAACGACGACCTTGAAAGCCATCGAACAAGGCGCGCCGGTCGATTTGGTGTTTCAATCGATTGCCGGTACGCAACAAGCCAATGACAGTTTCGGCATCAATCTCGAGCTATTGAACGAAGCCCGCTTGGCCGCGCTGGAACTGGGCCGCGGCACGTTGGGCGATAACTGCATGTATTTTGAAACCGGACAAGGCAGCGCGTTGTCCGCCAATGCCCACCAAGGGCTCGATCAGCAAACCTGCGAAGCCAGGGCTTATGCGGTGGCGCGCAAATTCAAACCGCTGCTGGTCAATACCGTGGTCGGCTTTATCGGCCCGGAATATCTTTACGACGGCAAACAGATTATCCGCGCCGGTCTGGAAGATCATTTCTGCGGCAAACTGCTGGGCCTGCCGATGGGTTGCGATGTCTGCTACACCAACCACGCCGAAGCCGACCAGGATGATATGGATATGCTGCTGACCCAATTCGCCGTTGCCGGCGGCACATTTATTATGGGCGTTCCCGGCGCTGACGATGTGATGCTCAATTATCAATCCACATCCTTCCATGATGCGCTTTATCTGCGCCAGGTGCTGGGACTGCGCCCCGCGCCCGAGTTTGAGCGTTGGCTGCAACAACACGGCATTTTTAATGCCGAAAACCAATTGCAACAACGGCCCGATGTACCGGCATTATTTAGGCCGTCCTTACAAAACCTGAATGAGTAGCCGATGACCGATTTTAAAATTACCCAAGATCCGTGGCACAGCCTGAAACAATTCACTTCTGCGCGTATCGCTTTGGGCCGGGCCGGGATGAGCCTGCCCACCCATGCCTGTCTGGATTTTCAGCTGGCGCATGCCTTGGCCCGCGATGCGGTCAACATCCCGCTGGATTTTACAGGCCTCGAACAACGCTTGAATGTGCAAGGCTATCACTCGCTGACCTTGCAAACTCAGGCGGAAAATCAATCTGTCTATTTGCAGCGCCCCAATCTCGGACGCTTGTTAAGCGCATCGTCCACGGCCTGTTTGCAGCACCGCGCCGCCATGCCGGTCGATGCGGTTGTCGTTGTTGCCGACGGTTTATCGTCCAAAGCCATTGAACATCACGCCGAACCGTTTTTGAGTTTATTGCTGCCCGAACTGCAACAAAAAGGCTACCGATTGCCGCCGCTGTGTTTGGTAAAACACGGGCGCGTAGCGATTGGCGACGCTATCGCGGAACATTATGCAGCCAGACTGTGTATCGTACTAATCGGTGAAAGACCCGGTTTAAGCTCGCCCGACAGCATGGGCATTTATTTTACCTATCAGGCCAAATCAGGCATCAGCACCGATGCCGACCGCAATTGCATTTCCAATATTCATAACAACGGACTGAGTTATCGACAGGCGTTAAAGAAATTGCTGTTTTTGCTCAATGAGGCTGAAAAGTTACAGCTTTCAGGCGTTAATTTAAAAGATGAAACTACCGACGCTGAACCGGATGACCGGCTGAAACAGGCTAATTTTTTGCTGGATTAATTCTGCCGTTTTCGTATAAAACCCATGTCGGCGCTATCAAGCTGCGACAAGCTTTACAGGGAGGATTTTGACGCTCTTTACCGGCAAATATTTGAGCTTGCGACAGCGAGCAGATAGAACAGGATGATTAAGCCCCGCCAGTAACATTTAAAGTTAGTCGACTTTAATTTATTACAGGCTTTGCTTGGATTTTTGAATATAAACTGCGGCACGAGTAATCGTGCCGCGGCATGTAACTTATAACTTAGCTGATGACGCTTACATTTTCAGCTTGCGGGCCTTTTTGGCCTTGCGCTACGCTGAACTGTACTTTTTGG
>DAINRH010000396.1:982-1946 GCA_036741905.1 Methylobacter sp. | reverse complement strand
CTGCGGACGATAGCCATTAAAGAAAGGGGTATGACGACCACCCTCATCTTTAGATAAAATATAAATTTCTGAGTTGAAGTATGAATGCGGCTTGATAGTGCCTTTGTGTGCTAAAACCTGCCCACGCTCAACATCATCTCTTTTTGTTCCTCTCAAAAGAATACCAACATTGTCGCCTGCTTGACCCTGGTCCAGCAATTTACGAAACATTTCCACACCGGTACAAGTTGTTGATACGGTAGCCTTAATGCCGACAATTTCAATTTCCTGACCAACTTTAACAACACCACGCTCAATACGCCCGGTCACTACCGTGCCGCGACCGGAAATCGAGAATACATCTTCAATCGGCATCAGGAATGCGCCATCTACCGCTCTTTCCGGCAATGGAATGTAACTATCTAAGGCATCAACCAATCTGACTACAGAAGGAACGCCGATTTCACTCGTGTCGCCTTCTAATGCTTTTAAAGCCGAACCAACGATAATAGGTGTATCATCACCTGGAAACTCATACATATCCAGCAGCTCACGAATCTCCATCTCGACCAATTCAATCAGCTCCGCATCATCAACCATGTCCGCTTTATTCAGGAACACCACAACGTAAGGAACACCCACCTGTCTTGATAACAGGATGTGCTCTCTGGTTTGCGGCATAGGACCGTCAGCCGCCGAACAAACCAAAATAGCCCCATCCATTTGCGCAGCACCGGTAATCATGTTTTTTACATAATCAGCATGACCTGGGCAGTCAACATGCGCATAATGACGCGTTGCTGATTCATATTCGACGTGCGACGTAGAAATGGTAATACCACGCGCACGCTCTTCAGGTGCATTATCAATCTGATCAAAGGCTTTAACCTCTCCACCTTGGAGCTCAGCCATTACTTTTGTTAAAGCAGCAGTTAAAGTAGTTTTACCATGATCGACGTGACCGATTGTGCCGACGTTTACGTGG
>DAINRH010000396.1:0-917 GCA_036741905.1 Methylobacter sp. | reverse complement strand
ATCAGTTGCATAACCAAACATTTCCGCCAACGGTACTTCGCAGCTAAGTGTTTTACCTGACGGAGTATCTTCCATTCCCTGAATTATCCCGCGCCGCCTATTGATATCACCGACAACATCACCCATATACTCTTCAGGCGTAGCAATCTCAACTTTCATTATAGGCTCAAGCAAAACCGGATCGGCTTTCCTTGCCCCTTCCCTGAAACACATGGAACCGGCAATCTTAAAAGCCATTTCATTCGAATCCACATCATGATATGAACCATCAAATAAAGACACCTTCACATCCAATACAGGATAGCCAGCTAGAATACCACTCTTCAACTGCTCTTGGATACCTTTATCTACAGCGGGTATGAATTCTTTTGGAACAACCCCGCCAACAACCTCATTAACAAACTCATAACCAGCACCAATTTCTTGCGGCTCAATACGCAACCAAACATGACCGTACTGCCCACGCCCACCGGACTGCCTTATAAACTTGCCTTCTTGCTCGACTGTCTTTCGAATTGTTTCTCTATATGCGACCTGAGGAGCACCAACATTTGCCTCAACACTAAACTCCCTCTTCATGCGATCAACTACAATCTCAAGATGCAACTCACCCATTCCAGAGATTATAATTTGCCCAGACTCCTCATCCGTATGGACCCTAAAGGACGGATCTTCCTGAGCCAGTTTCGCTAATGCGACCCCCATCTTTTCTTGATCCGCTTTCGTTTTCGGCTCTACCGCAACCGAAATCACCGGATCAGGAAACTCCATACGCTCAAGCACAATAACTTCTTTCAGATCACAAAGAGTATCACCCGTCGTCACATCCTTGAGACCAATTGCGGCAGCTATATCTCCAGCATACACCTCTTTAACTTCTTCGCGACTATTGGCATGCATTTGCACTATCCGACCAA
>DAINRH010000395.1:0-1955 GCA_036741905.1 Methylobacter sp. | reverse complement strand
GCGAGAAACCTACAGCGGATGTTTTTTTCGTGCCTTTCGTGCTTTTCGTGGACAAGGCGTAACATCAGTTAGTAAGCTGCTTCAGCTAGGCCCGTCCACTGGCATGGATGCCGGCATCCAGTCACATGGATGTGAATGGATGACTTGGCATAATGCCTAAAGTCGGATACGGGTGCCATGGATAGTCACCCTCCCTGGCTCTAGATTCAGCCATCCATGCCGGAATGACGGAGTTTTTTTGCGTTAGCTGAAGCATCTTTAAATCAGGTAACCTCAGGTATTAAGAATCACTTTCAGTTTTTTACCTGGAGTCAGCGAATTGCTTATTGTTGGTGGATTCCATTTACGCAGGTCTGCGATTGAGACGTTAAATTTACGGGAAATTTGTGCCAGCGAATCGCCTTGCTTAACGGTATAACTAATCGATCTCCCCCCGGCAGATGAAGCGACAGCCTGTTGATTGGCGGCTTTAATAGTCAACTTCTGGCCTGAGACCAATGCAGATTTTGCTGTGATTTTGTTCCAGCCCTCAATATCATTAACGCTAACCGAAAATTTCTTCGCAATATTCCAGAATGTGTCGCCTGGTTTTACGACATAGATCCGGGCGGTTTCAGGTTTATTGTTAGCTGTCTTAGCGCTAAGCTGGGTAGCGGCCGATTTTTGCGGCGTCGGCATTTTTAAAAGCATGCCGGAATGAATAGCATTACTGGCTAAGTGGTTGGCCTGGCGGATTGATTGGGGCGTTGTATTATTTTTATTGGCAATAGATGCAAGGCTTTCCCCGGCCTTAACTTTGTGTTGGCTTGGGATAGTCAGGATTTGATCATGGCGAATTTGCGCCATTGTCTCATCATGGTACCGCTTCATATCGACCCGCTCATCATAGGGTAGTTGAGACAAATTTTGTTTGAAAGACTCGGCTTTGGCAACGGGAATTAATAAGTGATGAGGTCCCTGCGGTGCAGTGCTTGAGTGATTAAAGCCGGGATTTAATTTTAAAAACTCATTCAGCGGCGTATTAGCCAGTTCGGCAGCTTTGTTTAAGTCCAATTGGGATTTGACATCGACAAGTTCACAGTAAGGCTTATTGGGGATGTGTTGTAAATCAATATTGTACTTGTCGGCATTGGCAAATATTCTGGCAATAGCCAATAGCCGCGGCACATAGTCTGCCGTTTCCTTGGGAAGATCTAATGACCAATAATCGGTTGCCAAATTGAGGTTTTCATTTTTTTCGATGGCTTTTCTTACATTGCCTTTGCCGTAATTATAGGAGGCCAGCGCAAGATGCCAGTCGCCGTCAAAAGTCTCGCCCAAGTGCTTGAGAAAAGAGGTTGCCGCTTTGGTTGAGGCATAAACATCGCGGCGGCCGTCGTACCAGGCATTTTGTTGAAGACCATACAGACGGCCGGTCGCCGGTATAAATTGCCAGAGTCCCGACGCATCGCTTTTTGAGTAAGCTTCCGGCAGAAAGGCGCTTTCAACGATAGGCAGCAACGCCAGTTCGCCGGGGATATTTTTTGCTTCGACTTCGTCGAGTATAAGATGCAAATAAGGTTCCGCCCGCTGCTGAACTCTGGCAAGATAGGCGGGGTGGCGTAAGTACCAGTTTATCTCGCGGTCGATCCGCTCATTTTCAATTTCGGGTAACGAATATAACGATATTAAGCGCTCCCAAACCGTATTTTTGTATTTTGATGGTACATTGTATTTTTGTTTGCCGAACGGATGAAGAGAGTGCCTCACGTAGCTGTTATCCGTTTCAGCGCTGGCGGGCGGCCTATCGTTAAAAGAGTCTTTTGAGGTTGTAGCGCAGCCTGTTGTAATTAAAAAGACCAACACTAATAAAAATTTAATTGATCTGTTAAAGTTAACGCTCATTATCTAAGCCTTTTAAAAATGAAGTTTATTATTAAGATGTTATCATTATAGCTTGTTTTTATTGAAAATCA
>DAINRH010000394.1:0-1965 GCA_036741905.1 Methylobacter sp. | reverse complement strand
CATGATGCCTTGGATTAAAGCCAACCAGATTGTCGATAAAACCAAAAACTGATCCTATTCCCTCTCTTGCTGGAGAGGGTTAGGGAGAGGAGATTTAAAAAAGCCCGTCTTGATGATGGGCTTTTTTTATGGTTCCTACTTTATACACAAGGGTAATCCGTCATTCCGACAGGGATTGCCGGAACACAGGAATGTGAAAGCTTGATTTTGCCGAGCAATCCCCATAGTGATTTTTCCGTCCGTTTCGGTGCGCCGTCAATGGCATCGGGATTCCCAAGCCGGACGGGCATGTTGCTCCGTTCGAAACGTCCTGCCTGTTCAGAACGAACGTTGTAAGTTAGACCTTTCAGGTTTTAAAAACCTGGAAGGTTTGCATTATGCGTGATCCTTACGGCGTGTTATTCAAAATTAATATTTTCCTTTTATTATCAATACTATAATAATTAAACGCTTGCAATAAATTTTGCCCGATTAAAATTTCAGAGTTGTTGGGGCCCACTATTGCGCTGACGTTATGAAACATAGTTTTGCCAATTTTAATCCGCTCTATATTGATACGCTCGGTGGTTTTTATACTGCCATCGGCCATTCTATACAAGGCATCTTCTGTAATATTATTCATAGTAAACGATTCGGATTGTTTCAATGTTTCTATAACATCGAAGGGAATAAACATTTCAAATGAGCCGGTATCCAAGATACCATTTACCGTCATCGAATCATTAATCGTAATGGGCACCATGTACACGCCGTTGTGGTCTTTCAACGTTATTACATCGGAAAAGCCCGTTAAACTAAATCCTAATAGCGGTATAGCAAAAACTGCTCTTATTGTTTTCTTGATATTTATCATATATCGCACCTAGTCCTTTGTTACTCTATAAGCTTTAGTCAGCGGCCCTCGTACATTTGTACTAAAAAACAAGAAATTTCAGCGCGAGAGTGTCAGTAATCTCAATAAAATTAGCGATAAAAAGAAAAGCCCGCTTAAGGTCGATAACATGATGCGGGCAGAGCGAAAGAAAAAATTTCTGTTTAGCATAGCCAGTCCCCTCTTGTAGTCATCGCCAGTCTTAGTCGGCGATTATTTTTCCCTTTGCAAAAAACGAAAAAGCCGGACAACCTTGCGTGACTTTTTGCAGTCACCTTCGGTAGTCCGGCTTTCCATGGAGAGGATCCGAGACTTTCTGCTCCTGTCTTTCGGCAGGATTGGCTTTATCGAGTGTGATGTGATTGTGCGTAAAAATATTATAAATATCTATACATACAACTACTTATAGCGTTTATACGTAACTTTTTATTACTTGTCTGAAACAGTGGGGTAGGCTTTGAATGTGTATTTTTTCACACAGTGGATAGGGCGCTCTAATCGGAGCAGGCTTTATAAGAGCCAACTTAAGAAAAAATCAGCATGTCGGCAGGGCGTTGCAACCTTAGGATCGTCAGGACGTGTTTGTTAATCACGCTATCTCTATCGAAGTGGCGACTTGCCGTACAGATGAGACAAAACAGAAACCGGGAAGAAGCATTTGATCCACGAAAAGATTCAAAATAGATGCGACCCGATCAATAGTTCCGTAGGGGCGGCCATGCTGTTTATGCCCGACAATCAGACAATGAATGATCTCAGCTTCGAACAGCCACCTTCGCCGGAATTCCACCCTTCGGTTTAAGCGTTACCGCCATTTCAATTTCAGCCTCATCGGTATTAAGCAACTGCAAATCAAAATGCTGAATGACCATGCCCAACAAAAGCTGGCTTTCCAGTAACGCAAAATGATTGCCGACACAGATGCGCTCGCCCGTTCCAAACGGCATGAATGAAAACCGGCGACTTTCACCGTTCAAAAAGCGCTCGGGATCGAACTGCTCCGGCTGATGCCAGAAATCCGGGTGATGGTGGATATTGTAAATACTGAACATCGCCAGCCTGCCTTGTTTCAATAAATAGCCATCAAGCTCGGT
>DAINRH010000393.1:1034-2030 GCA_036741905.1 Methylobacter sp. | reverse complement strand
CCGCTTAGCTGTGCGTTGGGCTACCGATTATTTCACTGCTTTACCTAAAAATTCCGACTAAGGAGAGACTGCATGAGCCGCTTTATTCAATTACATTTATTAACCGCTTATCCGCCTGCCAATTTGAATCGTGACGATCAGGGCAGTCCAAAAACTGCAAAAATGGGCGGTTACGACCGCTTGCGGGTTTCTTCGCAGTGTCTTAAGAGAACTTGGAGAACATCAGAGATTTTTGAAAAAATTGTATCTGATGGGGAAAAGGTAAATTTGTTTGAAACAAACATCCCTGCGAATACTGGTACACGTTCAAAATCATTTTCAATGGAATGGGTAAAACCGTATTTGCTTAAGCAGAACATTGAAGAAGTTGTTGCTGAAAAATGGTCAAAAGATCTTTGTCGAGCATTTGGGGCGATGGAGAATGATGAGAATAAACTGAGCCAATTGACTCAAATATCAGATATTGAAGCTAAAGGATTTGAAAACTTAGTTAACGAAATAGTTCGAGTATTAGTTGAAAATAAACAAACTGAATTTACAAATGAACTGGTTGATCTAATTGAAAAAAGAGATCAAAAGAAAAAGAGTGACGACATTAAAAAAGCAAATGTCGCGATTACAAAGTACTTGGCCGACAAAGTATTAACTGAAGGTAAAAGTTCAGTGGACATCGCTATGTTCGGCCGTATGTTGGCTTCTAGTCCCTCTTTTAATATAGAAGCTGCCTGCCAAGTCGCCCACGCCATTAGTGTTCATCCGGTAGTCATCGAAGACGATTACTTCACCGCTGTCGATGATCTCAATAACGGCCTGGAAGATATGGGTGCAGCCCACATTGGCGAAACCCGCTTCGCTGCCGGTTTGTTTTATTCCTACATCTGCATTAACCGCAAATTGCTGGTTACAAACCTGGATGGCAATGAACAATTGGCAAACAAAGCCATTCGCGCCTTGACCGAAGCGGCAGTTAAAGTCGCTCCCGAAGGCAAGCAAAAC
>DAINRH010000393.1:601-1024 GCA_036741905.1 Methylobacter sp. | reverse complement strand
TGCGTCCCGCGCTTATGCCTCGTATGTATTGGCGGAAAAGGGCGACCAGCAACCCCGTTCGTTGTCAGTCGCCTACCTCAAGCCGATCAACCATCGTGAAAATGAAGACTTCATCGCCGATTCGATCACGGCCATCATTAAACAAAAAGACAGCTTCGATAAAGTCTACGGTGCCTGTGCGGATACCCGCTATGAACTGAATGCCCCCAGAGAACAGGGGACTTTGGTTGAACTGCTCGATTTCGTCGGTCAATAAAGGGGTAAATCATGGACATTCTGCTATTCCGTTTATACGGGTCGATGGCAAGCTGGGGTGAAATTGCCATCGGTGAAAGTCGCCACACCGCCAGTTATCCCAGTAAATCCGCCATTATCGGCTTGCTGGGAGCCGCGTTGGGCATTGCGCGCAACGAGGAAGAAAAG
>DAINRH010000393.1:0-529 GCA_036741905.1 Methylobacter sp. | reverse complement strand
CTCAGTGGGCAAGTTTACTTATCGCACCCGACGGGATGAACTGATTTTAGGCAAGGAACGTTTGGGTGCGATTTTATCCAGCCGCGAATACCGTACTGACGCGTTGGCGCTGGTTGCGATTCGTGCTTTAGCCGATGCGCCGTTTACCTTGTCTGAAATTCAGGCGGCTTTGTTACAACCCAAATATCACCTGTATCTGGGGCGGAAGTCCTGTCCTTTAGCGGCACCCTTGCAACCGCAGCTTATAACAGATCAACCCAATTATTTTGCCGCGTTTAAAGCCTATCAACATAAACCGATGCTGCCGACGTCGATAGCAAGTGATGGAACTTTGGCTAAGCGAGATTATGAGTGGCTAGGTCGACCGAATGATCGCCATTATTATTGGGAAGGACTGCCGGAAGATTTTTCCGATGATACTTTGGCTTTAACCCGGCGACAAACACGCACCCGGCATGATCAGCCGTTATCTCGTAAACGCTGGCAGTTTATGCCGCGCCAAGAGCATTATCTATTCTGTTCGGGAGAC
>DAINRH010000392.1:0-2041 GCA_036741905.1 Methylobacter sp. | reverse complement strand
TTATTGGGCTACGGCAGAAACACCCTGACCCGGAAAATTCAGGAGTTGGAGATATGATTTGTTTTATTCTCTGCGTTTCCTCTTACTTTTGGTAAAGTGCCGCCTATTTTTTACCCATAAATTTGCTTAACCGGCCTAATGAAATCAAAAAGCCGGATAATCACGAAATCGTCCAAAAGTTATGGAACCTCTGCGATGTACTGCGCGATGACGGCATCAACTATTCGGACTATGTCACCGAACGGGTATTACTGTTATTTATCAAAATGGAGTTCGAAAATACTAAAACGGGCATCCTAAAAAACCACAAACTGCCGGAAGGCTGCCGCTGGCCCGATCTTAGCGGCAAAAGCGGTTTGGCGCTTTTAAACGAATACAAACGCATTCTCTCCATACTCTCTCGACGGGTAAAGTTATTGACTGATGTTACGCATGCTCATAATAAAAAGCGTAGTCCACGAAAAAAAACGAAAATAGTTAAAACACATCAGAACGTTGCCAGGCAGACCTTCCAGATTTTAAAAAACCTGGAAGGTCTGCCTATCGGCCTGCTTCTTGCCCAACGCCAGGCCAGGGACTATCGGAACTCTCACCACTGGTGAGAGTTTTATCGTGGACGCATAATTTATTGATACTTTCCAAGTGCAAATCCGAAGAAGAGCGCCGTTTTTACCTCAAGCTGGCGGTAGAACAGCGTTGGTCAAAACGCGAACTGGAACAGCAAATTAACCAGGCCTTGTTTGAGCGCACTATCGCCTCGCCGTTAAAAGTCTCGACTGCTGAGAGAATTGCACCCGGTCGCCGACCAAGTCTTCAAAGACAGCTATTTGTTCGATTTCCTGCATGTGCCGGAACCGCATAATGAGCGCGATTTGCAACAGGGCTTGATCAAACATCTAAAACAGTTTCTGCTCGAATGGGGCCGTGATTTTTGCTTTATCGGCCAAGAGTGTAAAACAGCGAGGGAATAAAACCTACTGAAATACTGCGACAATATGCCACATTCCATCGCTTACGTATTTTTACTAATATATATACAACTCTTGAGATGCAAATTTCCTCCTCGAAATTCAGAGTTTTATATCCTTTTCTAATGCGGCTTAATCAGCCGCATTTTTTTTGCCCGCAGGATTCTGGATGGACAGATATTTGCCTGCCGTTTCATGGTGTGCTTACAAAAACCGATCGCTACCTGTGGCTGCCGACACGCGACAATATGCCACATTCCATTGCCCGGCATTTATCGTTAATATAGCTGCAACTCTTGAGATGCAAACTTCCTCCTCGGAATTCAGAGTTTTATATCCTTCTCTAATGCGGCCTAATCAGCCGCATTTTTTTTGCCTGCAGATTCTGCATGGACAGATATTTGGCTGCCGTTTTGACAAACCAGCCTTTAAACCGGCACTCGGTTAATCCGGTATTCCTTCGATGTATACTGTAAACAATCATGAATTGCGCATTTTTGAATTCCCTCACCCCAGCCCTCTCCCGAAGGGATAGGGGGACAAAAGCCGTAATCCGTACCCGTGTCGAGTATAGTTCGTCTCTCCCCCGGCAGTCTTACCGATGCTCTGCCGGATCCAAACCATGCACGACCAGTACACAGCCCGCCTGCAACCAATATTCCTGCACAATGCCCGCCTGATGTTTTTTCATCATTCCCCAAAGCTGTCTAATCAAGCCGTGGGGGCTGGTTGATAAGGCATTTTGGCAACCGGCCAGCTGCTTGTCATATAGCTTGGGATTGGCTTTTTGCTTATCTTCAAGCAAAGCCTCCAAATCAGCCAAACAAGGCGCTATTAAACCGACAATATGAGGAAAGGATTGGGCAATACTCAAGCCTTGGGGGTCAAGATCGGCCATAGCCAGTACCGGTAAGTTGAGCTGCGCTAACAGTTGCCGCACCGTCTTCTCACTGTAGTCGTTATCGCCTCGATATAACGCCAATGGATCGGCATATCGAGCCGGTAAATTCAGCTGCATGTTTTCCAGACGATCAAAACAGCGATAGTTTTCAATCAGCAGGATGCAGTTATGC
>DAINRH010000391.1:0-2043 GCA_036741905.1 Methylobacter sp. | reverse complement strand
CGGCTGGTGATACCTTTATCATCACTCAAGGCGACCTGGAAGGGGTGCCTGGCGGCACCAATGCGTTAAAAGTTATCACTGTTGGACAAGATTAACTTTGTTAACACTTGATAACTAGTTACGCCTGCAACAAAGATTAGACTGTAATGGCCTGAAAAACTGAAATTTTAGGCCATTATCTACGAGCTACTTTCAACCTTCAGATTCATCGCACACGTGCAATCGACAATATCATCGGCGCAAATCCAGCACCGAATGTCGACACTACCCGATTTCACTGACCGATTTGCGAAATTCTGTAGCCAGTCATTGGGTTATAGAGAACAGTCAATGCCGTATGCTTCAGGGCGACACAAAAAGCGAGAAAATAATCAAAGAGAACCGTTACCCGAAGGGTGAATGGTTAAAATCAACAGAGCATATTGATTTCTTTCGTGGACTAACGGCCGTTTTTAGGATCAAAGTTAGCTTGCTTCCATCAAGAATAACTACCGGTTTGAATCGATCTTTGGAATAGAAGCGGCTGCTCTAACGGTAAGAGCAGCCTTCCGGGGGGGGGCTGGTAAGAGTTGACGAATTCTTAATCGGCCTGCCCCTTTGGTTTAGTTGGTAATCGTATTATTTTCGGGCGCCGGCTGAACTATCGTTGGTGCCCATCATGCGGTTTAGCAAATTGGTTTGTTGTGATGTTCTATCGGCTTGAGTTAAATCGATCATGCCTTTAAGATCTGAAAAACGGTTTTCGGCTTCTTTTAAGAGTTCAGTTGCTTTAATCAGGTCCCCCTCTTGCACCGCTCCTCGAGCTTTTTTCAAATAATCATTAGCACGGTTACGGTTACGGTCAAGCTTGTCATTAGCGTTGATTTCTTTGCTCAACTTTAATGCCTCTTTGATGTCGTCTATGATGACGTCGCTACCGGCATTGTCGTTGATAGCTATCAATGCTTTAGTCACTTGGCCTACAGTCGCATCAATCCCTTCAGCCGGCGTCATCCTGTTATACATGCAGGCCATCCCCAAACAGACGTCAGCAGTAGTCGAAAAAGATGCTAAAGAAAGTGCCAATGTAGTCGCTGCGACAGCGCTTTTTAATAATTTCATGTAATGTATACCTTATTGTAGTTATTATTAGGTCTGCAACTGTCTAGATATTAAGCATATTTAATTAGTTACATGACAATGGAGGCTTTATCATAACATTTGTCTAAGCGTTCATTTACAAAAGTTGCACTTCAGCGTTGGATTCGTCAGTTGATAAAAGAAGTGGGCAAAAAAGCGTTGCCCTCGCTATAGGGTTAAAACAATGTATCCCACATTTCATCTACTTTCTTGATTACCTCCGGCGACATCACAATAGTTCTGCCCCATTCCCTGGTAGTCTCCCCAGGCCATTTATTGGTCGCATCAAAGCCCACCTTGGAGCCCAAGCCTGAAACCGGCGAGGCGAAATCGAGATAATCGATTGGCGTGTTTTCCAGTATGGTCAAATCCCTGGCGGGGTCCATGCGGGTGGTCATCGCCCAGATCACGTCCTGCCAGTTGCGGACATCGACATCGTCATCGACGACGATCACAAACTTGGTGTACATGAACTGGCGCAGGAACGACCAAGTGCCCAGCATTACGCGTTTAGCGTGACCGGCGTATTGTTTTTTCATGCTGATCACGGCCATGCGGTATGAGCAGCCTTCCGGCGGCAGGTAAAAATCGACGATTTCAGGGAATTGTTTTTGCAGAATCGGTACGAAGACCTCGTTTAACGCAACGCCGAGGATGGCCGGTTCGTCGGGCGGCCTGCCGGTATAGGTGCTGTGATAGATCGGTGCCTGGCGCTGAGTGATCCGTTCGATCGTGAATACCGGAAAGTCGGCGACTTCGTTGTAATAGCCGGTATGGTCGCCATAAGGGCCTTCCGCGGCGAATTCGTCGGGATAAATAAAGCCTTCCAGCACGATTTCGGCGCTGGCCGGAACCTGCAAGTCGTTAAGCAGCGATTTGGCGACTTCGGTTTTGCTGCCGCGCAATAAACCGGCAAACGCGTAT
>DAINRH010000390.1:0-2059 GCA_036741905.1 Methylobacter sp. | reverse complement strand
TGGTGACATGGGCTTTGATACTGATCAAGGGCATACAGCATCTGCGGATTGCCCATCACAACAGGGTTTATGGCAAGAAATTTTGGGGAGCCCAGGATTTTCAGGCAGCGGCGGCATTGGAAGGTAATAAAGGTCCAGCGGCCAGGGTTGCCGATATTGGTTTCACCACGTTGATTGAAGCCGACGGCGGCACCACGACGCACGACCTGGAACATACCGGCGATCGCCAGGAATTGCTGGATAGACGCCTGCGCCAACAGATGCAAAAAGAGCGTGGGGCGCTGGAAAGCGGTCTGGCCATATTGGCAACGATTGGCAGCATCTCGCCGTTCGTGGGTTTGTTCGGTACGGTTTGGGGAATTATGGGAGCCCTGACCAGCATCAGTAAAAGCGGATCGGCCAGCCTGGAGGTTGTGGCCGGACCGATCGGCGAGGCGCTGGTTGCTACGGCTGTCGGTATTGCGGTCGCAGTCCCTGCGGTTATCGGATACAACTTTTTTATCCGCAGGAACAAAGTGATTTGGGCATTTCTTGACGATTTCGCTATCGATTTTGTCCATCTCGCATTGAAAACCTCATTCCTGATTTCACGCCCTGCGGCTCCGGCTCCACGGGTCGGCGGCAATGCAGTAAAGAAGCCGGTTCTTAAAACCAGCGGCCATGAAGACTTACAGGTCGAAGGAGTACAAATCTAATGGCAATGAATACAAAAGATAGCGGTGGCGATGATGACGTGATGGGCGAAATCAATGTCACGCCTTTGGTTGACGTGATGTTGGTATTGCTGGTTGTGTTTATCGTCACCGCGCCGTTATTGACTCAAGCCGTGCACGTCAATTTGCCGAAGACGGCCGAAACCGCACCGCCTGAGGAAAAAGAAGCCGTTTATATCAGCGTCGATGCCAAAGGCAAGGTTTTTATCGACAAAGCCGAGATTGCGCTGGAAGCTTTTGAGAACGAGCTATTAGCCCGTAAGGCGGCCGATCCGGAAATAGCGCTTAACCTGAATGCCGACGATGCCGTTCAATACGGCACCGTCGCCAAAGTGATGTCCTCCATAGAACGATCCGGTATTACCAAGCTATCGGTTCTGACTATCCCCGGCAAGTAATCAACGCAGCAAATACAAACAACCGGCCTTTTTAGGCCGGGCAGGGAAGCTTTGTCCAAGAAACAGGGCAGACTTAATTTTAGAACGATTTTTAAGAAGGTAATTTAGATGAGCATTGACAGGTTAGGGCTAGGGCCGGTTACAAGAAAAGGCCTGAAATCGCGGAAAAAAAACAAGACTGACGGCCGGTCTTTATCCAGCGAAATGAATGGAGACTTCTCGCAAACTGATGTGCTTACACGTAATCGAGCAACGCTAAACGGTGCTGCAATGATTATCGCAGGCGCATGTTTGTTAGCGCCCAACTATAGTTTTGCGCAGGATGATTCCGGTGATTTAGCCGCAGAGGTTGAGCGGCTGAAAAAAGAATTGGGAGAAACCAAGAAGGAAAACGAGCAGCTTAAAAAAGCGGTTACCCATAATGCCGGAACGCCGGCTAATACGGCAACGGCCCAGCCAGCCCCGGCAACGACGGCTGTTGCAGCAACCGAGCCGCCGAAAAAAGAAGAGAAGTCTTTCGATGACGAACCTAAGAATCTGTCGGAAGTCGTCGTAACCTCGCGCCGTAAGGAAGAAAAACTCCAGGAAGTGCCGATTCCGATTGCGGTGATCAGCGGCGAACAAATGAAGCGCGATAATATAGTCAGCGTGGCGGATTTTGCGCGTCGAGTTCCCAACCTGGGGGTTACCAACACCAATGCCCGGCAAACCAGTATTGCTTTACGCGGCTTGGGCAAGAACAGCGGTAACGAATCGATGGAATCCAGTGTCGGCGTGATGGTCGACAACGTCTGGTCGACTTGGGTCGGATCAACCTGGACCAATTATGCCGATATTGACCATGTCGAGGTATTACGCGGACCGCAAGGCACCTTGCAGGGCAAAAACAGCAACCTGGGCTTAATCAACGTCGTCACTCAAGCGCCGTCTTTTAAATCCGGCTATTAC
>DAINRH010000389.1:0-2131 GCA_036741905.1 Methylobacter sp. | reverse complement strand
TCATGCGACATCCTTTTGGGATCCGTATTGAATCATTCTTTCAATAAAAAACTCAATATACCCGCCCGCCTGGGATTTCAGCGGCCAGCTGTCAATTCTGGCGGCTATCGTTTTCAACGCGAGCGATGCCTTGCTTCTGGGAAAGCCCATAACCACCGGCGTTTGTTTTTGAACCGATTTGCGCAAGTATTCGTCATACGGTACTGCGCCGGCAAACTTCAAGGTAACATCCAGGTAGCGGTCCGTTACTTTGCTTAATTTCTGGAATAATGCCAGACCTTGCTGAACGGTTTGAACCATATTGGTTATCACATGGAAATGGGACAGGCCATAATCCCTGTTAAGCAACTTAATAAAGGCATAAGCGTCGGTTAACGATGTCGGTTCGTCGCAAACAACCACGATAATCTCCTGACAGGCGCGGGCAAAATTGACCACGCTTGCCGATATGCCGGCCGCTGTATCGACAATCAATACATCGATATCCTGGTCAATTTCGCTAAAGGCATGAATCACTGCCGCTTGCTCAACGGTAGTCAATTCGGACATCTTCTGAATGCCGGATGCGCCCGGAATCACTCTCAAACCGGCCGGTCCGTCAATCATGATTTCATCCAGTGTTTTTTCTCCCGACAACACATGAGATAGGTTGAACTTGGGATATACGCCTAACAAAATATCGACATTAGCCAGCCCCATATCGGCGTCCATTAACACCACTCGCTGCCCCATCTGCGACAAGGCTATGCCGACATTAACCGACAAATTTGTTTTGCCTACGCCACCTTTGCCGCTGGTGACTGCGATAACCCGAACAGGCTTAATTATATTCATTTTTCTTATCCCGGCTGCTTGATCAGGTTGCTTATGCATAGCCTTGCGCCGCCCAAGCTTCATTATTGACATCGCTATAATCGCTTTCTTCATCCAACTCAGCTACGCATTGCGCGATTAACGTCCGGGCGCAAGGGCTATGCATATCTTCAGGCACTTGCTGCCCGTCGGCAATAAAAGACAGCGGCAGGTTATTCTCTATGATTGAAGAAACGGCTGAACCAATTGTTGCCGCTTCGTCAAGTTTAGTCAAAATACTCGCATGCAGTTCAAAAACATGAAAAGCTTTAATAATTTCATTCATGGCCTTGTATTCGGTCGCAGCCGACATTACCAGATAGGATCTAATGGCCAGACCGCTTTGTTGCAGGGTATTAATCTGCTCGACCAACTTCATATCGCGTTGGCTCATGCCGGCAGTATCGATCAAAATAAGGCGCTTGTCCGAAAAACCATTAATAAGATTGCGCAACTCGGCAGCGCTGGATGCCACCCGAACCGGAACGTCAAGTATTCGTCCATAGGTATTCAGTTGCTCATGTGCGCCAATACGGTAATTATCGGTGGTAATCAAGGCAACCTGTCTGGGTCCGTGTTTTAAAATGAATTTAGCCGCCAGCTTGGCGATCGTTGTGGTTTTTCCTACGCCGGTGGGTCCTACTAAAGCGGCAATTCCTCCATGCTGTAGCAAATCATCGTTAGCGACAGGCAACACTTTGGCCAACAACTCTTGAGCTTGGCTAAACACCAGCTCCAGATCAGTGTGATTAGTAAAGCGATTAGCGATTTTAACACTCAATTTTCTTGAAATACTCATCCCTGCCAAACGCTGTAGTAAATCAGCCCTGACCGGGTTTGTTTGCGACGCTGCTCCCCAGCTAACGCTGGACAGCTTGGAGTCCATCGCAGACCTTAAGGATTTAAGTTCCTTGCTCATTTCCATAAGCAAATTATCAGCCGGACTGCCTTGTTTTTCGGGTGGAATAACTATTTGCATAGGCCTTTCCATTTGCTTAGGCCTTGGCGTTACAGCGGGTGCAGCCGGCTTGGCGGCTTTCGCCGTTACTGTTTCCATATTTCCGCGCAGATGTACTTTTTCCGCATAGCCGACATATTGGTCAATATTCCGGCGGCCTCCAGAGATAGATGAAGTATCGGAATCGGTAGGGAACCGTGGCGACCGCACTGGAGGACGCTCGGGCACGAAACCATCGGCACTTTGTTTTCTCTGGCTGCTTAATACATGTAAACGATTCTTTTCCGCTTCAAAATCAGGCAAATCAACTTTTTTAGTTTC
>DAINRH010000388.1:0-2135 GCA_036741905.1 Methylobacter sp. | reverse complement strand
CCGGCCTGCCAGTTTTTATCCACGGATTCGATGGAGTTCGCCAGGGTCTTAATATCGTAATTCTCAATAAAGGCCGGTAAAGGATCGAGCCCCAATGAGACATAAACCCGGCCCAGCGAACTTTGAATGCTGGCATAGGCTTCAAGCGTTTGTAAGCGCGACATTAAGGCGTTGGTCGTCGCGCGAATCCGTTCCAGCTGGGTTTTGGCGTCATTTTCGGCATCGGTAGCGATATGCTTTGAAATCTTCTGGTTGATGCCATCCAGTTCCAAGGTGCGCTTATACTGCTGATCCGCCACTAAAAACTGCTGGTAGGCTAAATGAACCTGCGTCAATACCGCCATGTACACCGATAAGCGACGGGTATCCCCCAGTTTTTCCTGGGCGTCTATCTGGCTAAAGCGCGCCGGGGCCGAGATCAACTCCATCAAGTTCTGGCTGATGATGCCGCTTAATTCCAGCCAGTTGTTGTTTAACAGGTAGGAGTTGCTGTCATGGTTATAACCAGTCTTGAATTCAATGCCGGGCAGCAAGCGCAGCATGGCTTTATGGGCCTCTTCCGCGGTAATGCGGTTGTTGTAGATTTCCTCGCGCAATTCAGGACGTAATTGCAGCGCCATATCTTCCATTTTGTCGATCGGCAATGAAAATCCGGGGGCTTCCAGCGCGCTGTTTTCAGGCAATTGCAGCTCAAATTTCTGGCTGGGCGAGAGGCCCAACAATGAAGCCAGTTCGGTTTTGGCGAGACGCAGCGTTTCCGAGAGTTCTTCCAGTTTGCGAATGATTTCCAGCAGGTCTTTTTGATATTGCAGTATTTGCAGCGGCGCGGCCAATCGTTCGCCTTCGATGTTCTGTGCGTCTTTCAACGCTTGTCTGGCGCTATCCAGGATTTTATCGATCTCGCTTTCCAATTGTTGGGTGCCGGCCATCCGCCAAAATGCGGTGCGGACATCCTGCATCAATAATTGAGCGGTTTTTCGGCGGCTTTCTTCGGCAACCAACACCCGGTTGGCATCCTGCTTGGCTTGAAAGTAGCTGACGCCGAAATCCAGTACATTCCAGCTGAAGGTGAAGTCGTACACTTTGCGCGACCGGTCTTGGGAGGTCGATGTTTCCAGCGACTGACGGCCGGTGGTGGTGGAACGGCTGCTGGATGCGCTGAAATTATCGCGCCCCCGGTAACCGGCCGAAGCAATCAGGTCGGGCAATAAGTTGTATTTTGCCAAATCGGACTGTCCGTCAGCCACGGCATGTTCCATCATTTTAACACGGTGATTAAGGTTGTATTTTAGCGCTCTGGCCATCGCTTCGTAGACGCTGATGGGCGCTGAAATAGGTTCCTGCTTGGCAAAAATGACCTGCTTATCGGCATCCAGCGATGTCTTTTGTTCAACTTGCGTAAGGGGTTCCGGCATGATGGCGCAACCGGCTAACAATACAATACCGGAAAGTCCGGCGACAAACTGGGGGGTTGGATAGTTCATGATGATTTTTTATTGATATTATGTTGAAAGAATTACAGGCGGCTCTACCGCCTTGTTTTACTGCCATCAGGTTAAAGCATAACCTCGGTAAGGAGCCACCCCGAGCGGTGATCGTCCCTTACGCGAAAGCTATGCGTTATTTTAAATTCCCGCTTTTTATATTATATCTCAAGCGGCGTCCTTATCCTCGCCAACCAGGCTGGCCAGACTGTCCAGCAGTTTTTGCCGCTGAAGCTCAAAACCTTTACTGCCCACTCGCTGCAACTGCTGAGTCAGGCCGGGCCTGCCGGCATGGACCAGTTGCTTATCGGTTTGCTTGAGTTGGCCTTGCTGGTTTTGCCCTCGCCCTTCCTGTCCCTGCGGATTGTTCTCTTGGCCATCATCCGGCTGTTGATCTTGCTGCCGATTTTGTTGCGGCGCTTTGTTCTTTTGCGGCTGCACCTTGATCAAAACCACCACCTGTTTGCCCTGGCTGTCCTTGATGGTGACTTTCACGGTTATCGGGCTGGTCACCACTGCGCCCTCTTTGACCGTAACGGCTCCGGTGCTGGGGTTAACGCTGATAAACGACGGCAAACTTTGTCCGCTGGACTGTGCGGCGGTAATGGTTATCGTCCCGGAGGTGTTCAACCCGGCAAAGGCGCTGGACGG
>DAINRH010000387.1:0-2170 GCA_036741905.1 Methylobacter sp. | reverse complement strand
AAGCCTGCACTCCGGCTTTAAACAAGAGCTGGAAACTTATATTCAGGCACTTAGCTTATTCTTAGGGCCTAGGCGCCCCAGGTTCTTACGCTACCGGTATCCAAATGCACAAAATCGGATTTTTCGTAATAACCAACGCCGCCACGCTGCATCGCCAGCGCTGCATTTCTAATTCTGATAGTATCCAAACCTTCAATGCGTATATCAATCGCCCTGCCCTCCATGTGCAGACTATTCTTGGCGACGCCGTCGCTGTGTTTGCGCAAATCGGCATTGGTAGCCGGCGACCGATAACCTGAAACGATATGAAAGGGCTTTCTGACTTCGAGGGTGTGTTTTAAATCATACAGTTGATCCAACAATGCCGGATCGATAGGGTGGACGGTGCCGTCATGGTAGTCGCGAAATAAATGATTAATTTCGTGCAGAGCATCCTTGATATAACGACCCTGCTCAAAATAAGTCAGGTTTAGCCGATCACCGGTGTGAGTGTTATGGAACGCAAGCATCTTATGCGAAGGCGAGTTCCGGGTAAACAGGTTATGGGTATTTTTCGCGGATGATGGCGTGTGAGGAGCCGGGTGCCGATGATGCAGCGTGTCATGGACACGTGCCTTATGGTGATCCGAGCGTGGAGCAAGCACTGTATGAGAGGCTATATGTTTGACTTTAGCGTTTGCGACTCCGATCCCCCCTGCCATCAGCAAGGAGCCGTAAGCCATATTTTTTAAAAACTTGCGTCGAGATGAAATAATGTCACTTTCATTCATGGTCGGTTGCACTCGTGCTCATACTTTAATACGTATTAATACAGATAGGTTATTCTCAGCATTTAATCTTAAATTAATCTTAAGTAAGCTTAAATATTCCAAACAAAAACTCCTTTCCGATACTGCCTGCGCAACATAATGAAATTATTGCTATTTTTTTATACAACCCCATCTTCAGAAAGACAATGAATCTATCGACACTAACGCTGTTTGCGGTATTTGTGTTGATCGCCGTGCGAAAAATCGGCCGTTTTAATATCAAAATCTGGCAAGCCATGGGCTGCGGCGCAGCACTGGTATCGGTTACCGGGGAAATCAGCGGGTCCGATGCGCTAAAAGCCATCGATTTGAATGTCATGCTGTTCCTGCTCGGCATGTTTGTCGTCGGTCAGGCGCTGGTCGCCAGCGGCTACCTGTACGCCCTCGCCTATCATTTGTTTAACCGGATGACCTCCATGCCGCAACTGGTTTGCGGTATTTTGTTCGGCGCGGGTTTTTGTTCCGCGCTGCTGATGAACGATACGCTCGCCATCATCGGCACGCCGCTGGTGCTGCGCCTGGCTCGGGAACACAACATCAACAGCAAGTTGCTGTTATTAACCCTGGCTTACGCCGTTACCATCGGTAGCGTGATGAGCCCTATCGGCAATCCCCAGAATTTCCTGATTGCCAGTCAAGGCGGATTACCCGCGCCTTTTCCGACTTTTTTTAAAGCGCTTGCCGTCCCTACGCTGGTTAATTTGATTGTCGCCTATTTAATATTGCGCTTGGTTTACCGGCAACAATTCATTGCCGCCATGCCGCTTAGCCATAACCCGGTCGAATTATTGGATAAAAGACTGGCCAAGTTGGCCCAAGCGTCGTTGTTTTTGTTGATCGGCTTAATAACGTTTAACGTCATTCTGTCCGCCATGCACAGCACGGTGCAGCTTAAATTAAGCCATATCGCCCTTATCGCCGCTTTGCCGCCGCTCTTGTTCAGCCCTGCCCGGATACAGTTATTAAAAAACCTGGACTGGTCAACCTTGCTGTTTTTTGCGGCCATGTTTGTGTTGATGTCCAGCGTCTGGCAATCCGGCGTCATGCAGCAACAGGTTAATGCGTTGCACATGGACCTGACCACCGTTCCGGCGATCATGCTGCTCAGCGCCTCGCTCAGCCAGTTGATTTCGAACGTGCCGCTGGTCGCGCTGTATCTGCCGATGCTGACTAATCCGAGCGCCGAATCGCTAATGGCCCTGGCAGCCGGCAGCACTATCGCCGGCAATCTGCTGATTTTGGGCGCCGCCAGTAATGTGATTATTATTCAGCATGCCGAAAAGCATCAAGCTACCCTCGGTTTTTTTGAGTTTGCCCGTGTCGGAATTCCCTTGGGCTTTGCCAATCTATTGATATACTGG
>DAINRH010000386.1:0-2174 GCA_036741905.1 Methylobacter sp. | reverse complement strand
AACGCAATTGACATATTGAAATTATTCCCTACCATTACAACATGGCAACGAAGCATCGCTTTCGCAACAAATACAGACTTGAGCTAAGAGAAGACGATTCTCCGCCGGCCCATGCGCACTTGGTCGGAGGCAATTTTGATGTAGTAATTAACCTGGAAACCCTGAACTGCACCGGCACCTTTCCGCGCGGGTTACGCAAAGAGGTAATGGAGTGGGTTATGGAAAACCGTGAAGAATTGATTGAGGAATGGAATAGTGGTATCAATGAAACGCCCCCGCCTTGCAGCGGTTGAACCTTTACCGAACTACCAACTGCAAATGACCTTTATCAACGGCAGCGTAATGACCGTAGATAAAGGTGAAGCCATTTTCGGCAAACCGGGTCTCACCCCTTTACGCGATCCGACCGCTTTCGCCAAGGTGCAGCTCGCCAACAGCGTAGGCTGGACAATCGAATGGACCGATTATGACATTCAAATCGGCGCCGATACCTTATGGCTGGAAGCCATGTATCAAGCCGCCACCGACGAAGACACCCGCACCTTTCTGGCTTGGCGGCTGCGCAATGGATTGTCGCTGGCCGATGCCGCCAAAGCATTGGGCATGACGACCCGCACCATGAGCTCATACGGAACCGGCGCCCGGCCTGTTCCGCATCATATTGCCCTGGCTTGCAAGGGTTGGGAAGTTGAGAATCGTTAAGGGGCATTTATTGAGATGTTCGATGATGTCGGACAAAACCAAAATTCAACGTCTTTATTCCCTCTCCTGCTGGAGAGGGCTAGGGTGAGAAGATAAAAAAGAATTTTGATGTACGACATAGCGATATCACATAAGCCGCACAATCCACTTTAGACAGCCAAGCTGTAGCAGCGTATGATTTAGCTGTCAGCTTTGGAGAAAATCATGCTAAACGTCAACCTACCTGAAAGAATCGAGACACGCCTTGCCGAGCTTTCAGCGCGAACAGGCAAAACACCGGACGCCATCACCCAAGCCGCACTAGACCTCTACTTGGAAGAACTTGAGGATTATCTGGATGTTGCTGAAATCAAAAAACAAGGCGGAGCAACAGTCTCTCTTAAAGAATTAGGAAAAGCGCTTGGCCTGGAAAGTTGAAATATCCGCCTACGCCGCCAAACAAATAAGTAGCCTGGACAAACCCACACAAAAGCGAATTTACACCTTTCTACAAAAGCTTGAAACAGAACAAACTACTCATCCCTACAAAGCTATCATTGCACAGCCTATGAGACTTGTACCTCAACGACATTCTTACCTATCTGTAATTTCAGGAATATGAACATCCTCGTATTGCTCAATTAAAACACCCACTAATTCCATTAATGAGGCTAACGGATGATTTTCGTTCTCGCCGACGACATCAATCAAGTTATCCAGCAATTCAACAGCTTGTTCATAATCGCACTCATTATGCAAAACATGGACGAATTTTGAGAAATCCTTCCAAACCGGGGTTATTTGTTCAAGATAAACGACTGACATGATCGGTTACTCCTTCCATTTGTTTTTGTCGTATTCATTGTGAGTGAGTATATTGCGAATGTAAACTTTATGACTGTTATAGTGAATTGCGGCAATCAGCCTGACTTTATTGCCCGCGATATTAAAAACAGTCAATTTTCCAACTTGATCAGCGTGAGGAAATAAAATAGTCAACTCATTAAACGAATTAAAGTTATTTGACTTAATAACTCCATACCAATGCTGCAATGCAGTTTTAATTTCAGGATATAAAGTCACAAAATCGTTTAAACGTTTTCTTGTAATAACTCGCATGCTTGCCTCAAGAATGTAACAACGCCATCATCCCAATACAGCTGACAAAACCGGACGGGGCATGTTGTCACGTCCGAAACGTATTGTGATCGACCTGAACGTTGAAGAAATATTAAGCACTGAATTACAAATCCCGCGCCGCTTGAAAAAATGCTCTCAAAATTAAGATTGGTTTATGTTTGGCCAAGGGTACACACAGCGCCCCTACGAAGCTGCTCAACCGTGAAGCATTGCATAAAATGAAGCAATAAAAACTTGAGGAACAAGCGGACACAATTTATCGAGTAAATTCAATTTAAGGGCAATATAAACAATAGCGGCTAGGAGACTGTCGGATTAATAAAGCGAACCCACCCACGCAATCCCGTATAAAA
>DAINRH010000385.1:0-2214 GCA_036741905.1 Methylobacter sp. | reverse complement strand
GATTTCTTTCGTGTCTTTCGTGCTTTTCGTGGACTAACTGCCGTTTTTAGGATTATTGGCTCACAGTAAATCCAATCGTTTCATTACCCACCATCGCTTTAAAATCTCCCGGCTCGACAATCCGCTTAAGATCAACCCCAATAAACGATAAATCCTGCGGCGTTAAGGTAAATCTTACGCTTTCAGTTTGACCGGGATTCAGCTCGATTTTTTTAAATGCTTTCAGTTGCTTATTGGGCCGGGTTACCGAAGCCGCCACATCATTAATATAAAGCAATACTGCTTCCTTGCCCTTTAACGCGCCGGTATTTTTAACGTTAACAGTAACATTGATATTTTCGCCCATTTTGACTTTATCTTTTTCCACCTTTAAGCCGCTGGTTTCAAAAGCGGCATAGCTCAAGCCATGCCCGAACGGATACAGCGGATGATAGATATTCGTCTCAAACGATTCGATCGGTTTGTAATCATACGGCGTAATACCGTTGGTGTTTCTCGGATAGGTAATGGGCAGCTTGCCATTGGGGTTGTAATCGCCGTACAAAATATCGGCAATGGCCTCGCCGCCTTCCATGCCCGGCAAAAAACCCAAAACTACGCCGTCTACCCGCTCCGCAATAGAGGTGATAATACGCGGTCGGCCGCCCAAGGTCAGTAAAACCACCGGCTTTCCGGTTGCAATCGCGGCATTGGCAAGATCGATTTGCGCCTGATCGAGATTTAACGATTCGATATTGCCCGGCGTTTCCGTATAGGCATGCTCGCCCAGACTAAGCAGAATAACATCGTGATTTTTGGCCTCATCGACAACCTTTTGAATATCGATCGGCGCATCGAAAGAATCGCCGCCAATGTACGTCACTTTGCCGGCGGCTTTTTCCTGTATGGCTTCCAGCACCGTCAGCTTCTCCTGAGGATAGAGTTCCTCAGCAAAACCTTGCCAGGTAACAGTCCAACCGCCATTCATCACGCTCAATAAATTAGCGGTAGGCCCGGTCACCAAAATATTGGCGTCTTTTTTTAGCGGCAGGATGTTATGGTCGTTTTTTGCCAGAATAATGGATTCCCGCGCCGCCTGACGATTAGTTTCTATCGCTTCCGCCGTGGCAAAATTGCCTTCAATCGGCAACAGCGGTTTGGGATCGAATAATCCGGCCTGATACTTGACCGTCAGTATCCTGGACACGGCCTCATCGATTCTGGACAGTGGCACTTCGCCCGTTTTGACCAAATCAAGCAATAAATCGTAAAAAGAAAAATCGAACGGCACCATGCTCATGTCGATACCGGCCATCACCGCAATTTTTACCGCTTCTTTAGGCGACGCGGCCATCTTGTCGCGGCTGTAAAGGCGCTCGATGTCCGCCCAATCGGACACGGCAAAGCCCTTAAAGCCCAGTTCGCCGCGTAAAATCGTAGTCAGGTAATGATGGTTGGCGTGTCCCGGAATGCCGTCGACTTCGGCTGAATTAACCATTACCGTCGGCGATCCGGCTTTCACGCCCGCTTCAAAGGTCGGCAGGAAATACTCGCGCAGCATTCTTTCGCCTATCCAGGCCGGTGTTCGGTCTTTACCGTTAAGGGGGTAGCTGTAGCCCACATAATGTTTCAGGCAAGTGGGCGCTTTATCGGCAGCGGAAAAATCATCGCCCTGATGGCCTTTAATATATGCCGTGCCCATCGCCGTCGCCAAATGCACGTCTTCGCCGAAAGTTTCCCACAACCGCGGCCATAGCGGTTGACGGCCGATATCCATCACTGTAGAAAAGTTCCACTGCTGACCGGAAGCGCGCACTTCCCTTGCAGTGATTTCTCCCTCCTTGAAAGCCAAATCCGGATTGAACGTCGCCGCCATGTTAATCGCCTGCGGAAACAATACCGCGTTTTGCGTGTAAGTCGCGCCGTGAATAGCATCAATTCCGTAAATGACCGGGATTTTCAGTCGCGTTTTTACCGCCGCATCCTGTACAGTGCGCATCATTTTGCGCCATGTTTCAATGGATTGCGCCTTGTTATCCGGCGTAAAAGGGGTATTAAGAATAGAGCCTACATGATGATTTAACACCGCATCTTCCAGCTTGGCCGGATCGATTTGATCCTCGGCGTTTTGCTCTTTTGGAATGCCGATAACCGTAAAATCAACCTGCATCATCTGCCCTACCTTCTCTTCAAGTGTCATTTGAGACAGCAGATTTTTGACTTTATGCTCTATTG
>DAINRH010000384.1:0-2227 GCA_036741905.1 Methylobacter sp. | reverse complement strand
AAGGAGTTTCTTTGGGATCCGCGCGTCGTCAACCTGCCCAGGCCGCTGTGGTGGGTGATACTGCATTTTTTCGTGCTGCCTTTTCGCCCCCGAAAATCGGCAAAGGCCTATCGCAAAGTATGGGATGAAAAAGGTTCGCCGTTAATCTTCCTGACCCTGCAATTAACCGAGCGGGTTGCCGAAAAGCTGCATGCCAAAGGCGTCACTACCCAGCATGTGATGCGCTATGGCGAACCTTCCATCGCCAAGCAGTTAAAAGCCTTCAAAACGGCGGGCATCGATAATTTAATCGTCCTGCCGTTGTACCCGCAATATTCCTCAACAACCACGGCATCGATCTACGATGATGTGATTAAAGAGCTGAATCAGTGGCGGCATCTACCCAACATTCACTTTATCAGCGATTATCACCAGCACAGTCACTATATTGCCGCGGTTGCCGAATCCATTGAACAAAGCTGGCGGGAGCACGGCAAAAACGAGCTGTTATTGATGTCCTTTCACGGCTTGCCCGAACAACTCACTAAATGGGGCGACCCTTATTTTCATCAGTGCCACAAAACCGCCGCCCTGATTGCAGAAAAATTAGGCATCGATGAAAAACAATGGATGATTGTGTTCCAGTCGCGTTTCGGCAAGGCGCAATGGCTGAAACCTTATTGCGTGGACACGTTAAAGGAATTGCCGGGGCAAGGCATTAAAAAGATAGATGTTGTTTGTCCGGGGTTTGCGGTGGACTGCCTGGAAACGCTGGAAGAAATAGCCATGGAGAACAAGGCTGTTTTTATGGCGTCCGGCGGCATGGAGTATCGTTATATCGCGGCGCTAAATGATTCGGAAAGCCATGTTGATGCTATAGTTAAGCTGCTTGAGCAGAAGTTGTAGAGTGGGCAGTTTTTTTGCCCACCCTATTGACTATGATTGACATCGTTCCCATGCTCCGGTGTCACTACTATTAAGTTAAGCACAATGACAACGTAGGAGCGGGCCGCGCCCGCGACATTTAAGCAGTAATTACAGCGTTGTTGCACCTTCCATCGCGGGCATGGCCCGCTCCTACAGTGCTTAATGACGCTCTGGTGTGGGAACGATAAATAAAGGGCTAAACAGATGAACCAAACACTATTACAAAACTGGCAAGACAGCAGCTGGCCGACCATCAAATCCAGCAAAGCGCCGGATACCGGCGACGGCGTTATCGACCCAAGAACCTTTAACACCATTGAAGTCGACGAACTGTTCGACGCCGTTAATCACGCCTCGACAATTGCCGGGCAGGCGGTGCTATACCGTTCTTTAGCTCAACCGCTGAATGACTTGGAGCAGATCAAGGCCAAACAACAAGCCGTTGAAGAGCTGCGCAATAATCCGGCGCTCAAAGAGCAGCTGGAACAGATCGTGCAATACGCTGTTCCCGATGAAAAAAACTTCTATTTACTGTTGTTCGGCGAATTTCTGGGAAGCTTCGGCACAGCCCGGGAAGAGCATGAAATTGAAGGCTACGGCTATCTGCAATATAAACGCGGCATCCGTTTTATGCTGGAACTGGTCGACCGCATTCAATCTGTCGAAGCCCCGCAAAGCCAGTATCTACAAGGCATTTGCGACAAAATCAAAGCCTTTGCAGAATCGCGGCCTTATTCGCTGATGCAAGGGCCGGTTTACATCACTGAAAACAATATTCAGTGCAAAGAACAAAGAAAGGGCTTGATCTCGCCTGCGATTATTTTCAAGCCCCGGCTATTCAAACCGCTGCTGATCAGCCTGTTTTTCGCGGCCGTCTGGGCGCTGGCGCATTTTTTCCCCACCGACATGTTCCAGGTTTCAGTCGAAGCCATCCCGACCGCAACGATTTTCTTCGTGCCTTTCTTGCTGGTTTATTATCCGATAGTCGGCGGCTTCGACCGGGACAGCTGCATCATCCCGTTAAGAAACGAGTTCAAAAAATCCCCGGCGGTCGCCGAAACCTTGGATGCGCTGGGCCGGCTCGACGAATTGCTGTCGTTTATCAAATTTGCCGAGGCATTCGGCGGCAGCAAGGCATTGCCTGAATTGGTTGACGCGCCGCACCACCGGATAAACCTGACGGACGCCAGAAATCCTGTTCTGGGCAAGCAGAATCCTGATTATGTCGGCAACGACTTTGTGCTGGAAGACGACAAACTGGTGCTGGTCACCGGCCCCAACAGCGGCGGCAAGACGGCTTTTTGCAAAACCATCACCCAAA
>DAINRH010000383.1:0-2228 GCA_036741905.1 Methylobacter sp. | reverse complement strand
CGAAAACTTTAAGATTGCCCATGACATCAGCTCCTACAGCTTTACCGCTCTGGCAAAAGCCGGACGCGCGATGATGCAAGGCCGCAACGGTTCTCTTTTAACCCTGACTTATTTAGGCGCCGACCGGGCGATTCCTAACTACAATGTCATGGGCGTCGCTAAAGCCAGCCTGGAAGCCAATGTCCGCTATATGGCCGTGGCCTTGGGCGCCGAAGGCACGCGCGTTAATGCGATTTCAGCAGGCCCGATCAGAACGCTGGCCGCTTCGGGCATTAACGATTTTAAATCCATGCTCAACAAAGCGGCCGATACGGCACCGCTTAAGAAAAACGTAACCATTGAAGAAGTCGGCAATGCAGCGGCATTTATGTGTTCCGATCTGGCTTCGGGTATTACCGGCGAAATCACTTTTGTCGATTGCGGCTATAACATTGCCGGTTTAGCGGCATCTTAAAGCAAGAATTTCGACACAAAAAAAGGGAGCTTTAAGCTCCCTTTTTTATTTCCGGTTCAGCTGTTTTACTTAGGTGCCCTCACCGATATATCGGCATCAGCCTGCAAACTGTTTATCAGCGCATTAAACTCGGTCTGACCGAAAGCTTTGGCAATATTCTTGGTTGCCAGTTCCATTTTTTTCTTGTCATCTTCAGTCATCACGCCTTCTGTTACTTTTGACAAACTCACCACCACTTGTTCGCCGGCGGGCAATTCGGCAATAAAGACAGTCGGCTTGCCGCCAACAGGTTTAGCCGCCTTGAAAATCGCTTGATTCAACGCCAACGGCACATCTTCCTTGTTGCGCGTTAATCCTGAAACCGTCTTTACTTGCAGTTTATTTTCAACCGCAACGGTTTGAATGGACTCGCCCGCCTGTAATCCGGCCTTGATCTTTTTAGCTGTTTCAATAGCCTGTTGTTTGGCTTTATCAGCCAACAACACCGCGACTATGTCCTGCTTGACATCGTTTAGCTCTCGTGCCGCTGCCGGTTTGTGCTCCGACATTCGCAACACAACCAAACGATCGGTGCCCAATTCGATTGGCGTACTATTGTTACCTTGCAGAACTTCTTCAGTAAACGCGGCACTCCGAATTTTTTCTTCAGCGGCAACGCCATCACCTTTATCTTTTGTGAAAAGATCTGTTTTCTTAATGGTAATGCCCAAAGCATCCGCAACTGTTTTTAGGGTGTCGGGGTGCTCATAACTCATTTCGGTCAGTCTTTCCCCTGATTCATAAAATGCATTCTCCGCCTGAGCTTTCTGATAAGCCTTGGTTACTTCATTTTTAACTGACTCGAACGGCTTGATCTCTCCCGGCACTAACTCGGTTACTTTAATCAAATGATATCCGAATGCCGATTTTACCGGATTCGAGACTTCACCCAGCTTTAAAGCGCTTGCCGCATCTTCAAACGATTTCTCCATGACGCCGGCATTAAACAGGCCTAAATCTCCGCCTGTTTTAGCGGTTAATTTATCATCGGAAACTTCCGCCGCAACAGCGGCAAAATCTTTACCTGCCAATTCTTTTTGTGCTTTTAAGGCTTTTTCCAACGCGGCTTTTTCGTCGGTTTTATCATTAATTGCGAACAGGATATGGCTTATTTTCCTTCTCTCGGGAGTAGTATATTGATCTTTTTGCTCTTCATAGAACGCTTTCAACTTGTCATCGGTTACCGCTATAGTCTTGGCTATATCTTCAAGCGCTAATTCTATGTACTCGACAGAAACCTGCTCGGGCGTTTGATACAAGTCCTGATGCTGCTGATAATAGGCCGCTATTTGGTCCTCTGAAGGCTGTTCCGCCAACTTTTGTACCGCAACGGTGACATAATCCACATCGCGCTGTTGATTCTGGATTTTGAAAAAACTCTCAACGTCGTATTTCGTTGCAAAACTACTATCTATAATACTGCGCTGAAACTGTTCCATGATCAGTGCATTTTTGATTCTATTTACAAACTCCCCGGAGGACATTTTTTGTAAATTGAGCGCCGTCCTATACCGCTTGTCATCAAACTTACCGTCTACCTGAAAATAAGGCAGGGATTGTATAAGTTCACGCGCGGCATCATCCGTTGTAACAAGGCCATTGGCATGCACATACTGCAATAAAACCTCATCTTTTATCAGTTTTTCTAGTGCTTGCGTTTTCAAGGTTTGCTCGTCAATCATCATCCCTTGAAGATTCTGGCTATATTGCTCATAAGCCTTATTAACATCGCGCT
>DAINRH010000382.1:1600-2231 GCA_036741905.1 Methylobacter sp. | reverse complement strand
GCCTATCCAGTTGGCCTGCATGGTTTTGACCTGTTCCGGCCAACCGTCCAGCGTTTCCAGCGAAGCCAGCAATTCATCGGCATAGGCGGTGATTTTTAAAAACCACTGGGCGATTTCCTTGCGTTCGACTTGGGTGTCGCAACGCCAGCAACAGCCGTCGATAACTTGCTCGTTAGCTAAAACGGTCATGTCGTTGGGGCACCAATTGACCGGCGCGGTTTTTTTGTAAACCAGGCCTTTTTCCAGCAACTTCAGGAAAAACCACTGCTCCCACTTATAATAAGAGGGATCGCATGTGGCCAGTTCGCGGTCCCAGTCATAACCGAAACCCAGCCGCTTAAGCTGGTCGCGCATATAGTCTATGTTGCTGTAGGTCCAGTCGGCAGGATGAACGCCGTGCTGCATCGCTGCGTTTTCAGCAGGCAACCCGAACGCGTCCCAGCCCATCGGCTGCATGACATTTTTACCCAGCATGCGCTGATAGCGGCTGATCACATCGCCGATGGTATAGTTGCGGACATGCCCCATGTGCAACTTGCCGCTGGGGTAAGGAAACATCGACAAACAATAATACTTGTCCTGTGTAGACGATTCCGACACATTAAATACGCCTGACTCGTCCCAGGCGGCC
>DAINRH010000382.1:952-1572 GCA_036741905.1 Methylobacter sp. | reverse complement strand
GAATACCGTACAGTTGCTTAAATCTAAAGCGCCATTTTCAGGAGATGAACCCTATGAATAAAAACAAACTTGTCACCGCTTATACCGATTTTATGAAGCATCTCCATGAAACCATGGAAGATACGCTGCATTCTTTTGCCGAAGCACTGGAAATTTCAAAAGAAAAAACCAGACAAGACAGCGATTTGACCAGCGATGAGTTGGACAGGGTTTCAGACTACGTTAAACGCGACGTTGAGCATGCGGCTCAGGGTTTATCGACCGAGGAAGATAAGGACTCGTTGTCCGAGTGGTTTAAGTTCGATGTTGAGCTGATTGAAAACTTCGCGCTGGATGCGTTTTTAAGCGTTGCCGATAAAACCCGTCTGGAGCTGGCAAAACTGGAAGAATTAGCAAAAGCGCACACCTATCACAGCGGCGACATTACCGTACCCGGCACTTTTATCTGCGACGACTGCGGCAAGGAAATTGCTTTTAAAACAGCCAGCGAAATTCCCGAATGTCCGCAATGCCATGGCACAACCTTTATCCGTATTTGATATTACCGGCCCAAGCCTTATAATGCGACTTTCAACTATTTGATTTAACGGGGATAACATGCGCAGAGTCATTTTCAACCA
>DAINRH010000382.1:0-942 GCA_036741905.1 Methylobacter sp. | reverse complement strand
GTTATCGATCTCGACGTTCAGGGCAATTCAACACAATACCTGCTCGGCAATAAAGTCAGCGATAGCGATAAGACCATTGCCCACTTCTTTAAAGACACCCTGAGCTTATCCCTGTTCGGCGGCGGTTCAACCGGTTCAGGTCTTGAAAGCGCGATACACGAGACACCGTTTCCCAACCTGTTTGTAATCCCATCCCACCCCGAGCTTGAGCCGTTGCAAAGCCGTTTGGAATCGCGGATGAAAATCTTCAAATTAAAAGAAGCGCTGGAAAAGCTCGAAGGCTTTGACGAGATTTACATGGACACGCCGCCGATCCTGAACTTCTACAGCCAGTCTGCGTTGATCGCTGCCGAAAAATGCTTAATCCCGTTCGATTGCGATACCTTTGCCAGAGAAGCCCTGTATTCACTGATGCAGGTGGTGGCGGAAGTCAAAGCCGATCATAACCAGAATCTTGAAGTTGAAGGCATCATCGTCAACCAATATCAAAAACAAGCCAATATGCCCCGCCAGATAGTCGAAGAGCTTATTGCCGAAGGACTGCCGGTATTGGCTGCCATGATCTCGCCATCGGTTAAGGTCAGGGAATCGCACTCCGAATCGAAACCGCTGGTGCATTATGTACCCAATCATAAACTGACTGACGAATACCGTGCGCTGCATGCGGAGATTCATGGCAGCTAAGTTGTACCTATTTATCGTTCCCATGCTCCGGCGGGATGCAGAGTAGGCGGAAAATATAACGCCCCCAGTAAAAATTGCTGGTTTGGGCTGGTTCCCAAGCTCCAGAGACTGTGAAAGTATTATCCCAATTAGGCTAAAAACATTTTTTACCACGAAGGCACGAAGAGCACGAAGTTTTCAATGTATTGAATTAAAACGATTGTTGTCCTTCGTGTCTCGGCAATTGCTCCTGCATTGCTCTACCTCCTGCATCCATGC
>DAINRH010000381.1:0-2325 GCA_036741905.1 Methylobacter sp. | reverse complement strand
TTAAACCCATCTGAAATAAGTGATCTAATTAAAAAGAAGATCGAAAACTTCGACCTGAGCGCCGAGGCTCATACCGAAGGTACCGTAGTCAGTGTGACTGACGGTATTGTACGAGTACATGGTCTTTCGGAAGCGATGCAAGGCGAAATGCTGGAATTCCCCGGCAATACCTTTGGCATGGCGCTTAACCTTGAAAGGGATTCTGTGGGTGTGGTGGTCTTAGGTCCATACCAGCATATCTCTGAAGGCGACACCGTAAAATGCACCGGAAAAATTCTGGAAGTGCCTGTTGGGGAAGCATTGCTGGGCCGCGTCGTTGATGCGCTGGGTAATCCTATCGACGGCAAGGGCGCTATCGAAACCACCGAAACTTCACCGATTGAAAAAATCGCTCCCGGTGTAATTGCTCGTCAGTCGGTTGATCAACCCGTGCAATTGGGTTTGAAATCTATCGATGCGATGATTCCGGTAGGCCGCGGTCAGCGTGAGTTGATCATTGGTGACAGACAAACCGGTAAAACGGCTATTGCGGTTGATGCGATCATCAATCAAAAAGGCACAGGGATTAAATGTATCTATGTCGCGATCGGCCAAAAACGCTCGTCAATCGCTAACGTTGTACGTAAGCTTGAAGAGCATGGCGCTATGGCTCACACGATCATAGTCTCGGCATCGGCATCGGAGTCAGCGGCGTTACAATTTATCGCGCCTTATACCGGCTGTTCGATGGGCGAGTTCTTCAGAGACCGCGGCGAAGATGCGTTGATCATTTATGATGATTTAACCAAGCAAGCTTGGGCTTATCGTCAGATTTCCTTGTTGTTGCGTCGTCCACCGGGTCGTGAAGCGTACCCAGGGGACGTGTTCTATTTACATTCCCGTTTATTGGAAAGAGCGTCGCGCATTAATGCGGTCGAGGTTGAGAAATTAACCGGCGGCAAGGTAAAAGGCAAGACAGGGTCATTGACCGCATTGCCGATTATTGAAACTCAAGGCGGCGACGTATCGGCTTTCGTACCGACTAACGTAATCTCTATTACCGATGGTCAGATATTTCTGGAAAGTAATTTATTTAACTCCGGCATACGCCCGGCGGTTAACGCAGGTTTATCGGTGTCGCGTGTAGGCGGTGCAGCTCAAACCAAAATTATCAAGAAACTGGGTGGCGGTACACGTCTCGATTTGGCTCAATACCGTGAGTTGGCGGCATTCGCGCAGTTTGCATCCGACTTGGATGAAAATACCCGTAAGCAGATTGAGCGCGGTCAACGTGTTACTGAGTTGATGAAGCAGAATCAATATTCGCCGATGTCAGTCGCGCAAATGGCGGTTTCCTTGTTTGCAGCTAATGAAGGTTTCCTCGATAGCGTGGACGTTAACAAGGTGCTTGATTTTGAAGCCGCCTTACAGGCGTACATGACGTCAGAGCATTCTGAATTAATGAACAACATTAATGCAACAGGCGATTTTAGCGATGACATAAGAAAGGGTATGCTGACTGCAATCCAGACTTTCGTCAAAACTCATAGCTGGTAAAAGGGTCTTAAGATGGCTGTTGGTAAAGAAATACGCACAAAGATTGGGAGTATTAAAAATACTCAAAAGATCACGCGCGCCATGGAAATGGTTGCCGCGAGTAAAATGCGTAAAACAAAAGACAGAATGCAGGCAACACGTCCATACTCCAAAAAAATCGGCCAGATTATCAAACACCTGGCCCAAGCTAATCCTGAGTATAAACATCCATTTCTCGTTCAACGTGAAGTTAAGCGGGTTGGGATCATTGTTATTAGTTCCGACAGGGGCTTGTGCGGCGGGCTGAATTCAAATTTATTCAGAAGAACGCTGAGCCAAATAATGCAATGGGACAAAGCGAATATTGAAGTGGATATTTGCACGGTAGGCACCAAGGCGTTTGGTTTTTTTGGTAATCTGAAAACGAATCTAGTCGGCCAGGTTTCTAAATTGGGTGATACGCCGCATCAGCATGATATTGTCGGTATCATTAAAATCATGTTGGATGCGTATCAGGAAGGTAGAATCGACGAGTTGTATGTAATGAGCAACGAGTTCGTTAATACCATGACCCAGAAGCCTACTATCGAAAAGTTACTGCCTGTCGTAGCCGGTGAGCTTGATGAAAGTCTGAACGGTCATTGGGATTACATTTATGAACCGGATGCGAAGGAAGTTTTGGATCACCTGTTAACCCGATATATCGAATCCATCGTCTACCAGGGATTGGTTGAAAATAATGCCTGTGAACAGGCGGCCAGAATGGTGGCGATGAAGAGTGCTTCGGATAATGCCGGAAATATTATCAGC
>DAINRH010000380.1:0-2330 GCA_036741905.1 Methylobacter sp. | reverse complement strand
AATGGCGGCATCGAATTACCAATTAAGACTTAAGGTTTTAAATTGGGAATTGCTGTGATTTTATAGCCCATTCTAAAGTTAAGCGGTTTTAGAGTAAGATGGGAGTAATTAAACTGCGATTTTTTAAGTTATATGTCATTAATGCGAAGACATCAAGATGCTGAAAGCGCGAGCCGAACTTGACATTGCCAGGTTGCGGCTATAGAATGCGTTCAGCTCGAAATAGTTTTACCGTTATGCTTATCTTTACGAAGTTGTTCATGTATTTGTTCGTCCTGTTATCATTAAGTAATTCTCTAATTTCCCAGCTTCATCAGTCTTTATAAGACTTCAATTACTACAAACTAGGATTACACTAAATGACTACAGGTATTGTTAAATGGTTTAACGCTGAAAAAGGCTTTGGTTTCATTCAGCAAGAAAACGGCCCGGATGTTTTTGTTCACTTTCGTAACATTAACAGCTCAGGCTTCAAATCTCTTGATCACTCAAGGACAAAAAGGCCCGCAAGCAGAAGAAGTAACAATCATCTAATTGCATGCAAAAAAAACCGTAGCTCTTTCGGGAGCTGCGGTTTTTTTATGTCCGTTAATCAGCTAATCGGCCTAGTTTTGCCGTTATATGCCAAAAGGAGTTATCGATGATGTCATCGCCAGAATATATTACCCCGCTACCAAACGGGTCTAGAGCGATAAGCAATCAGGATAATGAAAGCCTCAAGAGAATCGCGCAAGATATTCTCGATCCTGAGAAAACGATAGTGGACTTAATTCCCCATATTGGCGACTTAAGAGCTTTGCTTGAACGACATACTCTTTTGAAGTTGATGCCGGAGGCCAATTTGGGCGAGGGCAGGACCATACTCGATAGCGGCATGGCGGTTTCGCCGCTGATGGCAGCTTTCTGCGCACGCGAAGTGTTACGCAGCGCCGCTTTCATTAAAGGTGCAGGAGCGGCAGTGCAGGATGCGGCGCGCGAAGATCGTCCGGTACAAGTCCTGTATGCCGGTTGCGGCCCTTTTGCCTTGTTGGTATTACCCTTGATGTCGGTATTTTCAGCGCAGCAAGTTGTATTCACGTTGATCGATATTCACCCTGAATCCTTGAGTTGCGCGCAACATTTGATTGAGAGTTTTGGCTTTTCAGATCATGTACTCGAGTACGTGTGCGCAGACGCGACCCGCTACCAAATTCCTTCTGATTCGATACCCGATGTGATCGTCAGTGAAACGATGAACGTCTGTTTGGGCAAAGAGCCGCAAGTGTCTATCGCGCGTCATTTACTGGCGCAGGCGCCGGATGCTCTGATGGTGCCGCAAGCCGTCAGTGTTGAGGCTTGTTTGCTGGATCGGTTGAAAGAGCATGCACCGGCCGTGTCGGAACAACAAAGCAAGATTGTTGTGCCGGTGCGCGACAGGATTTATCTAGGTAAAATATTTGAGCTGAATACGGAAAATATTAAGCAGTGGGCGAATATAACAGTGGATTGCCTGCCCGCAGCAAGGATTCAAATTCCGGTTCCCCTGTCGCAACGTTATCAGCTACGGCTTCTGACCCGGATCGTGGTCTATGGTCAAACCTGCTTGCAAGATTACGACAGCAGTCTGAACATACCTCAAGCCTTGCCTGGAAAACCGACGTTTGCAGGTGGCGAAACTTTGCAATTCCATTATAAGCTGGGAACGCATCCTGGGTTAGCTTATGAGGCGATAGCTTAAGAAAATGTTGTCAACCGACTGACAGGGCGATGTAGGTCAACATAGATAGTAAAATACACATGGCTTTATCATTTTGCGAACAATGCGCGCGAGTCAAATCAATAATAAGGAGAATCTCATGCTTTCAGGCAATATAAAACTTCCGAACGGTTTAAGCTTACGGGCGATGCGTTCATCGGACAGCATTTTCATGGAGTCCTTGTACCGGACTACCCGCGACGATTTGCGTATGCTCGATGCAGAGGAAGATTTTATCGATGAGTTCATCGATCTCCAGCGGCGCGCCCAAACCCAAGGTTATGGCGACATGTTTCCCAATGCCATGTATTTTGTTGTGGAATACCACAGCGAGCGTATCGGTCGTGTGGTATTGGACTTTGGGCAAAATGAAATACGGGTGGTGGATATAGCGATGATACCGGCTGCGCGAGGCAAAGGCTACGGCGGGCAGGTGCTTCAGGTCGTGCAAATGGCGGCAGGCAAGGTCATGGCTCCGGTAGCGCTCACTGTACGTTTCGATCACTTACGCGCCAAGCAACTTTATGCTCGATTGGGGTTCGCTGTCGAAGAAGCCCAAATACCGTATGAACGCATGGTTTGGTATCCCGCTTCC
>DAINRH010000379.1:0-2372 GCA_036741905.1 Methylobacter sp. | reverse complement strand
TTTTCGTGTTTTTCGTGGACTACGCTTTTTATTATGAGCATGCGTAACATCAGCTGTTTAATATAATCGGTGCCGGGATTCTTGAGAGTTCAACAACACAAGGCATGCTGGACATAAAAAACGCCGTGGAGAATAATACCTTTCAAGCCGCGAGCCTCTTTAAATCGGCTTTCGGTGCTATCCCTAACGGATAAATTACCGGCGGAAGACTATTTCCCGATCCGGCCCCGGTGCAAGGCGCGCAAAAACGCCATAGCGTTGCGCGTCCAACCATTACATTGAGGTGCAAGCCATGAATGATAAAAAACTGATTGCCAAACATGCCGCCGACCGAGTGGCGGACGGCATGCTGGTCGGACTTGGCACCGGCTCGACTGCGAATTGCTTTATCGAGGAACTGGCCCGACGTCGCCGCGAACAAGGGCTTCAAGTGACCGCGGTGTCCAGCTCGATTGCGAGCGCGCTTAAGGCGCAACAACTCGGCTTACCGGTGCTGGATTTCGAACAGGTCAGCCATATCGATCTGTATGTCGATGGCGCCGATGAGGTATCGCCGGAGTTAACCTTGCTTAAAGGCCAGGGGGCTGACTTGGTACGCGAAAAACTGCTGGCAACCGCCAGTCAGCAATTTTTGGTGTTGGTTGAGGCCAACAAGCTGGTCGAGCGCATCGGCCAGAACTTTCCGATTCCTATTGAAGTGATGCCTTTTGCCTGGCAACTGGTTAAAAAGCAGTTGGAAGCGATCGGCGGACAAGGCGATTTACGCCAAAACGCCGATAAAAGCGCTTATGCGCAAAGCTCGCATGGCAGTTTGATATTGGATATGCGCTTTGCCGAGCATCTCGATGCCAAAACGCTCAACGACATTTTAAACAGTATCCCCGGCATCGTTGAGCATGGTATTTTTTACGCGCTGGCAACGACGGTTTTAATCGGCGTTAACGGTCAAGTACAAGAGCGGCAGGCTGCTAATCTTTAACTGCACTGTCCACGAAAAACACAAAAGGCACGAAAAGTTTTATACCTCAATCTGCTTGACTGTTGCATTCAGAGAGAACTCCTCATCGCGCTAGTTCCCAAGCTCCTGCTTGGGAATTCAGTACGGGAAGCTCTAGCTTCCCGGCTCGCAAAGCTGGAGCTTTGCTCACTGGGTTCCCAAGCCGGAGCTTGGGAACCAGCGTGGATCTTAACTTAATGGCAGTGACGCGCTGCGTAGGAACCCTAAGCGGAAGTTATTATTGATGACGTCCTAAGTCGCATTTTCCCTGGCTATTTTTTGGATGGCATCAATCGCCGCCTAGCAAATTACCCAAACCGCCCAGGATTGAACCTTCATCTTGCTGCCTGCCCCCGCCTTGCGGCGCGGCTGAAAGCATCCGGCCCGCCAACCGGGAAAACGGCAGGCTTTGCAGCCAGACCGTGCCGGGGCCGGTCAATTTGGCAAAAAACAAGCCCTCGCCGCCGAACAACATGGTTTTAATGCCGCTCGCCTGTTGAAGCTCAAAATCGATACCGCCGCTCATTGCCGCCAAACAGCCGGTATCGACATGCAGCGTTTCACCTGCACTAAGTTCTATTTTTTGCAGGCAGCCGCCGGCATGGACAAAGACCCAGCCGTCCCCTTCCAGCTTTTGCATGATGAAACCTTCGCCGCCAAACAGCCCGGTTAAAATACGCCGTTGAAAATGAATACCGATTTGCACGCCTTTGGCGGCCGCCAAAAAACTGTCTTTTTGGCAAATCAGTTTTCTATCGTAATCTTTCAGATTTAAGGCCAGAATGGTGCCCGGAAAAGGCGCGGCGAACGCCACTTTGCCCTTACGCTGCGCGGTTTGCGTAAACACGGTAATAAACAGGCTTTCGTTAGTCAGCAAGCGTTTACCCGCGCCCAGTAGTAATCCCATAATCCCGGCTTGCTGCGATGCCGAGCCGTCGCCGAAAACGGTTTCCATTTTCACCTCCGCGCTTTTGTACATCATCGCCCCGGCTTCTGCGACCGCGCTCTCGCCTGGATCCAGCTCGATTTCCACAAACTGCATTTCATGGCCGACTATTTTAAAATCGATACCTTCGGTGACCGAATGCAGGCCAAAACCGCGGGAAGACTGGGCAACGATGCCGGACGGCTGCGCATCGGCCGGATTAGCGGACGGAGCGACGACCGGCAAGACGGTCGGCTTGGGCGACATCATGGCGGCGGGCGTCGGCGGAAAAGGCGTGACGCCGTCCTTTTTCATCGGCCTGATTTCAGTCGCGTCATAGACGGGAATCCAGTCGGGTAAACCCGGACGCCAACAATAAGCGCCCTGATGTTCACGGGCAAAGGTTTTTGCATAATCCAGCGCATAGGGTCCGCCGGTTACATTTTCAAA
>DAINRH010000378.1:0-2438 GCA_036741905.1 Methylobacter sp. | reverse complement strand
GCTGCTTACGCTTTCGGCAAGGTAACGCCGGTCTGTCCCTGATATTTGCCGCCCCGGTCTTTGTATGAAGTTTCGCAAATTTCGTCGCCGCCGAAAAACAGCATTTGCGCCACGCCTTCATTGGCGTAGATTTTTGCGGGCAGCGTGGTGGTATTGGAAAACTCCAGCGTCACATGGCCTTCCCATTCGGGCTCCAACGGCGTGACATTAACGATAATGCCGCATCTGGCATAAGTGGATTTTCCAAGGCAAATCGTCAATACATCGCGAGGAATGCGAAAGTATTCGACCGTTCTGGCCAAGGCGAATGAGTTCGGCGGGATAATGCAGACATCGGACTTAACATCGACAAAGCTGTTTGAATCGAAGTCTTTGGGGTCGACGATCGCGGAATTGATATTGGTGAAGATCTTGAATTCGTCCGAGCACCGGACATCGTAGCCGTAACTGGAGGTGCCGTAGGAAATAACCCGGCCGCGTTCCGAATCCCTGCTCATGGAGTATTACTACCTGATTGATTTAAAAAGGCGGATTTTAACACAGAACCGGGTAACTTCTCATACCCACAGACGGCGCAAGAATTAGGCGTGGAATAACAGTAAACAGGCGATTAAAAATTTTTATTCACCACGAAGGCACGAAGAACACGAAGTTTTATTTCTTCGTGTTCTTCGTGCCTTCGTGGTGTTTTTTTGTGATTTTCGTAACGTCGATCAGGTATTTTGCACGACAATCTTGGGAAACTTCGTAGTGAAATCCTTAGCCTTCAACGCCAGCCTGGCCGCTGTCTTGCGGGCGATTTGCCTGTAAATTTGCGCAGCCCGCCCGTCCGGGTCGGCAACCACGGTCGGTCTGCCGGAATCGGCGAATTTACGGATGTTAATATCCAAAGGCAAGGAACCGAGAAACTCAATCCTGTTACGCTCGGCCATCGCAATCCCGCCGCCTTCGCCGAATATAGCTTCTTCATGGCCGCAGTTGCTGCAAATATGCATACTCATATTTTCAACCAGGCCCAACACCGGCACATTCACTTTTTCGAACATGCCCAAGCCGCGCTGGGCGTCAATCAAGGCAATATCCTGCGGCGTGGTGACGATAATCGCGCCGCTGACCGGAATCTGTTGCGACAGGGTGAGTTGAATATCGCCGGTTCCGGGCGGCAAATCGACAACCAGATAATCCAGATTGTCCCAGTTGGTGTCTTTCAGCAATTGCTGCAAAGCGGTGGTGACCATCGGGCCGCGCCAGATCATGGCTTGACCGGCTTCTACCATATAGCCGATAGAAATCGTCTGCACGCCGTAAGCGACTTTAGGCATCATGGTTTTATTGTCTTTGCTTTCCGGATAACCGTAGAGTCCCAACATCGTAGGGATACTGGGCCCGTAAATATCCGCATCCAGAATGCCCACATTAGCGCCTTCCGCGGCCAGCGCCAGCGCCAGATTGACCGCTGTCGTCGATTTACCCACGCCGCCTTTGCCGGATGCCACGGCGATAATGTTTTTGACGTTGGGCAGCGGCTTTAATGCCTGCTGTACGGCATGGGAAAGGATTTTTACGCTGACTTCAACGCTGACATCGCCGATGCCCGGCAGTGTTTTAAGCAGCTCTTCAACTGCGGCTTTGAGTTCGGCGATGTAGCTTTTGGCGGGATAACCCAACTCCAGTTTAACGCTGACCTTGTTACCATCGATAACGATGGCTTTAACCGATTTTGCCGAAACCAGATCGGTTCCATTATTGGGGTCGATAAACGTTTGCAGAAGATCTTCTACATTAACTTTTTCGATGCTCGCCATGTTCATGCTCCATAGTTGTCAATAAAATGCGCCTGATCAATAACCAAGCATTTAGCTCAAGATACGAAGCATTTTACCGGCTCCTCCGCTATATTGCACTTTTTAGATGCCCGATAATCGCAGCTTGCGGTTATTTTATGCCATAATATCCAGCTCATTTTGCCTTCGAATTGCTTGAGCTTTTACACTATGTCAGATAGAAAAATCCTCGTCACCAGCGCATTGCCTTACGCCAACGGCCCCATTCATCTCGGCCATTTGGTCGAATATATTCAAACCGATATTTGGGTGCGTTTCCAGAAACAACGCGGCAATCTCTGCTATTACGTTTGCGCTGACGACACGCACGGCACGCCGATCATGCTCAGGGCCGATCGCGAAGGCATTACTCCCGAACAGCTGATCGCCCAGGTCGGCAAAGAGCATCTGGCCGACTTTACCGAGTTCGGCGTGGCCTTCGATAATTATCACAGCACCCATTCCGAAGAAAATAAGGCCTTGTCATCGCTGGTTTACGAGCGTTTACGCGATGCCGGACATATCAGCTCGCGCACCATTACCCAGGCCTTTGATCCGGTCAAGAACATGTTCTTGTCCGACCGTTTTATCAAAGGCGAATGCCCCAAATGCGGC
>DAINRH010000377.1:0-2473 GCA_036741905.1 Methylobacter sp. | reverse complement strand
CTGCTTAACGTTGGATGTTGGGCTTCATTGCATTCAGCCCAACCTACGGCCCTTAGCTCATCAGACCTCTTTTCATCCTTTGTGATCGATTGATTTTCTTTATATCTAACGCTTGACGATAACACGGATGGATTTCCCACTTCATATTGAAATCGTTGCTGGTTCGGGACGATAAAAGATCGGGCATATCTCTGAAGCTGTAATGGTGATAGCCAGCTTCATCTTCTGAACGAGCAACCAAAAAACCAACACGATATAAAAAGCGTGCAACTTCCTGTGGAGAGCTTGCCTTGTTGGCGTCAATAAAGACATTCATATGGGTGAGTATCTTATTATTAATGCACTTAAATAAGCTATCCCTAGTCATTAAGCGATCCTCACCTCTGAATCCATTTACAAGTTCTTCAATGTCTTTGCACTGGTGTTTGTGTTCAGCAACCAAGTCTGAAATCCGTTTTGAACCATATTCGCCCCAAACATCATCAATATCCTCTTTGGATATTAATTTTCTATCTCTTTGTATTGCGTTGTTTTTCGCCAGCTTACATAGTTGGATAGCCCACCGCGGGCGATGATATGAGAGAGTGTGTATGACTTTATATGAATATACATCTTTATCCCCCCAGTAAATTTTTGGTACGAAAATCAGACCAATAACTTTTTCTTCATACTGTTCTTCGGTATAAGATTTTGGTTTATTAGGTAGATCAAATGGTATTTCATGAGATTGAGATTCAATGCGTCTATAAAGTAATTTTCTGAAATCCTGTTCAGACCAAGATATTTCTTCGACATATTGTTCTAGCTTATCCAATGATTCGTCATATCTTCTGATCGTTGGCCATACATCACTTCTCATTGTTACTCGAAGATTAACTCCTTTAATATCCTGCAAAACGTAACGGCAGGCAGAAAAGAAAGTGCTTAATGCCAGGCATTCTTTGTCAGTATTCTGAAATGTGGCATCGAGATCATCTATTAATATCCATACTTGGGGATTTTCAATTCTTTTTAGTATCTCAAGATGGTCTATTACCCCTTGCTTATGTGGCTGCCCTTTACCCAATATTTTTTCAAATCGTGAAATAAGACAGCCAACAAGATTTTTAGATTTGTAACCATCTAACTCAGCAGATTCAACTATGGTGATTTGGTCATCAGTGATTGCAAATTCTATTGTTTTCGCTATTTCTCTATTTACTAAAGCACATAGCCTTATCATCCAATCACGGATAAAGTCATTTGGATGTTCAAGAGTGTTTGTTAAGTTAAATGAGTCGCGAGTTATTTCTGAACCTCTAACTTTTATAACCAGATCATTCTTATTTTTTTCTTTTATAGAGAGCGATAACCACTGAAGAAGAGCTGATTTTCCGACCCCTTTTTTTGCAGTAGCAACACATAACCTCTTTGTAGAGTTTGTAAATTTCTTGAACATGCTTTGTTCGACAAAATACGTAGCTAATTCTTCAGCTGACACGTCATCACCTGCTTCATTCCCAAAATCAAACTCTTTTAGAATCATTATTCTCTCCGCTTATATAATTAGGGCTGCCGGGTAGGGTACGCCGTACCTACCTAAAAGCCTAACGTATCATATCATGATCTCAAGTATCCGGTTTGCCGGGCTAAAATCAATCTCGTCCACTATGCGGTACGCGTAGCGCACCCTACATTTTTTGTTACATTTCGGTGTTCCGTTCATGTCCCACTTTCGACGCGCTGATGTTCCCAGCGGTTCCTTCTTCACTGTGAAAACGGAACGACGAGCCCCGGTTCTTTGGGATACCTCCCGCGTTTTTTTATGCACAGCCATTCGCTAATGCCGCCAACGCTGGCCGTTTCGGATTGATGAAATGGTGGTTTTGCCGAGCAATCGTCCTAATGCCATCTTGACTCTGCCGGAAGGCGATACCCGCTATTCGGCACGTCGGGAATGGATCAAAAAAAATGAATTCACCAAGGCGTATCCGGCCGCCGGTGGCAACGAAGGCTTCCCTCGTTTAAGGCAAGGTTAAGCCGTTCATGGTGAGCTGGTCGAACCATGATCGGCTTCGCCCACTCCATTTGACAAGCTCGACAGGCTTCGACAAGTCCTTTAGTCCTGAGCGTAGTCGAAGGGGCAGGGTGAACGGTTAGCCTACCCGGCTGTTCAGAGGAGCTGTGGCGCTGGCTGTGTGTTGCGCATTTTTTCCTTTTTCCTCTTGCTTGCTATGTTAATCTAGCCTGACGGTAAAGGGGCGAACCCGATGATCGCCCGAAGTGACGAACTTCAAGAGGCCACAACTCTTAGTGGGTAAGCTCCCTTTGATGACTGGAATGATGTCTTGCTGTGGGGATTCCAGGCAATGTTAAACCCATATCTATTGCCTCGTGCGACCCTTTGATTTTCCATTAAGCTCAGATAATTTTGACCAACAGGAAATAACAAAATGATGAAATCAGACCAACTTGAAATTTTAATAAGCCGTTT
>DAINRH010000376.1:0-2476 GCA_036741905.1 Methylobacter sp. | reverse complement strand
ACACTTAAAACATTGATTCCTGCTAGAATTAATTTTACTTTTTAACTTCAGCTATCTTTAAAGTCCATGAAGAAATACTCCATCATAATTTTTATCGCTGCCCTAACAATTCTACTTTTAATTCAAAGCAAGGTCGTCATGCCTTTTGTTTACAAAGTAATTCAATCGGATTTATTTCTTATCGACAGCAAAGACCAAGGAGGCCAAGCGCCCATCTCCACACCATTAACTAATCTCGCTTTTACTCATTGCAACAACTACATCAATTCTAAACTTGGACCAGACACATTGGTTAAATTCCCAGAAAAGCCCCTTAATGCCTGGAGCTTAGGAAACTACCAATTTGTTATTAACGCAGAAATTGCTATCACGCGCACCACCACAAGCACAGTCACAAAGAAATATGTCTGCCGAATTACCTATAAAAACGGCGACAACGACGAAGGATCTGTTGATTTCACCAACTGGTCCATTGAAGGATTATCTGGCTTAGATTCCATTTAAGATATTGAGCCACCAAGGGACCGACCGAGAGCCGACACGATCATTAGCAGACCTCTGTATAGCATTTCTTGATATTCCAACACACTATAACAGTGCCTGACCGATAATTACATTAACCTTAAACAATCAATACGTTAAAATGCAACCCAGCAATGAGTTAGTCATCGCCAAAGCAGGCTTTACCCGTTGCATGCAGGTAAGCGGTTGAATTTTAACGACACCGATACGAAACCCAGTACACACCCAAAATCTTCGTCAACTGAAATTTTATGCGCACGGCACACAACCCTCAAATGACCTTTGGTCAAATCGAGAGACGATATCCCGTACATCTTGCTAGGATTGCAGTACATCTATACCCCCCCTGAGCTTAGGGAGCGTATCTTCGCGCTCTTGGAACGCGTATTGACGACCCGTCGCGGACAGGGGCTGACCGAACAAGAGCGAGGCCAACCGGCTGATCCCAACCGCGGCAGGCCCGGCATGGAGCAATGGAAAATCCTGGTGCTGGGCGTCCTGCGCCTCGAATTGCATACCGACTACGACCGCATTCATGAACGGGCCAACCAGCACGGCACCCTCCGACAGATACAGGGACACAGCGACTGGTGCGACGACGCCCGCCACTCCCTGCAAAGCATCAAAGACAACCTGATGCTGCTTACCCCGGAACTGTTCGACCAAATCAACCAGGAAGCCGTCAAAGCCGGACACGCTCTGGTAAAAAAAGCCTACGCTGGGCCAACCGCAGTCGCTAGCCCCGTAGCCGTCGAAAATAGCCCCGGCACCGACAAACTGCGCGGTCGTTGACTCCTCTGTCGTGGAAACCCACGCCCATTTTCCCACCGACATCAACCTGCTCTATGACGCCGCTCGCAAAGTCATCGAAGAAAGCCGAGCCTTAGCCGAACACTATACCGTCCCCGGCTGGCGTCAATGCCAACACGGCCTGCGGCAAATCAAAAAACAGTACCGTAAAATTCAAAAGTTCAAGCACTCCACCACCAAAGACGAAGGCAAACAAGCCAAACGCGAACAAGACATCAACCAAGCGCATCAAGCCTACCAGGATAGGATGTTCGACTGGCCTGAAATCCGGGCAGGTGCTGCAACAAGCCCGACTGGGCGGAGCCCTGCCTATTGAACTCGCCGCGCTGGAATCTTACCAAGGCTACGCCCGTCTATTTCTGAATCAGATAGAGCGCAGGGTCATCCAAGGCGAAAAAATCCCCCATGAAGAAAAACTATTTTCTATTTTCCAACCCCATACCGAATGGATCTCCAAAGACAAGGCCGGCGTGCCGGTTGAGCTTGGGTTCAAAGCCTGCATCATGGAAGACCAACACCGGCTCACCCTTCACCATCAGGTCATGGAAAAGCAAACCAATGACGCCGTCGCGGTTGAAATGGTCGCCCAATCGCGCAAGCACTTTCCCGAGCTTGCCGCTGCCAGCTTTGACAAAGGCTTCCACAGCAAAGCCAACCAAGCCGAACTAAAGAATCATCTGAAGCAAGTCATCCTGCCCAAAAAGGCCGCCTCAATCAAGCGAACAAAGCGCATGAAGGCAGCGACGACTTCAAACAGCTGCGCAAACAACACTCAGGCGTGGAATCGGCTATTAACGCCCTGGAGCAAAACGGTCTGGACCGGTGTCCCGATCACGGCATTAAAGGCTTCAAATGTTACATTTCCTTGGCCGTCGCCTCCCGTAATATCAAACGGCTGGGCGCAGTGATTCGCCAACAAACCCTGGAACAAGAGCAGCGAAAGCGCGGGTCAACAACAAAATGCCGGGGCGTCCTCACGCCTGTAGATCGGCAAAAGCGACCTCAAACGGAAAGAAAAACCGGCTAACGGCAGATTTTCCGAAAAAAGGGTGCCAGGCTGGCGATGGTATGCTGGCAAAAACAAAAAAAAGGGGGGGGGGGGGGGGGAAAATCGCTTTTTCGGTCAGGCACTAATTAAAAGTTA
>DAINRH010000375.1:0-2519 GCA_036741905.1 Methylobacter sp. | reverse complement strand
TGACCGACATTATCGCGCCGCTCGCGCCTATCGGTTTGGGCGCAGGACGTATCGGCAATTTTATCAATTCCGAGTTATGGGGCAGGCCTACCGATGTGCCCTGGGCGATGGTGTTTCCTACCGGCGGCCCGTTGGCCCGTCATCCTTCGCAATTGTACGAAGCTTTTTTAGAGGGCGTGGTGTTGTTCGCCATTCTTTGGGTATATACCAGCAAGCCAAGACCGACTATGGCCGCTACCGGCATGGCGTTGTTTTTTTACGGCTGCTTCAGGTTTTTTGTCGAGTTTTTCAGGATGCCGGACGTGCAGTTAGGTTATTTGGCTTTGGACTGGGTGACTATGGGGCAGATACTGTCAACGCCGATGATTTTGATTGGCGCGGCGTTATTTTATTTTGCTTATAAAAAAACTATTCCCAAATAAGTAAACCGATGCAGAAAGAATCAGGCGGCGCAGTGGCCGGAAAAAAGAAACGCCGCGATCAGTGGAGCGATATCCGGGATTATTTAAACACGCAAACGCCGGAGCTATTGATAGAGCTGTTGCTGGATACCGCCAAGCGCGATGAGCGATTGCATCAGTCTTTATTGCTTAAGGCTCAGTGTGTCGATGGGGGAACCGATGTCGTCAAAGCTTTTCGCAGGGCGATAGACCAAGCGACACGCATCAAGGGTTTTATCGACTGGCGGGAGTCCCGCAGCTTTGCGGCTAATCTCGACCAGGTCGTGGAATCGCTGGCGGAACTACTTACGCCCGATAGCGCTGCGATGTTGGTCGGATTGGCCGAATACGCCATTGAGCGCGTGGAAAGCGCTCTGGAACAGATTGACGATTCGAATGGCGGGGTCGGCGGCATCGTGGCGACGCTAGGTAATTTGCACCTGAGCGCCTGCGAGATGGCGAAGCCCGAGCCGCAAGCGCTGGCGGAACGCTTGTTCCATTTAGAGACGACATCGCCATTCGGGATTTGCAGTTTTAGCCCTGTCACTTACCATGAGGCGCTCGGCGAGGAAGGCTTGCGGCGTTATCGGGAGATGGCCGAAGTCGAGTGGGCCAAGATTAAGCCACGGCAAAGCAGTGACGCTTATGATTCTCATCGTTTCCATATCACCTGTATCATGGAATCGCTGGCCAAGGCGAGCGGCGATGTGGAGGAGTTGGTGGAGATCAAGTCGCGCGACCTGTCGTACGCTTACCACTATCTGACAATCGCCGAGATATGGGTCAAAGCAGGGCAGGACGATAAGGCGCTGGATTGGGCGGAACGCGGGCTGCAAGCTTTTCCCAAAGCGACGGACAACCGGTTGCGGGATTTTCTGGTGAGGGCTTATCTGCAACGCAAGCGCAACGATGAAGCCTTGCAATTGACCTGGGTGCAGTTCGAAGAACGGGCATCGCTGGAGCAATACAAAAAACTGTCCGGTGTTGCCAAGCAACTCGGCGTTTGGCCCGAACAGCGCGAGCGCGCCTTGGCGCGGGTTGCCGAAGTCATTGCCGCTGAAGCGGCGGTTACAAACCGCTGGAGGCCGAAACCTTCAATACCCGACTATTCGTTGCGGGTTGAAACCGCTTTATGGGAGGATGATCTCGATGCCGCTTGGGCGGCTGCACATGCAGGCGTCTGCCATCAGGGCTTGCTGATAGCGTTGGCCGATAAATTGGAACCGACGCGCGCGGACGATGCGTTGGCACTTTATAAGCAAGTGATTCCAAACATCGTTGACCAAACCAACAATACGGCTTATGCCGATGCCGTTAAGTTGATCCGCAAGATTGGTGTGATAATGATTGCCCAGAACCGGAATCGTGAGTTCGGCGATTATTTGACCGGGTTGCGCGTCCGCTTCAAACCTAAGCGGAATTTCATCAAGCTTCTGGATGGCGTGGGTAGTCGGTGAGTTCCGTCCAGAGCGATTGAAATCGCCTCATAAACGCCTCGTCAAACTTCAGAATCCTATCTAAAAAGCCAATAGTTATGAAAAAAACCGCATGAAGCACTATTTAGAATTACTCGATAAAATTATCAGCGAAGGAAATCCGAAAGGCGACAGGACCGGTAGCGGCACGCTGTCCATTTTCGGCCATCAAATGCGTTTTCCGCTGGCGGAAGGCTTTCCGTTGGTTACGACTAAAAAAATACATTTAAAATCAATTATATATGAATTACTCTGGTTTCTAAAAGGCGAGACTAACTTAAGCTTTTTACATCAACATAAGGTCAATATCTGGAACGAATGGGCGGATCAAAACGGCGAGTTAGGCCCTGTCTACGGCCATCAATGGCGTTCATGGCCCACGCCCGACGGTCGGCATATCGACCAGATTCAGCAAGTCATCGAACAACTTAAAACAACGCCCAACAGCCGCCGGATTATCGTTTCCGCCTGGAATGTCGCGGATTTGCCGGACGAAAGCATTAGCCCGCAGCAGAATGTCGCGCTCGGCAAAATGGCGCTGGCGCCTTGCCATGCGTTTTTCCAGTTTTATGTGGCCGATGGCAAGCTGTCTTGTCAGCTCTAC
>DAINRH010000374.1:0-2528 GCA_036741905.1 Methylobacter sp. | reverse complement strand
CCTATCCGGCTGACCTGCTGTATGCTTTTTTGACCGTAAAAACAAACAAAATAAAAGCGCCGCATGAACCAACAACGGCAACCAGCTCTATTTTGTTTGGCGGAATAACAAAGACGAAACCCTGCCCTTTTATCAACGATGAAAAGCTTGAAACACAAAAAGGCATAGCAAACAGACGAAATACCTGCCATCTTTCCATTTTCGATCCGTTTTGGGACGAGACGCTGAGGATCAAGGCAATACCGATAACAAGGCTAATACCGGCTGAATTTAGCCAAATACGAATCTCCGAATCAAAATAAAAACAGACAATTACGAGGTACCAAATAAGGTAACACCACAAAATTACCTTACCTTTAGCTATGTTTGCGAAGTAGTTAATCATACATATTGCCTATTTTAGGTATCAATATTCAACCGTAAGCGTATAACGCATCTCCCGCAATCCGTTAGACAATCACTACTTCATGCGCATTCCTAAGCTGGGATATTCATAACCCCCTCAGCCACCATCACCGCCGCGCCGCCAACCCGAATAGTCAGGGTATTTTCCCGCTTATGATCCATCTCCAGATTCAGTACGCTGCGCCGGTTACAGTGCTCCCCGCGATCCACGGTAAAGGTATAAGTCCCCTTTTGCATAAAATCGAATGAACACAAATACGAGGCAAACGCCGGCATCGCGCTACCGACCGGCGGATCGTCGTGAATGCCGATTCTCGGCCCCAGCAGCCGGGCATTAAAATCGGCATCGGCATACGGCGTTTTAGGAGAAAACAGCAGGATTTCCTGGGCGGCGGTTTGCGGAGCAATCGATTGGCTCCAGGCTGCGTAATTGAATTTTGCGTTTCTAACGCTTTCGTAACGCCAAACCGGAACGATCAGGTACGGAACGCCGCAAGATACCAAACGCGTCGCATATTTTTTATGGTCCAGTTCCTCCGGCTGTATGCCCAGAAAACTCGCTAATTCGTCATCGCTGGGAGTGAAATAATCTATGACTGAAGTCACTTTGCGGCTGAACTGCACAAAAATGGGCTTACCGTCTTCAGAGGAAATATTGACGTTAACCAGACCGGTATTTTGCTCGAAAACCATCGGCGTAATCGCGGCATTCAACGGAATATCGCCGCAACTTGCCAACACAAAGGCGGTGGCGATGATCGGATGGCCGGCAAAATCGATTTCGCTGAGCGGTGAAAAGACCCGCATCACGCGGCTGGCGTTTTGTTTATCGGGATGAAATACAAATACCGTTTCCGATAGGTTTAATTCCCTGGCCACCAGTTGCATTTGCTCTTTGCTTAAGCCTTCGGCATTGGGAAAAACGGCTATTTGCGCGCCGCTGAAAATCTGTTTGGTAAAAACATCGGCGATGTAATAGTTGTATTTCATAGCACTGGCTCTCCGTCCTGCGGCAATGATGAAAGGTTGACTTGAACACTGCCGTTTTCGATGCGAATGGCATAAACAGGGATTTTCACGGTTTCATCTTCCAGGCAAATACCGGTTTGCAGGTTGAAATGTTGTTTGTATAAGGGCGAAGCGACCACCGGCTGTCCGCCAATATCGCCGATTAAGCCGCGCGACAGCACATTGGCGTTGCCGAACGGGTCGTAATTGCCGACCGCGTAAACTTGCGCATCGGGTTCCGGCCCTTCGGCTCCGCTCAGGACAGGCATCCAAAAAATCGCCACCTGCTCCCCTTCAACCAGAGCGCATACGCCCGAATAGGGCTGTAAGTCATCAACACTGCAAACATCTATCCACCGCACCATTACGCTACCTCCACCAATTTAAAATGTTTCCGTTCGTTTTCATCGGCAGGACGAATCTGCCCGCGTTCTTCGACAAAGATTACATTATCGTCGGTTTGGTCGCTGTTAATAAAGTGCCTAAAGCGTTTGAGTTTGGCTTCATCTTCAATCGCGGTTTTCCATTCGCATTGATAAGTGTCGATCACATACTGCATTTGCTGTTCCAGCTGATCGCACAAGCCCAGTTTGTCTTCTATGACGACCGATTTCAGGTAATCCAGGCCGCCTTCCATGTTTTCCATCCAGACCGAGGTGCGTTGCAAACGGTCGGCAGTGCGCACGTAAAAGCTCAAAAAGCGGTCGATGTATTTAATCAGCGTTTCTTTGTCCAAAGCGGTGGCGAATAAATCGGCATGGCGCGGTTTCATGCCGCCGTTACCGCAGACATACAAGTTCCAGCCGTTTTCGGTGGCGATAACGCCGACATCTTTGCCCTGCGCTTCTGCGCATTCGCGGGTGCAGCCGGATACCGCAAACTTGATTTTATGCGGCGAGCGCAAGCCCTTGTAGCGGTTTTCCAGCTCTATCGCCAGGCCTACGCTGTCATCGACGCCGTAACGGCACCAGGTGCTGCCGACGCAGGATTTAACGGTACGCAGGGATTTGCCGTAAGCGTGACCCGATTCGAAACCGGCCGCTATCAGTTCTTTCCAGATGTGCGGCAATTGATCGACCCGCGCGCCGAATAAATCCACGCGCTGGCCGCCGGTG
>DAINRH010000373.1:0-2542 GCA_036741905.1 Methylobacter sp. | reverse complement strand
AATCGTCTATTTCAAACCCAGCCCGGCCGACGAATATGTCACCGACGACCTTAACGCGACCCGTTGCGAGTCGATAGAAGAGCTGCTGCAAGTGGCCGACTATGTGTCGTTACACTGCCCCGGCGGCGAGGCAACCCGGCATTTAATCAATGCCGACATGATCAACCTGATGAAACCGTCCGCGCACTTAATCAACACCGCCCGAGGCGATGTGGTTGACAGCGCCGCGCTGATTGAAGCGCTCAAAAACAAACGGATTGCCGGAGCGGGTCTTGATGTTTATGAAGGGGAACCTAATGTCCACGAAGGCTTCCTGACCCTCGATAACGTATCGCTACTACCGCATTTGGGCAGCGCCACCTTAGGGACGCGTACGGCAATGGGCGAAAAAGTGCTAGCCAACCTGGCCGCATTCTTTGCCGGGGATCATCTGCCTGATCGGGTTGTTTAAGAGCCAAGTTTATTTACATTGAAAGGACACGCATGGCGTACACTACATGACCACCTCTACTCAATAGATACTTACGCAATCCTATGAAACTACTGATACGCAATCTAGCCCGCACCACGACAGAAGCAGAGCTTCGGACTATGTTCGAAGCCCACGGCGCCGTGCAGTCCTGCACCCTGGTAATGGATAACGAAACCGGCGACAGCAAGGGTTTCGGCTTTGTTGAGATGCCCAAGCAAGGCGAGGCCAAGGCGGCAATGAATATCCTCAACAACAAGGATGTCGCGGGTAACAAAATCCGCGTTAAAAAAGCTGAATCGAAACAGACATAATCTGACTAATGGGCTTCCCGGCAGCCTAGTAGCCAGTCAATCTTATTTTGTCTGCTGATGATTGAACTGTGGGAACGGCTTTAGCCGCGACTTTCGTGGCTAAAGCCGTTCCCACATAGCCTTTTCTTTACTCGACATTATAAACTTGACTGAGTACCAGAATGCTACCGCCTGTTTTTTTTCCGCTCATGAAAATGGCATGCGCAGCCTACCCCATATGACTTCGTTTATTTTGACAGCTAACCTTTCAATTCCGGCAAGATTGTAATCTGCTTGTCATGCTGCTGTTTGTAACGCACTGTTAACATTCCAAACATGCAAAGACTCATCCATCTAATACTCTTTACCCTGACTTTCGCCGGTTGCGTCCGCTTTGAGAATCATCCGCTAAATCCCGCCGACTCTGCGGTTCGCCTAGAAGCGCGCACCTTGATCTAATACCGGGCTGCGGAAGTTTATCGATATCGTGCTCGCAAACAAAATCGGACAGCCTCCAAAAACCTGAGATATTGACCGGCTAACAGTACCTGTAGAGTCACCAAGTTACCATCCATGCGGTATGACGACTCTGAAACATACTTGTGTACCATGAAGTTTCACCTCCCTGCGCCTAGGTTCCGGCATAACCCACAGGGATGTGGGGAATGCAGATATTGCAGGAGCAAATATCTGTCCCTGCCAGAACGACGGCATCCCACAGACCTGGGTGTATGACGTAAGGAGCTTGTCTTGGGAGTCTGTGAATGAATGCCGGGTATGACGCCGTCAGCGAGAAACCTACAGCGGATGTTTTTTTTCGTGCCTTTCGTGCTTTTCGTGGACAATGCGTAACATCAGTTAAATATAAAGTTATACGATATGAGTTTAGTGTACATCTAAACGAAAAACGGGAAAGGGCTATGCCGTTCCAAGATCACCGGTTATTTTCTCGAACGAGGACTTATAAGTAATGGCACATCATCACATACACGATCATTCATCAGGGCATCATCACCAGCACGATCATTCGGCTGCGCACCATCACGGCACCCTCAACAACCAAGGCCGCACGTTTATCTTCACCATATTGCTGAATCTGGCCTTTGTAGTAATCGAGTTCGCCTACGGCTTCATCGCCAATTCCACGGCATTAATGGCCGATGCGGGACATAATGCATCCGACGTGCTCGGTCTGCTGTTGGCATGGGGAGCGATTATGTTGGCGCGCAAGCAACCCAGTCTACGCTACACCTACGGACTGCGCAGCACCTCCATTCTGGCGGCGCTCGCTAATGCCGCATTGCTCTTGGTGGCCTGCGGGGCGATTGCCTTGGAAGCCGGTCACCGCTTTGCACAGCCGCCCACGGTCGCCAGTCTAACGGTATCGAGCGTCGCGGCGATTGGGATCGTCATCAATGGGCTGTCCGCGTGGCTGTTGAGCCGAGGCAGCAAGGATGATTTGAATATTCGAGGCGCTTATCTGCACATGGTGGCGGATACCGCCGTATCGCTCGCCGTGGTAATAACCGGTCTGGCAATGTTTCATTTCGGCTGGTATTGGCTCGACCCGGCCATCAGTTTAGCGATTGTGCTCGTGATCGTGATCGGCACGTGGGGGCTGTTGCGCGATTCGCTACGTTTGGCCTTGAGCGCCGTGCCTGAGCAGATCAATGCGCCTGCAATCGACATCTACCTGCGCCAATTGGACGGCGTAAGCGACATTCACGATTTGCATATTTGGGGCTTGAGCACCACCGAAACAGCGTTGACGGTTCATTTG
>DAINRH010000372.1:0-2546 GCA_036741905.1 Methylobacter sp. | reverse complement strand
TGCTGTTTCAAAACACCAATAATCCGGTTTATCTAAGCAGCGTTTCCGCATGGGAAATCGTTGTAAAACATCAGCGGGGAAAACTGCCTTTGCCCAGTGAACCGGAATATTTTATCAACCAGCTATGCAGCCAGCATGTCATTGAAATGCTATCGCTCGACGACAAGTCTGTTTATCATTTGAGCCATCTGCCTAACCATCACCGGGATCCTTTCGATAAAATGCTGGTATGCCAAGCAATAGAACATGGCTTGACTATTCTGACATCGGATAAGTTGATTGCTCAGTATCCTGTCAGCACTATTTGGTAGCAAAAGAGTATTTTTCTTAACTCTTTGCTTTATAAAGTCATAAGAGCATGGACAACCATATCCGGCTCAACAAGTGTGGCAGCAAGAAAACAGCCCACAAACCGGGACATGCATAGAAAAGAGCGCATTATTTATGAGCAAACGACTTAAAACTACCCAGCAATTCGCAAACGAAACAGAAGAGCGAGCTTTCGATTCCACCGATTATCTCGACTGGAGCAACGCCCAATCCGTGGTGCTACCCAATCTAAAACCAGCAACCAAAACGATTGCTCTGCGCTTGCCGCAACATTAATCGGCCAGGATCATCAGCTAAATGACTTGCCAAGGCTCTCAAGCCCAAAAAAACCGCGAATCTGTTCAAGAAAACTGTTTTGTTGCTGCGCCATGAGTTGCGCAACGGATTCGCTATCCAGCTGTTGTTGCAGGTTGTCGATACTAAAACGGCGGCTCGCCAAAATCTTGCTGATTTCCACGGCAAGCTCGGGGCGTTTATCCATGATTTTTTGAAACGACTCCTTGTCCAATCGGTAAGCCAAAACTTCGGATTGGGCAATGACGGTGGCGCTGCGGGGATCACCGGTCATCAAGCCCATCTCGCCCAGAAAACTGCCGCCGTGAATTGAATCGAGCCGCCTGCGCCCGCCATCCGGCAATTCCAGGAATACATCGGCAACGCCGCTGATAAGAATATAAAGCCAATGCGCGCTCGCACCTTGACGCATCATGATATCGCCTTGCACGAAGGGCGTGTAAACCAGTTGTTCGGCAATTTCGGCCAGTTCATCGTCGTGCAGGGTGTTGAATAATTCCACCCGTTGCAAAGCGCTCATCCGCTCTTTGATGCGGCGCAAGCGCTTGTTCTGTTCGTATTTATCATCTTTATTGGTCAAATGGACATGATATTGCGGATACGGCAGTTGTATTCCGGCCCGCTGCAACGCCGCATAGACCCGGCTGCGCACTGCCGAATCGGTGAAATCGTCGTATTCAATATCGGTTAACCAATAGCGTAAAGCGTACCGCGCCGCGCTGGGGTTGAAGTCCATAAGCAGGCAATTAGCCTGCGGAGTATCGGCAACATTGGCGATGTGTCCATTACGGACGGCGCTTTGGGCAATGTCGATAACTTGTCCGGCAAAATGTTCGTAACCGACATCAAAATATATCCAGCGCCGCCATTGCAACGGCTGGCCGCTACGGCGTCCGATTACCGAAAACTTACCCTTCATCAACAAGCTGTTCGGGATAATAATGGTTTCCCAGTTGCGTGTTTCGATCGCCGTATATCGCCAGCGGATGTCGGCAACGCGGCCATTGACGTCATCGACTTTAATCCAATCGTCAACCTTGACCGAATTATCCAACTGTAGGGCCAAACCGCCCAGGATATTGCCCAACGTATCTTGCATCGAAAAAGCCAGCACCGCGGTCATCACCGCCGAGGTGGTAATGATGCCGGACAAATCGAGTCCTGCCGCATGCAGGTGTACGATCATCCAGGCGCAGTAGCCGGCGAGCTCGGCCAAGTCTTCAAGGATGCGCACCAGACTGACTCGGCATAACGGCAAAATCAGACGGAACAAAAACAAGCCGAACAGCCGAATCCCCGCCATGCCGCCGGCAAACTCGCTTACCCCGTGCAATCCTTTTGCCGGCGCTTTAATATCCAGCGCAGCCAGCACCCCGCTGAGAGCAAGACCGCAAAGCGCGACCATAAAAAACAGCAAAGTGGCGGTAACAGGTTTGCGATCTTGCGGCCGCCAGCGCCATAGCGAAGCGGCAATGATCAGGGCAAAGGTAAGAAGCAGGCCGTATTGGCTATGCTGTTGGGCAAAAATACGCAGGTCGTTCCAAAAAGATTCGGATCGGAGCATTAGGCGGCCTTATGGGTTAATCTCAGATAAACGGGGTGAATGCCAAGTGCATCATTTTTTGGAAGAGATACTCTATGAAAAAAGCGTCCGCTCTTGGGAGAGCGGTATTGTAAACGCTGTACTCAAAAATATCTGCATGTCTGCATATTCATATGCGGGCTTATAAACTGGCTGCATAAGACTTTAAACGCTCAAGGTTTCGTTTAATTGCCCTGAACGTTAGAAATTTGCAGCCCCGTAGGCCGGAATAAGCCGGTTCGAGCGACAGCGAGAACAGGCGTTTCCGGCAAACACCACCCAAACTCGCCGGAAACGCCACCTCGCGCTACACGCTTGGATGGTCTTATTCCGGCCTACG
>DAINRH010000371.1:0-2603 GCA_036741905.1 Methylobacter sp. | reverse complement strand
GATATTCAAAAAACAGTCGATGAGTTGCATAAATCTTTTGCAACTCTCACCCAGGAAGAGCAAAAGTTCGCCAATATTTTTCTTAATGATGTGCAGCGCGGTGATGTTAAACCGGAAGAGGGGAAAACCTTTAGAGAGTACATAACGGAATATCTGGCTGCCGCTAAAATTGCGCAAATTAATGAGGTTGTTAACGTACTTGGCAGCACACAAGACGAAAACATCGCCGTATTTAAATGCAAGTTAAGCCGCATGATGAATGCCGGAGTAACAGAAGCCAATATCAACGAATTTGGCCGCTTTGATGATTTGAAAAACTGCGTTGATAAAGCCAAAGCCAAGGCTTATTTCGAAGAACAGGAAGGCGCTGGTATTTCACTTTTCAAGGTGAATATGAAAATCGATAAATTGCTTCAGGATTTTATTATTAGCGGCGGCTTTGATTTGTAGCACACCAGCACTTGCACTGTATAACATCGGACGCAACGAAGCTGCTCCGATGTTTGAGGCTTTGAATGGCCGCTCTCTGGCTTATACCTGACGCACGCCCAAAAAAGCGAGTGTCGGCTCAATCCAAGCAAATATTTTGAAACTGTCAGATCAAGTTCAGCGTTTTATAACTGATTTTGAACCTGATATTAAAACACCACCTGATTAGCAAGCTGCTTCAGCCTGCGTTTCGCTCATCCACGGTTTTCGCCAGCGCTTGCAGTTCGGCAGAAATGATCACCGGGTATTCCGGAGTATTGCTCAATTGGCGCAATGACATGGGTAAACTATTTAGTTGGCGTCGAGTATATTCCCTGGCCTCGACAAGCGTAGGTTGCCTGGTCACAGTTTTCCCGCGCTGCATAACCCATTGCAGTAAAGGTTGGCCTGCGCAAGGCGCATTGTCGACGGTTACAGTATCGCCGGACAGCATGTCGTTATCATCATCGTTGCGATAAACCTGTTTGCGTCCGGGCCAGGTCGCTTTGCCTTCCGAGCGCTTGCGCCGGGCAATTCCGGCATATTCTTGCAATTTATAAGCGCAGTCGAGATAAGGCGCATCGGCTGAGGTATCCAACCGCGTACCGATGCCGAAGCCGTCAATCGGGGCTTGCCCGGCCATCAACTCTTCCAGTTTATATTCATCGATATTGCCGCTGGCAAAGACGGTTACATCGTTAAGACCGCCACGGTCAAGAATTGTCCTGACTTTCCGGGCATGATCGGCCAAATCGCCGCTATCCAGGCGAACGCCCTTGATTTTTATGCCTTGCGCATGCAATGCAGCCGCCAGATCGACTACTTTTTGCGCAGCGGCTTCGGTATCGTAAGTGTCGATCAACAACACGACATTATCGGGATTGGCCTTGGCAAAATCGGCAAAGGCTTGGCTCTCGGAACGGTATGCTTGAATAAAAGAATGCGCCATCGTGCCGAAAATAGGGATGTCAAAATGCATCCCGGCCGCCACTGTCGCTGAACCCGCGAATCCCGCGAGATAACTGGCCCGAGCCGCCAACAGCGCCGCTTCGCTGCCGTGCGCCCTTCGCATGCCGAAATCGACCAGCCGCTTGTCCGGCGCGATTAATACCGAGCGCGCGGCTTTGGAGGCAATCAGGGTCTGGAAATGCAGCAGATTGATGATCCTGCTTTCGATCAATTGCGCTTCGGGCAGCGGCGCGGTTATGCGCAATATCGGTTCGTTCGGGAAAAACACCGTGCCTTCAGGCATCGCATGGACATCGCCGGTAAATTTTAATGCCGCAAGCCGGCCAAGCAGTGCCGGTTTAAATCGTCCGGTGCTTGCCAGCCATGCAATTTCATCCGAAGAAAACTGCAATTGTTCCAGATACGTCAAAACCTGGGCCAGGCCTGCCGCAACCAGATAGCCCCGGTTCTCAGGCAGTTTCCTGACAAAAAATTCGAATACCGCGAGTTCTTCCATGCCCTGTTCATAATAGCCCTGCAACATGGTTAGCTGGTACAGATCGGTAAGTAAGGCGCTGTTAGGCATTATCGGATCATCGCCAAAGTAATAGGGATTGCGCCCTTTGCAACCATTTCGTTGATTGCCTTTTGCCCGTCCAGAGGCTGAACATTCACCGCGCGTATGGCGTCCGTTAACAACAACACCTTGTAATGAAAGTTCAGTGCATCGCGCACCGTATTTAAAACGCAATAATCGGTAGCCAGTCCGCCGATGAACAAACGGCGGACACCGGCATTATCCAGTTGCGCCTTGAAGGTCCGGTTTGAGAAACTTGAATAGCCTTCCCGTTCAACATCCGTGCCTTTGGAAATGATGTAAGCAGAGACAGGAAGATGCAAATCGGGCGAGAACTCTGCGCCTTTGGAACCGGCGATGCAGTGTTCCGGCCAAGGGCCGCCTTGCCGGATAAACGAGCAATGGTTGGCCGGATGCCAGTCGCGGGTTGCAAAGACAGGTAATTGACGAAATCGATCGATATAGCCGTTCAGGACAGGTATGATCTGATCCCCTTCCGGCACCGCCAGACTGCCACCGTGCAGAAAATCATTTTGGATGTCGCTGATTAATAAGGCATCGCCTTTGCCTAACTCGATTTGATCAGTGCTTTTGTGAGTCATGGGCAGTA
>DAINRH010000370.1:0-2618 GCA_036741905.1 Methylobacter sp. | reverse complement strand
GTTCCGCTAACGAAAAAATGTGGGAAGAAGTGCATGAGTTTTTCGCCAACTTCACGTTGATTCTGGTGCTAGTGCATGTCGCAGGCGTGGCTATAGAAAGCTATATACACCGAGAGAATCTGGCCAAGGCGATGGTGCATGGGTTTAAGAAAAAATAATCCTTTTGCGCAGGTCGGGTTACGCTACGCTAATCCGACCTGCATGGCTATCACTGCCAGAATCTATATATGATCGATATTTAAGTCGATAATCCGTTTTCGTGCATTTGCCAACTGTATTATTTTCTGCTTTTGCTGGGCTGTTGCATTGCTCCACTGAAGAATTTCATCAATGCTGCGAAAGCAACCAAGGCAAATATCTTCCTCATTTAAGCAGCAGTTCCTTACACATGGCGAGATGATAGTTACCAATGAACAAGCCTCCTGAGCTGAAAGGGCCATGCGTCCCCATTCAAAACATTTTGCATTGTTAATGCGCAGCCTTTCGCAAACCCCGTTCCGGGTGGGAAAAATACGCCTTAGTATTCGGATGAACCATAGTCAAATCGCCGTTTTTTCCCACCCAGCGATATGCGCTATGCTGATCCATCGGAAGCCGCTCCAGATCAATATCAATCTGTAGTTCGTAAGCAAGCACGACGTAATGCGTACTGATACCCGGCATATGAGCAAAATTCGTCGGGTATTTATGAGTAAATGCACCCAACAGCCGGGCATGCTCAATTGAGTGGGAAGCCCCTAACTCTGCTTTGGTTATCCTCAAAAATGCATCCTCTATTGATTCGTCTTTTCGGATGCGTCCGCCGGGTGTAAACCACCAGCCCGCTGCCGGCTCGTTTACCCGCATTCCCATAAGTAATTCGTTATCCCCGGATCGAATAACGAGATCCAGCGCTACCAGCGGCGTATTCTTCACCACTCTAATAAATTCGTCGGTTTCGAGCATTTTCTCAGTTCAAAATTTGTCCTGATTAGTAAGCTGCTTCAGCTAGCGCCGTCATGCTGGCATGGATGCCGGTATCCAGTCACATGGATGTGAATGTATGACTTGGCATAATGCCTAAATCGGATACGAGTGCCATGGATAGTCACCCTCCCTGGCTCTAGATTCCGGCATCCATGCCGGAATGAGGGCGTTTTTTGCGTTAGCTGAAGCAGCTTTATAATCAGGAAATTTGTTAGGTTAACGCCTAATTTGGTCAATACGAGGTCAATTATCTTATAAAAAGCCTGAGTCCCATATATTTCTCTTCTGCCGGCATTAATTTATGTTTTGCTTTCTTGCCTTTAGCCGCAGCGTATTTTTCAAGTTCCGCTTTGTTTTGCGCGTCGTCGGAGCAGGCGGTAATCGAGCTGCCCAGTGTTATTGTCAGTAATAGCAAACCGGATGATCTGTTTCGACCGTACTTTACTTAACGTCTGCGAACGACTTGATAAGGGCGAGCGACATAGCCCAACGGAACGCTCCAAACATGCACCAAGCGACTGAACGGAAATACCAAAAACAAAGTCTGCCCCAAAAACAAATGCAATTTGAAGATGATGCCGATCTCGCTGACTTGATCCGCCGCGCCGCTACGAAACGTCACGATGCGTTGGGCCCATTCCCCCAGCAGCAGCATATTGGCGCCGTCGTAATGGTACAGCGAAATAGGCAAGGTCAGCAGTCCCAGCGCCAGCTGTACGGCAATCAGCAGCAGGATGAAAATATCCATACGGCTGCTGGTGGCGCGAATACGGGCATCGGTCAGGCGACGGCGAATCAGGATGATGATGCCTTTTAAGCATACGCCGCCGAACACACCGCCTGCGACTACGGCCAGGATTTGTTTGGCCGAAGTTGATAAACCTAAGGCATGATAAACAGCAGGCGGCGTCAGCAGGCCGACGAAATGCCCGACGAACAATAGCAGGATGCCTATATGGAATAGATTACTGCCCAGCCGTAATTCGTCGGCGCGCAAGAATTGGCTGGAACCGGTGCGCCAGGTGTATTGGTCGCGGTCGTAACGCGCCAGGCTGCCGATGAAAAATACGCTGATGGCGATATAAGGGTAATAGCCGAATAGTAAGGTATTGAGATAATCCACGATTGACTCCTTCTTAAAGAGAACGGTTTTGCGCTTTTAAATACTCATCGCGCGGCGTGATGGTGATCGGACTGACAGCGGCTGTTTGGCTTTTGCACGCATCCCCTGCCCCCATAAAACTGACGGCTTCTTCTTCCCAGATTTCATCCATGTTGACCAGGGTCTCATCCTCGCCTTCGGTTGAGACTTGTCGGCGGATTTCTTCCAGTTCTTCGGGTTCGCCTGCAAAACCTGCCAGTGCGTCGAACACTGCGCTAAACTCGCTGCCGCGTTCGGTAAGCCGTGCGCCCAGCAAACTTAACACCGGCATCGCGTCATGCAGTAACTGCACCGCTTCGGCCTGTTCCTGCTGCGAGAGGAATTCCAGAAATAACGGGATATAATCCGGCAGTTCATGCGTGGACATTTCAAAGCCGTGCGCCTCGTACATTTGCAGCAGGTTAACCATGGCCTGTCCCCGATCGCGGGATTCGCCGTGGACATGCTCGAAAATATGCAGCGACAAAAACCGTCCCCGGTCGAATAGCGC
>DAINRH010000369.1:0-2643 GCA_036741905.1 Methylobacter sp. | reverse complement strand
GACGTAAAACTGACGTGTCGATTTTCATGGATGAAATCAATAAATACCATATCAAAGAACATCCGGCGCAACGTTTTATGGACGACTGGAACCGAAGCAGCGCCCAGCAAAAAGCCGCGCTTTGCGATGACTGGATTGTCCGGCCGTTCAGGCATACCGGGCGTTTCGGCGAACAAATAATCAACGTCGAAATTATCAATACCCAGCAAAAAAACGTCCCGCGCCTGGACGATATTAACGGCAAGAAAGGCACCTCGCTGCATAACCTGTTGACCCGTTTCGATCGGCAGGCCGGTTATCCGTTTGCCTGGTTCTTTTATATGGTGAAAGGCAAGCTGGTTTCTCCGCACTGCGGCGTAGCGGTTTTTAAGGACATTAGCGGCGATTTTTCTTATTTACCCGAACGCGATGTCGCGGTACTTAAAGACTGGATTAACACGCCTTACAGCGTGTAACGAACACTCGATTTTTCATCACCTGCTTTGCAAGGCAAAGCATATTTTTAAACAAAGGAGTAAACACCATGTCAATTGCACAAATAAAAGCATTCTCTGAACAGGCAAAAACAGATCCGGAATTAAAGGAAAAGCTGTTAGCCGTTCAAAAAATCAGAGAACTGATTGCATTGGGCAAAGAATATAATTTCGAACTGGATGAAGTGGAACTTTATCCGCCTAACGAACCGCAATTCGTCGAAGAACAACTTTCCGAAAGAATGGCTAAGGCTTTGTTGAGGGTTTAATCGATTAACCCATACGCATGGCAGACCTTCCAGGTTTTAAAAACCTGGAAGGTCTAACCTACACAGTATCCGACATTCGGGCTTCGCAAACTTGTTGCCAAGCCGGATGCTGTTGCAGGATCGTCAATGCCGATTCCAGCAACGCCAGCCCCGCCTCGGTCCGATGCCATGTCGATGCCCCGGACGGATGCGGCAACGGGATCGCTTCGGTGCGATGGCCGTGAAACGTGACAGTGTGTAATTTTCCAATCACATCGTTCAGTTTTTTGACCGGCATCAATTGCCCAATCGCCAATTTGCCGACCGGCAGAATCAAGTCCGGCTTAAGCAAATCGACTTCCGCTTGCAGCCAGCCTGCGCAGTTATCGATTTCAACCGGACTCGGCACACGATCACCGCCCTTGGGATTTTTACCCGGAAAACAGCGGCACACCGCGGCCATATAAACACGCCGCCGAAAAGTCCGCTCATCAATGCCGATGCGCTCGAACCATTTGAACATGGTTTTACCGGCCGTCCATGCAAACGGTTTACCGAAACCGCCTTCCTTGTCACCCGGCGCTTGGCCGATCAATAAAACCTTTGATAGCACCGGACTGCCGCTCACTACAGGCCCGATCATCTCCGGGCATTTTTTGCAATTCGACAGTGCAGCGCGATGGGCGTACATCAATTGTTCGGGCATAGGCATCTTAAAGATCAATCTCGATGCCGACCGGGCAATGATCCGACCCGAATATCTCCGGCAGAATAAAAGCCCGTTTGACTTTGTCGACCAATGCGCCACTGGTCAACACGTAATCGATCCGCCACCCGACGTTTTTTGCCCTGGCCCCGGCGCGGAAACTCCACCAACTGTAAGCGACGGTATCCGGATGAAAATGCCGGAACGTATCGACCAACCCGGCATCGAGAAAACGGCTGAAACCGTCGATTTCGACTTGGGTATAACCGGACGATTTATTGTAATTCGGCTTCGGGCGGGCAATATCGATTTCCCGGTGCGCAACATTAAAATCGCCGCAAGCGATCAGCGGTTTCTTGCTTTGCAGTTGCCGGCAATAGGCCAGAAACTCGACATCCCACGTTTGCCGGTAATCCAGCCGGGCCAATGCCTCGCCCGAATTCGGCACATACACGTTAAGCAGAAAAAAATGCTCGAATTCGGCGACGATCACCCGGCCTTCGCGGTCGTGCTCGACAATGCCGATGTCGCTGATAACCTGCAACGGCTCCTTCCGGGAAAGAATAGTAACGCCGGAATAACCCTTGCGTTCGGCGCAGTTGGAATAAATCCGGTAACGGTCGATGCCCTCCAGCGCCTTATCGATCTGATCGGCCTGGGCCTTGGTTTCCTGCAACAGAATGCAGTCGGCATCGAGCAATGCGAGGGTTTCGGCGAAGCCTTTGCTTTGCACGGCGCGAACGCCGTTGACATTCCAGGAAATTATTTTCATGCGTTGATTCCTTCTGATTGGTTAGAAGCTGGGACTTTTAATGGTAAAACTGGGGCAGTAGCGGCGACTTTTTTGGCGGAACTCATTCTGACAGCAGCATCATATCGAAAGGCGCGAACAACTAACAGCATTTGTTCATGCCAATTTTTGTCCAATAACAGCCAAAGGTCTTCCGTTTCCGAATGCTCATCGTCAGGGCAGGCTTAAGGCCAATACAAAAGCGACATCGCTAAAATCAATCATATGGGTTTTGAATAATGCATTTAATGGTGAAATTGTGTTTTGCGGCGTTGGTTTTCTTCAAACATCTTCTTGATTATAAAGATGTAAAAAACGCCGTCATTCCGGTATGGATGCAGGAATATAGAGCCAGGGAGGGTGACTATCCCTGGCAGCCGTATCCGATTTAGGCATTATGCCAAGTCATACCTTCACATCCATGTG
>DAINRH010000368.1:0-2645 GCA_036741905.1 Methylobacter sp. | reverse complement strand
CTGAAAGAATTAATCATTTGACATGCATACTTTTGCAGCGTAGTTTTTTAGGTAGAGAGTGGGGTTGAAAATTCTCACTCGTTTATAAGACCATTGAGGAGGAAATGTGAATTTTACAAAATCAATCTTATTAACAGTAATTTATAGCGCGGTTTTGTCGCCCCCTGCAATGGCTGCTGCCGATGATCCTGATACGGCGACATTTCAGGCAGATAAGGATCGCCAAATAGCCAATGTTCTGGAAAAGGTGCAAATTGCTCAAAAAAACCTGAGCTGTGTGCAAGCCGCTCAAGACCATACGGCTTTAAAGGTTTGCGCCGAGACCTTTAAACAAGATTATGATGTTTCAGAAACGAAAGTAAAAGCCCAGACCGCCGATAAAAAAGTGCAAAAAGGCACGAAAAACAAGGAAAAGCAGTAGCGTCAAGTTCCGGTTGCGGCCGTTCCATCCAAGCCGGATAAAACACCAGTCGTTCACGCGATTGGTGTTTTTTGTTTTTAAGGAATATGCACGAAATAACGTGGGCAAGTTGTTCACGTTATTTCATGCACACTTCTTAATAAATAACCCATTTCGATGAATCCGAAAAGCAACCCGCTCTATGGAAGCTCCGGAATCATACATTTCAAACTCACAATCCAGGGTTGTTATGATTTTTTAAGTTGGGTATGTTATTTTGTCCCCCTTCCCAACACACAAGCCATCCCCCATGAAAACAAAATACCGGCAGTTCGGTTTTTTACTGTTACTGCTCATATTAATAGGCTGTAGTAAGACCATCACTTCAGCGCCGGATGTGACTTTCACCACCCTCACCGGCCAAAAAATCGCGCTAAAAGATTTGCGCGGCAAACCGGTTATCGTCACGTTTTGGGCGACTGACTGCCCGGCTTGTATCCAGGAAATTCCCCATCTAATCGACCTCTATACCCAATATCATGCAGCGGGTCTTGAGATGATTGCCGTTGCGATGTATTACGATCCGCCGAATCACGTCGTCGATATGACTCAAGCCAAGCAACTGCCTTACAATGTGGCGCTGGATTTAAAATCGGAACACGCCGAGGCTTTCGGCGGCATTATGTTTACACCCAGCACCTTTTTAATCGCCCCGGACGGTTCGGTGGTTAAAAAAGAAATCGGCCTTTTCGACTTGGCAAAAATGAAAACAAATATCGAATCACTACTTAAAGGCTAACCCATGCTCTGGTTGAAAGCGTTACACCTGATTTTTATGGTCACCTGGTTTGCCGGTCTGTTTTACCTGCCGCGCCTGTATGTTTATCACGCGATCAGCGCTGATGAAATCAGCAACGAGCGCTTTAAAGTAATGGAACGCAAGCTGTTCTTCGGCATTATGACGCCGGGCATGATCGCGACCTTGCTATTCGGCATCTGGATGCTGGTTGCTTACGACTGGGCTGTTTATGCAAATGCCGGCTGGCTGCATGCAAAACTGGCGCTGCTGGCGCTGACGCTGGTTTATCATTATTTTTGTTATCTGTGGCTGCTTGATTTTAAACATGACCGCAACCGGCGCAGACATGTTTTTTATCGCTGGATGAATGAAGTGCCGGTCTTGTTTCTGGTCGGCATCATAATCCTGGCGGTGGTTAAGCCGTTTTGATGCGCTAAATGTTTTAGACTATGACGTTTATATCTTAAAGAATAAATATGAATTTATCTGACTTCACACACAGCACTTATATTGCCGGTCTCTCCGGCGGCTTATTAATCGGCATTGCCGCTGCAATGTTTGTGTTACTGAATGGCCGGATTGCCGGTATCAGCGGGATTTTAGGCGGCCTGGTTCAAGCCGACAAAGGGGACAAAACCTGGCGCGTGCTGTTTCTGCTCGGCATGGCAGCGTCCCCTTTTGCCTATCGAATTGCCTTCAACCTGCCCGCTGTGACTATCGAAGCGGGAACGGCGCAATTGATTATCGCCGGTCTACTGGTAGGCCTGGGCACCAGCTATGCGTCTGGATGCACCAGCGGCCATGGCGTCTGCGGCATTTCCCGCGGATCGATCCGGTCGATTGCAGCAACGCTGACTTTCATGACGGCGGGTTTTATTACCGTCTATCTGACCCGTCACTTGTTAGGGCTTTAACCATTTTGAATCTTAATGCTTTTCTCGTAGGGCTGTTGTTTGGCCTGGGCCTGATCGTCTCCGGCATGACCGATCCATCGAAGGTCATTGGCTTTCTGGATTTGGCTGGCACCTGGGACCCGTCCCTCGCATTCGTGATGGCAGGCGCAATCCTGATTGGAGCCGGAGCGTTTACTATGGCTAAAAAACGTCAACGCAGCTTATTGGGAGCGCCTATGCGATTGTCCACTGCAACCGAGCTGGATAGCCGTTTGCTATTAGGCAGCTTGGTTTTTGGGATCGGCTGGGGACTTTCGGGTTTTTGCCCTGGTCCGGCTGTTGTAAGCGCCGCCGCCGGACAACCCAAAGCATGGATATTTGTTGCGTCGATGCTGGCCGGGATGGCTTTGTACAACATGATTGAGCGGCGCGGGAAGTGATATTGCGCAAACCACATATAGTGTTTGCACAATATATCATTAACCCTCTCCAACAGGAGCATAAGTATCTACACAACTTTGCCTAAAAATTGCTGGGCCGTTGCTTTCAATTT
>DAINRH010000367.1:0-2651 GCA_036741905.1 Methylobacter sp. | reverse complement strand
ATTTGATCAAGAAGGCCGGTGATATTTTTCCCCGCGCCTTGATTCCGTTTGTTTTTCAGTTGCATTTTGCATTGTTGGCCGGCGAAACGGGCGGGATTATCGTCGGCATCATGGGCGTCATCTTGTTGTTTTCGGTATTGACCGGCCTGATTGTGTGGTGGCCGCTAACGGGGAATTGGCGACGCGTGTTGAGCATTAAACCCCATGCCAGTGCCGAACGCTTTAATCATGACTTGCATCAAGCTTCGGGGTTTTACACCTTCCCGATTTTATTCGTGGTGCTGCTTTCAGGCGTTTACATGAACTTGCCCGACCCGTTTATGGCGCTGGTTAAGCAGCTGTCGCCCGGTACGCAAGGTTTTATGGAGAGTCCGCATTCATTACCTGCTGAGAGCAAAAAGCCGATCGGTTTGGCGCAGGCGTTAAGCATTGTGCAAAGCCGTTATCCTGAGGGACGAATCGATTGGCTGAACAATCCCGATGGCGAAACCGGCGTTTATCGTATCAGCATCAGCGACGTACCCAATCTAAGCCGGTTTTGGTCGGAGCGGCAGGTTACTGTCGATCAATACAACGGCACGATTTTGAAAGTACAGGATCCCGGCACCCGCAACACCGCAGGACAAACCTTTATCGAATGGCAGTGGCCCTTGCACAGCGGCAGGGCCTTCGGTTGGACCGGGCGGATTTTAGTGTTTTTGACCGGCCTGGCTTGTCCGATATTGTTTGTTACCGGCGTGATTCGCTGGCTGCAAAAACGCCGGGCTAAATTACATCGCCGCATAGATTAAGGCGTGCCGCGCACCTTAACGCGGTCGCCAAAACTGCGCGATATGCCACAGTACCTACGGCATATCACGCAATAATCTGAATCGATTGGTTGTATCCGTTTGCCTTAGGCCTTGGCAGTTCAGGCCTTCAGTGCTACTGGCATAAAGCTTGCGTTTAGACTTGATTACAAAAAGCCTAACTGCCTTCTTTAACCCTATGAGCAACGTTGCCGCCATCACCCAACTCATCAAAATCTACGACCAGGAATTGCGTCGTGTGATGTACAAGCGTTGCGGCTGTATCGAGACCGCTGCCGACCTTGTTCAAGAAACCTATCAGCGCATGATGACGGGTAATCTTTGGCAGCAAGCGGAAAATCCCCGCGCCTTGATGCACCGTATCGCCGCCAATTTGGCCACCGATTATGAGCGCCGCCACAAAGTCCGCAATCATTATGTCGATAACGTCGATTTTATCAATGAAGAGCTACAGAGCAGCGACGGCATTGATCCCGAGCAAACGATTGCTGCCCGGCAGCGCTTGGATAAACTGGTCGAGGCGGTCAACCTGCTGCCGCCCAAATGCCGGACGGTGTTTATGTTGCGCAAGTTTGAGGAACTGAGTCATGCCGAAATCGCCGAACGCCTGGATATATCCCGCAACATGGTGGAAAAGCATTTACGCAACGCCATACAGAAGTTACAGCAAACGGATGATCTGTAGCCGGACGAGCTCCTGTTTTTATAGCGTCATGCGTCTTATAATGGCAATGGCTTAAATCTTGGACTCCCTCAGATGAAATCAACATCAACCGCTACCGATAACGCCGCGATCAAAGCCGTCGCCAATGCCTGGTGGGTCAAGCTGGATAGCGATGAGGTCAGCGCCGGGGAACGTATCGAGTTTGCCCGCTGGCTAGACGCCGATCCGCAACATCGGCAGGCGTTCGATGCGATTTGTGCGTTGTGGGGAGAACTGGATGCGCTTAAGCACCGAATCGCCATGCCTGAAATCATTGCGCCCAAAACACCGTTGTTCCATAGGCTATGGGCTGTGCCGACTCTGGCAATGTGCTGCTTGGCGTTGTGGCTGTTCAGCCCGCTGCCGATGCTGTTGCGCGCCGATTTCCATACCGGTTACGGCGAAATGCGCGACATTCGTTTGAGTGACGGTTCCGTCGCGCATCTCAACAGCAACAGCGCGCTGGCGGTGCGCATCGACGGCAACCAACGGCAACTGACTCTGTTACAAGGCGAGGCCTGGTTCGAAGTCAGTCCCGATGCAACCCGGCCTTTTCAGGTGCATGCCGAACACGGCACCGTTACCGCATTGGGCACCGCCTTTAATATCCGCTTGCGCAATAGCCAAGCCGAAGTCAGCGTCACCCAGCACAGCGTTGCAATCGATGTTGAGCAAGCCGAAGGTCATACGCAGCATGCGGTGGTCGGCGAAGGCCGGCAGCTTGTTTACGATGCGCAAGCAGGATTGGGGCCTATTAAAGCTATCGATAGGCAGACGGTGACCGCCTGGCAACGCGGCACGCTGGTGTTTGAAAATCAACCGTTGGGCGAAGTGATGGCCGAACTCAACCGCTACCATCGAGGCTACCTGTTGATTAGCGATGACAGCATTGCCGAGCGGCGCGTCAACGGCGTGTTCCGTACCGATCAGCCGCTGGCGGCGCTTGGCGCGCTGGAAAGCTCCCTGCAATTGCATTCCACTAAAATCAACGATTACTTGATCTTGCTGCATCGTTAACAATTCCGTTTGCTCTGCGCTATTTTGCGATTCGTCATTAAAGCCGATTTGCGTCTATGTAAAAAAACTTCCCTCCCTCACCTCCTGTTTTGCGCAGTCCATGCGTCACATTAACTGTTATT
>DAINRH010000366.1:0-2723 GCA_036741905.1 Methylobacter sp. | reverse complement strand
AAATAAAGCGGTGATTAGGACGGTCAAGCACCCGAACAGGGACTTGTAAACCGTCAGCCAGCTCCCAAACGACCTCATGAATCCGCTGACCGCGTAAAACGGCTTCCTGCATAGTCCAGAACACGTCCGGCCAACCCATGCCCGGCGCCGGTCGCTGACGGTAAATCTTTTGTGCCAGTTCAAATGCCCGCAAATCCTCAAGCCTATTGCCGCCCGGCAAAATCCGCCATTTATGAGCTATGATATTGGCCCGCATCGGCCGCAACTCACCAATAACGTGCGCGTCGGCCATAATGGCCGCAAACACTTCCTGGCTCTTACCCATCTTGCGTAAGATCGTGTCGGGGTTAGGCAAAAATTGGAGTACACCGTAAAAATTCGGGTCGGATGAGCGCGAGGCAATCTCAGTGCCTAGCAGCTTTTTACCGGTTTTTTTCAACACATCAAACATATGCAAGCTTACTAATGGATGGAATTAACGCCGTTGGCGGCTGGGTTTCTTTGAAGGCATTTTAAAACCGGTTACCGTCATCCATTCGCGTGCAAATCAAAATAATGCTGCGTTTGGTCAACTGATAGCGTCTGGCTAGATGGGTTGTTGTCGCGCCTCGGGCTTTAGCTTGGTAAATTCTATGATTCCGAATTTGTATAACGATTTTGTCCGTTTTCGGAAGGGTTAAGCGCATCCCGGCAAATCTTTTGATTAAGGCGGCGGCAGAGGCTTGCGGAAGGAGCTGATGCAGATAGGTGTCTGAACGGTCGCCTACCGGAATTTGAATCTCTCGACCGCCACGATCAGACAAGAGCGTCCATGTATCTTCGATCCCAATTAAATTGACAATGACTTTGGCTTGCGGTGGGAGCCGTTTAGCATCGACTTGAGCAAGTTCTTGAGGGGTAATAGCGGGGATAAGTTCCAAAACAAACAACCTCAAGGACGTGAATTAGTTCCCCCTATTTTATGGATTGCCGCAGAGCTTAAAAGCCGTGAAATCTTTCACGCCTTACGCTTGGGCTTGTTGGTCAGTTGTTTGCTCCGCCTCCGGCTCCGTCTGCTTTTGTGCAATCATGGAATCCAGCGCGGCCTTGACACCGGAGACCTTATGCAGGGGCAAGAAACGATAATGGCTAATGCCGAAGCGGCTTTGCAGAAAATGATTAAAAGCCGCCTCTGTTGGCGTTCTGGCCGCGTCGCTCCAAAGGCTCAGCAACAGGGCCAATTGTTTTTGTGTTGCCATGCCGACACGCTGTCCTTTCAAACCGGTCAGGGCTTGCCCGCCTAATTTGGACGGCATCCAGCCTAATGCTCTAAAATGATCCAGCACCCGATTAGCGCCTCTGTCGGTCAGGTCTTTGGCTGATCCTGAAGCGGAACCTCCTACCTCCCGAATAATACGCCGGTAGTCTTCATCGGCTAATTTCAAATCACGCTTGGCAACATGGATCAATTTCATTTGTTGGTTATGCGAATTACTCATGACTTGCCCCCTCAATATTGACGATAACTTAAGCACTGGCGCAACCAGCGCCAGCGCTTAAAGGTTGTTAAATAACCGTTACGCCTGCATGCTTGAGCTTTTGCAACTCCGCTGTCATAGATTCCCGCTCACTATGCCCGTAACCGAATTTTTTATCCCAATCAAAAAACCAAGTGTCTTTTTCATTCATATATTGCCCGGCACTCCCAAGCTTAAAGCCAGGTATTCTTAACTCCCGGTTATTCATACAAATACCGATACGCTTGGGCGATTGCTGTTGTATTAAGGCATGCAATCCCATCAGACGAATAAACGATTTCTGAAGCTGGTCGGCTATCTTGAAGTAGTTTTGACCTTCCTCTTCAGCCAACGCATGTAACAGACCCTCCCGAACGCCCTGACTTTTATCTTCCAGTCCGGTTAATACCTGGTTTGCCTCTTCAAGTTTACGCTCAAGCCCTATTTGTGCGGCCTTGGCCCTGTCTGCCTTTACCTTGGCTTGCTCAATATTTGCCTGAACCTGTTCTATTTGTTGGTTAATGTCATCCAACTCCTGTTCTGAACTCGTACCGGCGGCAATATCAGCAAGAATATCTTCTTTCTGCTCCAGCAAGCTATTCAAAGGCAACCCAGCGGTAGTCAATGCATTAATAGGCGGCGTTTGAGCCTGGATGAGTTGGTTAATGCGTTCAACTTCCGCTGCCGCCTGGCTAATATTTTCTTGATGCTCAAGCACCCCTTTCAAGGTGACATGATTGAGCAAATGGTTATTGGCAATCGCATGTTCTTGCAGCAAGATTTCTTCATTAAGATCCTGCTGTCTCCTTGATAACTGTTCGGCCTCTTCCGCCAAGCGGTCATATTCTTTTTCCACTTCGGCTACCTGCTGAACCAACCACTGTTCTTTATTATCGCCTTGTGCCTTGAGCTGTATTTTTAAGCCGTCCAGCTTGCCCCGGCATTTCCAAACCTCCCTTTGTGATTCGCTTGCTTTACCTGTTGTTTCAGTATATTGCTGTTTCTGAATAAGCAAATGCTCTTTCATCGCGTCAATGTGCGCCAAGTCTTCATATAATGCGTTAACATTAGTCATGTTTTTATACCTATGGATAATTGTAAATGTTGCTGATATTGGAACCAGGGGGCAACGTTATGCACAATAACGTTGTGGACCGGTTCAGGGTTCCATGCCGTTCAATCGTTACCCAGCGATAGGCAATGAAACTGCTCTCCACCTAAAATCAG
>DAINRH010000365.1:0-2725 GCA_036741905.1 Methylobacter sp. | reverse complement strand
CTCGTAGCAGTGGTGACCAGCGCGACAAGTCGGGCATCTCGCTGTTCTACATTCCGGCCAATGCGCCGGGCGTGAGTATGCGTGAATACCGGACGTTCGATGGCCAACGCGCCGCTGACGTGGTTTTCGCCCAGGTCAAGGTGCCAAAGACCGGGTTGTTGGGAACTGCCGGCCAGGCATGGGAGACTGTGGATTCCGTATCCGACTACGGCGTGACTTTGCTCTGCTCAGAGGCCGTCGGTGCCATGGAAACAGCCAACAGCCTGACCCTGGAGTATCTCAAGACCCGCAAGCAGTTCGATGTACCCATCGGTACCTTTCAGGTTCTGCAACACCGCATGGCCGACATGTTGATCCACTTGGAGCAGGCTCGCTCGATTACGACGCTAGCAGTGGTCAAAGTGGAGACAGCTGAGGCCGAGGAGCGTCGCAAGACCGTGTCTGCAGCCAAGGTGAGGGTCGGACAGGCCATGAAGTTCATTGGTCAGCAAGCCGTGCAAATGCACGGCGGCATGGGCATGACCAATGAAATGTCAATTTCACATTATTTCAAGCGCTTGACCGCTATTGAGATGACGCTGGGTAGCACGGATCACCATCTGTCGCGCTTTATTGCGCAGCCCGGATTTGCAGTAGTTTGATAGCAATTCTTGCATAGAGCAGTCCATTCTGCTCGTTCGCGCATCAGGCTTCAACATAATTTGTTAAGCCTGCCTGTAATCCTGTGTTCGTCGTGTTCGTCGCTTAATTTAAAGGTTGAATCATGAAAAAATGTCTCGTAACAATTTCCGCAATTTCTTTGTTATCCGGTGCTGTATATGCACAAGGAACTGTGAATTTAACTGGTACTTTGTATGCCGGTGTCGGCCTCTCTACCAGCGCTACCGGCGCAACGACTTCCACAATATCGGGGCCTTCCTCAGTGATGGTCAGCGGCAGAAAAAATCTGGAGGGTGATAACGCAGCTTTCTTCAAATTGGAGAGCGGCTTCAATCTCGATATGGGTGCGTCGGCAAACGCGACTACTCTTTTCGACAAGCAGGCCTATGTTGGTTTGCAGGGTAATTGGGGTGCGGTTCGAGCAGGACGGTTGTATACACCGGCATTTGCAACCTTGGCTCTTGTCGCTGACCCATCCGGGACCTACTCATTGCTTTCATCGACCAATTTGATGGAGTACAGTGGTGTTCGCCTAAACAACGGCATTATTTACAACTCACCGGGCTTTAACCCCTGGACCTACGCCCGCGATGGATTCTATGGCGCGGCAGCCTACTACATGGGAGAAGTAGCAGGCAGTGCCTCAGACAACAGCTCGCTTGGCTTGAACGTTGGTTACGGAAAAGGCCCGTTGGTGGTGGAGCTTTCGAACCATAAATCCAACGCGACTAGCTCCACGGCCCCCATCACAAGCATTGATACAAACAATAGTCTCTTTGCAGTCAACTACGATTTCAAGGTGGCGAAAGTGTTTTTTGCCTATGCTTGGAACACGGCTAACAATGCTGCGACCAGTGTAAAGACAAAAGACAATACAGACATGATTTTGGGCATGACGGCACCGGTTGGAACCGGTACGCTGACCGCGTCTTATATTGTCAAGGATGACAAACTGGTGGGTAATGACGATGCCGTGCAGTATGGTGTTACATACCACTATCCGATTTTCAAGGGCACGCGTTTGCTTGTAGGTTGGGCAAAGATGGATAACAAAAACTCGACGAAGTACGCGCTCGGCTCCTATACCGGTAGCGCGACTGCTACTACCGCTGTCACCGCAGGCGTCGAACATGCGTTCTAAAGCGCATACCAACGGCTGAAAACGAAAAGCAGCCCCGGGCAATGCCCGGGGATTTCAAATTGTCAGCCGCTCAAATCTGCTTTAAGAAAACCAGAAATCGGCTCTGCGCCATCTGGGCTGACATTGGCATCAATCTCTGTGCCACCGCGTGCTGTGTCCTGAACCTGTGAAATTGACCGCCGCATCATCAACCGCCTGTCAGAGACCTCTCTCTCCAGTCACCTGACAAAGCATTTAAGAATAACGCTCCCCCTCGATGGGTGGGGCATTTCGATTTACCTAATTCATTTAGGAGCTCTGCTATGCAGAATTTGTTTTCGCTGAAGGGCAAAGTCGCTGTTGTCACTGGGGGTTCCCGCGGTATCGGTTTCATGATTGCCAAGGGTTTTGTCCAGGCCGGCGCGAAGGTCTATATTTCGTCGCGCAAGGCGGCTGATCTCGAAGCCGCTGCCGCGGAGATTTCCAGGTTCGGCACCTGCGTGGCGATCGCTGCCGATCTGTCCACCGAAGAAGGCGCAAAGAAACTCGCCGATAGCGTGCGCGCGAACGTGGATAGCATCGATATTTTGGTGAACAATGCCGGTGCCACCTGGGGGGCACCGTTTGAAGAGTTTCCAAAGACTGGATGGGACCGGGTACTCGACATTAATGTGAAAGGGCCGTTCTTTGTTACCAAGGAATTTCTGCCCATGTTGAAGAAGGCGGCCAGCAACATCGATCCATCACGGATCATCAATATCGGTTCCGTGGCTGGCTTCGGCACCGGTGGCAATGCATTTTCGTACGGCGCGAGCAAGGCGGCGGTACATCAGATGAGTCAGAATTGGGCTAGGCAGTTTGCCGCCGACCGCATTACGGTTAACTGCATTGCACCGGGTGCCTTCCCGAGCAAGATGATGGCCTTTATCACCGATAGCGAAGTTC
>DAINRH010000364.1:0-2732 GCA_036741905.1 Methylobacter sp. | reverse complement strand
CTGGAGCGTTGATAAAATCTTTATTCTAGCAGGGTTTTAAATTGGGAATTGCTGGCGAATCACTCGGCAGCGGCGTGGCCTCTGGCATCGTGCAGAGCGGGCAGGTTCCGGTTAAAGGCATTGTCTTAGTCACGCCGTTTGACAGCATGGCCGCTGTTGCCCAACACCACTACTGGTTTTTGCTGGCAAAATGGCTGGTCAAAGACAAATTCGACAACATTAAAAACTTAAAAGATTACGCGGGAAACACGGCAATTTTGCTGGCAGAACAAGATGAAATCATCCCCAATAAATTCAGCCTAAAGCTGTTCGATTCATTGCACCACGCCAAGAAACTCTGGTCATTTAAGGGAGTAAACCACAACACCCTGCCACTGGCGGATGAGCTTCCCTGGTGGCAAGAGGTTATGCAGTTTGTTAGCGGGCAAAGCGCGGCACCCCCTTAATCATTGTTTTTTCCATATGCACATATTGCAAGCCGAGCAATATTCCACCGTCGGCGCTACGCTCGGCCCATATCACTTTTATCTCGCCTTCCAACGCCAAGCGCTCAATTTCAAATGCGGTCGTCTCACCCTCTTCAACAGCGATGGCTTCAGCAAGATTAATCATTAATCCCTCTACTGAAACATTGACGGTATTAAACTCTCGATACTCGCCATCCAGCAGGATTCTGCCGGCAACCGCCATGTTTTTTCTATACACCTTTCTCTTATACAGCTGATTATCGACATCATAAGTAACATTTCTAAATTCCAATGCCAGTAATATACGATCATTCAGCATATCAACCCTGACCACCTCGGCTTCACCGGCCAAGCGCATTTCCGGAAGATACAAATCTATCGTCGTCGATGCGGACAACATATCGAAAATATCCTTGGCGTCTTTGGGACCCGCCTGTTCGCACTTTAACTCTGCAAGCACACCGGTTAACGAAATATCTTTAACAATGATTTCCTGCTCTTCCCCCCCCATGTAAATCAAGCCATGCGAGGTTAAATTTTTTCGATAAGGCCGGTTTAAATCTAAATTCATCTGAATTTCCTCTCTGATTATCCATTTATCTTGTTATTCAAATACTGTATAAGGCTAGCTCGTGCAATTATAGTGTCTGTGTGATATTTTTTCTTTTGGTTGCACTTATTTTTCCTGTCCTGAGTCCTTCGGTTACGCTCAGGACAGTCTCAGCGAACCGGATCGCCAACCATATCTCAAATCCTACACACCTCAGCGCATCATGAAAAAGCTATTAACCCTGCTGTTGTTACTGTCTCTGGCGGCCTGCACGGCGCTCACGCCTAAAAACGGCGACAATATCTGCTCTACTTTCAGGGAAAAAGACGACTGGTATGATGACGCTAAAAACGCGTTTGAAAAATGGGGCGTGCCTATTCCCATTCAAATGGCGATCATGCATCAAGAGTCCCGCTTTGTCGCCGATGCACAACCGCCCCGCCCTTGGCTGCTGGGGTTTATTCCCCTGCCCCGGGACAGTAGCGCCTACGGCTATGCCCAAGCCAAAGATGAAACCTGGGACAGCTATCAATCCAAGGCAGGCCGCTGGGGAGCGGATCGCGATGAATTTGCCGATGCCGCCGATTTTATCGGCTGGTATTGCGACATCAGCCACAGCCGGCTGGGCATATCCAAACTGGATGCCAAAAACTTATACCTCGCCTACCATGAAGGACACGGCGGTTATCAACGTAAAAGCTATTTAAAAAAAGCGGGACTGGTACAGATTGCCAACAAAGTAGCCAAGCGGGCAAAACTTTTCCAAAGCCAATTAGGCGAATGCCAAAACGATTTAGAAAACAAAGGTTGGTTTTTTTGATAAACTAGCGATTCTACGTTAACAATAAAGGATAAGTCGTGAGAAAAATTCAAACTAAAATTATTTCAATCGTCACCGTTCTTCTTATAGGATTTACTATGTTTTCACTGGCCAATGCCACCACCCCCGCAGAAAATAAAGCCGCAGGAATAGCCTTTCTTGCCGAAAACGCTAAAAAACCCAATATCGTAACGACGGCAACCGGCTTGCAATACGAAGTATTAACCCCCGGAACCGGCGCCGCTTCACCTTCAGCCACCGATAATGTTACCGTACATTACAAAGGCACAACCCTTGACGGCGAAGAGTTCGACAGCTCTTACAGCCGCGGCGAACCGGCCACATTCCCGCTGAACAGAGTCATCGCCGGATGGACTGAAGGCGTGCAGTTGATGAAAGAAGGCGCCAAATACCGCTTTTTCATCCCGTCAGAACTCGCTTACGGCGAACAAGGCGCAGGCCGCGCAATCGGCCCGAACGCCGCATTGATCTTCGATGTTGAGCTGATCAAAATTCAATAAAGCGGGTTAAAGGTTCAAGGATAAAGGCACAAGGACAGCGAGCCTTGCGCCTTTTGTTTTTTTGCACCTTTTACCTTGCACCTTTCACCTAAGTTCTTATGCCCACTTACCAACTATTTGCTACAACACCCAAGGCGATGGAAACCATCCTGACCGATGAACTCCAAGCGCTCGGCGTAAAAAACATCAAAGCCACCTTGGCCGGAGTCGCTTTTCAGGGAGACTTGGAAACCGCCTATCGGGCCTGCCTGTGGTCAAGAACAGCAAATCGGATTTTACTGGTGCTAAGCTCTTTCGAGGTAAAAACCCAGGAAGACTTGTATAACGGCGTACAAAAAATCGACTGGTTTGAGCATATTAATCCTGAAGACAGC
>DAINRH010000363.1:0-2787 GCA_036741905.1 Methylobacter sp. | reverse complement strand
ACTGCCGTATAAGGAAATTTATCAAGCAATGAAAAATGTACTGGATGGTTTTGTTGTCGAAAGAACGAAGGTTCTTTAGGCGGCGAAGATGGCAAAGGTACTTAAGAAACAACAGTACATTGCTCAGAATGTTGAAATGATCCGCTCAGCCGCTTATGAAACATTGAGCGGCAATGCGGTTAAATTGCTGATTCTGATGCAAACCCATTGGCGCATGTATGAACCGATAGCCTACAGCGTGACCGAGGCTCAAAACCGGGTAGGCTGTAGTCGAGGCAAGGCACACGAAGCGCTTAGGGAGTTAGAGTCTCACGGCTTCATCAAGTTAATGCTGGAGGCTCACTTTAATAAACAATTGGCGAGAAAATGGCGACTTACTTTTCGTGACTTTAACGACCAAAAGCCGACCGATGAATGGCGAAACTGGAAACAGGAAAATTGATTGGCTTGTTCATAATGTGAACGCTTCATGCCGTATGCTGAACACTTCATGCCGTATAGTGAACAGGTGTTCAGTATATGAACGCTGTTCTATATGAATCAATAACTTATGATGGCCGTTTTTAGTCTTCAGTGTTCAGCATAAGGGATGTACCTATTATTTACCATCCACTATGGTTTTTGAAAGCTAAAAACAGAGCGCCATGAGGCAACAACAGCACGGCGGCTCAAAATTAATTCCTAAACTGGGGATCAAATATGGCAGTAAAAAAGAAACCAACGACGAAGGCAGCAGTTAAGCCGAGAACCGATGAAGAGATGGCAGGGTTAATAACCAGTCCAAGGGTGCAGGCAGCGCTTACAATTCATCAATGGCAAGGTTCAGAAGTCGGGATCAATGCGTATGCCGAAGAGCTATCCACGCAAATCGATAAAGTGAATGCGGGCGATATGAAACGTCCAGAGGCTATGCTGTTGATGCAAGCCTGTACCTTGGATGGCTTGTTTAATAATCTGGCTAGGAAAGCGCAGATTCAATCACACATGCCGCACTATGAAACATTTCTACGTCTAGCCTTAAAAGCACAGGGACAATGCCGGTCAACCCTTGAAACATTGTCCGCGATAAAGAACCCGCCGCTGATCTTTGCCAAACAAGCCAATATTTCAAACGGACACCAACAGGTTAACAACGGCATACCGGCACCGGCTCCGCACGCGGAAGAAATTAAAAAACAGCAAAACGAACTATTGGAACAGACACATGGCGAACGGCTGGACACCAGAACGACGAGCGCGGCAATCGGCGTTAATTCAGACCTGGAAACCGTGGAATAGCTCAACAGGGGCACGAACTGTAGAAGGTAAGGCGATAGCATCACGTAATGCCTATAAGGGCGGCTTACGCGCCATAATGCGGGAAATGTCGTCATTGCTACGGGATCAGAAAGAAAGCTTGAAGCGATTTAAGTAGCGGCTTGGAGCAAGTTTACAGCCAAAATATGTGGTGCGAGTGACACACGGTAATGGTTCGCAGTTTCCGCGCATTAATGGGACACTAAAACACAGAATCGGCGCGGCTTTAGGCGGTATTCGGCGCAGAGTTTCACAACATATAGCGCGCAGTGTTCGGTTAAAATTCCTTAATGATTTGGGTAAATAAAATGGGTGGATATGGTAGCGGTAGACAGTCCGACAAACGGACAACCAACCAAGTAAGTAGCATTAATGTCAAAGACCTGGGCGCGGCAGATCGGCTACATGGTTCTGTTCGGTTCAGGTATATGCTAAACGGTAAGCCCATCGAGCATACGGTACAGCTCACACAGACAGCCTGTCATTATGGCGGTGTTCGGCATTGGTTCAGGTGCGATTACTGCCAAGGCCGCGTAGGCGTTCTTTATCTGTCGGGTGGTCAATGTGCCTGTCGGAAATGCTTTAACCTAGCCTATAAGTCAGAGCAAGAAACAAAGCAGGATCGACTATTCAGAAAAGCGGGCAAGATCAGGGGGCTTTTAGGCTGGCAGCCTGGAATAGCCCACCCGGACGGAGCAAAGCCAAAGGGGATGCACTGGAAAACCTTTAACCGGATGAAAGCGGAGCATGACTTTACAGTGCAGAAAATTCTAGGGATAACGGGGCGACTTGGGTAGAAAAGATCAGAAGTAGGCAGCGGCTATCGTTGTGACCGGTATTGTGAGCATGTAAACTCAGCACTGGGATGGCTTTAGCGGGTATCGTGAGCGCAACGTGACCGCCATAACTAAACACAAAGTGAATACTTAACCCCATATTTGGCAAGGTTTGCACTGGATTTATGAATAAGAATAACTTAACAAATTTAACTTAGTTTTGTTTACAAAATAAAGCCCTTAAATCAGTTGTCATTCAAATGGTTGAGGCCGGAACGTATATAAGAAAAAGTTTAAAAAAAATGACTGGCCAGCGCGCTTAAGGATTAAAGGCCGATAGCCTTAACCGGTTATCGGCTTTTTGTGTCGGAATTTTAGGCAATATAAAAACCACCGTAGCGGGGTTTGTGGCGTGGTGGGTTAGTTTTCTTTATCGCCCTTGTTTTTTAGCTTATCTCCAAACATGAGCGTTGCAACAACAGCAATAACAGATTGATAGTCTGTCAGCACTGACTTTATCTCTGAGTAAAATGTGATAAGAAACTGCTTTAGCTCGACGGGGTCCTGGGACAGCCTGAAAAAATGAATGGCACTCATGAAACATATAAAGGTACTAACAACCGTATCTAACATGACTATCCAATTAACAGAAAACTGTCCTAGTTTTGTTCTGTTCTTTGACTGATTAATTAACTCATCTTCATAAGCTTCTTCA
>DAINRH010000362.1:0-2832 GCA_036741905.1 Methylobacter sp. | reverse complement strand
GGCGGGTTTTAAAGCTAGGGATGAAAATTTGGCAGTACTCACTAAGGACTCTTTTATATTGACGTGAATGGCGGCGAAGTGCCGTAATTCAATTGCTTATGATACCAGATACTGGCTTTGATTAACGCACCACGAAGAACACGAAAAATAAACTTCGTGTTCTTCGTGGCTTCGTGGTGATATTTCTTAATTTGATGCTTACGTGAGTGGAAAAACGCTGCCCACTCTACTTTTCCGACACATTAATAAACCCGTGCAAGCCGCGTTTGGACTTAACAGCCAACCAGCCCTTCAATTGTTTTAATTCTTCGGTTTCTTCCAAACCATCCAGACTTTGTTTGTTCTTTAACAGGCGAAATGCCGCCGACAACACTTTATAGCGCTCGCCGGTAATCCCTGCGCGTCTTAAACCTACAGTGTTTAACTTGTAATGCCGGGCCGGGCGTCCGCCAATCAGCATAAAGGGAATAACATCCATATTAAGACCGGTTGTGCCCTGCACTATCGCGTACGAGCCGATTCTGCAAAACTGATGCGCAACCACCGCACCGCCGATGAAAACATTATTGCCAACTTCAACATGACCGCCAATCGCGACATTATTGGCAAAGATGGTGTTATTCCCGACCGTGCAATCGTGCGCGACATGACTGTTATTCATAAAGAAACAACCTGAGCCGATACGCGTTTCGCCATTTTCCTTAGAGGCTCGATGTGCCGTAAAGCCCTCTCTAAAGACATTGTTATCGCCGCAAATCAGCCAGGAAACCGTTTCGGCGTTAAAGCCGGTGTCTTGCGGCAATCCGCCCAATACGGCGTGCGGATGTAAAATATTGCCGTCACCCATTTTTACATGGCTATGCACCACGGCATGAGCGCCCACCTGACAGTTAGCACCCAATTGGGCGCCTGTTTCAATAACGGCAAAAGGCCCTACCGTAATATTGTCTCCCAGCGATACATCCTCTGCTATATAGGCGGTCGGGTGAATATTTTGAGCCATCTTTTATCCTCTTGGATGATATTTTGAGTGTAATTCTTTGAGTCTTTCGCGGGCGATATGGGTATAAATTTGCGTGGTCGATAAATCCGAATGCCCGAGCAATAACTGCACGACCCGCAAATCTGCACCGTGGTTTAACAAATGGGTAGCGAACGCGTGCCTTAAGGTATGCGGCGACAACTCCTTGTTAATTTGAGCTTTTTTCGCGTGACGTTTGATAATATGCCAAAAAGCCTGCCTTGTCATGCTGTCCGCCCGGTTGGTGACAAACAGGTAATCGCATTGCCGCTCACCAAGAATAGTCTTTCTGGCCCGGACCATATATTCTTCCAGCCAGCCCATGGCTACTTCGCCAACCGGCACCAAGCGTTCTTTGTTGCCTTTGCCGATAATCCTGACCACGCCTTGCCGAAAGCTGATCTGCTCAAACTTTAAATTGACCAATTCCGAGACCCTAAGCCCGGTGGCATAGAGCATTTCCAGCATGGTTCTATCCCTGAAACCTAGAGCATTGCTGACTTCAGGCGCGTCCAGCAACAACTCGACATCTAATTCAGATAACGATTTGGGCAACAATTGGCCGATATAGGGCGATTCTATCAACGCGGTCGGGTCGACTGTAATGCTGTTTTCCCGAATGTAATAACCGTAGAAGCGGCGCAAACTGGACAGAATACGTGCAGTAGACCTCTTGCCTATGCCTTCTTTATGGCGCTCCTCAAGAAAGCCTGACAACTGCCCCCTGTCCACTTCCAGCATCGGCTTATCCTTCAGCCATTTGGCAAAAATCCTCAAATCGCTGCCGTAAGCCGAAAGTGTATTTTCGCTCAAGCCCTGCTCTACCCAAACTGCATCGAGAAATTGGTCGATTAAAACGGTTGCATTCATTTCTTATGGCTGGCTTCAAATGCCAGTAATTTGTATTTTATTGCCATTAAATCACCTTCGGTTTGCCCGCAATAACCGCCCATGCCGGAAACGGAAACCACCCGGTGGCAGGGAATAAATAAAGCATAAGGATTATCCCTGCACGCGTTGCCGACTGCTCGCGCCGATGATCCTATTTTCTTGGCCAATGCAGAATAAGTCATAGTTTCGCCAAAAGGTATCTGGCAAAGCGCAGTCCAGACCTGGTTTCTGTAAATACTGCCTTGTTTTAGCAGCTTGATGTTAATAAGTTTATCGGGATTCTGCCAATAGAGGTTTAATTCGTGTTCTGCTGGCGAGCTCAAACTAGCACCCGGCTCCCAGTCTGTTTTAATAACCACGCCTTGTTGGCTAGTTAAAACAAACTGTCCAGCGGGAGTCTGAAGCCATACGACATCCTCGTCTCCCGAGCAATTTTCCACCCACTCTATTATAAATGGCATTAAACAAGTCCTGACTGATGTTAATTATTGGGCAAGAAGACAAGTAATGAAGAAATTTACAATCCTAAGTGTAAATATGCAACCAGACTACCTCACTTTGTCAGATTTCATGATTACATATCCGGATTGTTATTCCAGTATGGATTCCTGCTCCCGGCGGATATGACGAGCTCACGCATAATCTGACAAAATAAAACTAAATCATTAGCCATAAAAAAAGGCAGCTTAAGCTGCCTTTTTTTATTTCATGCAAATCAGCTTGATTAAAGTTTTTCTTTAATACGAGCCGCTTTACCGGTCAGGTCACGCAAGTAATACAACTTGGCACGACGTACATCGCCGCGACGCTTAACGTTGATCTCGCTAATAATAGGACTGTGAGTTTGAAAAACACGCTCAACGCCGGTACCGTGAGAAATTTTTCTTACTGTGAAAGCTGAGTTTAATCCGCGATTACGT
>DAINRH010000361.1:0-2844 GCA_036741905.1 Methylobacter sp. | reverse complement strand
GACAACGTTCATGACCGGTATGTGACTTGATACAGGCATGACGGACAGGAGAGGGGGCGCGCTTTGTTTTTTGCGTCTTTGTTCTCCTTTGTATACCCACTTTGCTTTTCGTGCTTTTTGTGCCTTTCGTGGACTACGCTTTATTTATCAGATGCGTGCGTAACATCAGTTAGGTAATTCTACTAATTGTATAAAAAATCAGCCCCGCCTATCCTGTAACGGCTTTAAACATATACCTAAATTTTTAGGTTGAACGGGTTTAGCATGCAATTGACAAGAGATTTGGGCTTCCATGCTTTTGTCGGTTGGTTTCTTTTTCAGAAAGGTTATCACCTACACTTTAATGAGGGCAAAATCATGAAAAAATCAATAATTGCATTTACAGGTTTATTGTTATTGCTAGGCATTTTTCTAAATACTGAGGTTCTCGCCGAAGATCATGCTAAGGCAGCGCTGGAACACGCCAGTGCAGCGGTTGCCGAGGGTAAAGCCGGTAAGTCTGAAGCCTTGGTCGAACACGCGAAATTGGCAATGGAGCACACCTTGGCCGCCGCCATAGTAGCCAAAAGCATACCCAAAGGGCATTTGGATGCTGCCGCCAAGGAACTGCAAGAATCAATCGATCACGGTAATTTGGGACATGCAGACGTGGCCACTAAGCATGCTGAAGCCGCTGTAGAGCATATCAAAGCCGCCGGCCAATAGTTTCAATACAGTCAGAGAAGGGCGGAGCATTCCGCCCTTTTTTTGTTTGAAATTTTAATGGCCGCACGGTTGAAAATAGTGCCGATTAATCTGCGGCAGCTTCCGTTAATCGCTCCCATTACGGCTATGCCGACTCATAAAACTGTTTAATATCCGATAGTTGTTACCGTTAAAGACTGTCAAAAAGCCGCATTAAACGATATAATTGCGCGCAACATTGATCCGGTTAATGAGAATAGAGTGGATATTAAAGAATACATGAAAACGCTTGGCAGGCAGGCCAGAAAAGCGGGGCGGGAGATAAGCCGTACCGAGTCGGGCAAAAAAAACCTGGCCTTACTGAAAATCGCTGAAGCGCTTGAAAACAGCCACCAACTGTTGATAGCGGAAAACCGCAAGGATCTTGAGGCGGCTAAGAAAAATGGCCTGGATGCGGCCTCGCTGGACAGGCTGGAATTAAAGCCGTCCGGTATTCAAGCGATGGTTGAAGGATTAAGACAGGTCGCCGCGTTACCCGATCCGGTCGGCGAAATCAGCGATTTAAGCTACCGGCCCAGCGGCATACAAGTCGGCCAAATGCGCGTGCCATTGGGCGTGATCGGCATTATTTACGAATCCCGCCCCAATGTGACCGTCGATGCGGCGGCTCTTTGCCTTAAATCCGGCAATGCCTGTATTTTAAGAGGCGGCTCGGAATCCATACATTCCAATCAGGCAATTGCAGCCTGTATTTCACAAGGTCTGGAAGCGGCCGATTTGCCGGTCGAAGCGGTGCAAATCGTAGCGACTGCGGATCGTGCAGCGGTGGGCGAGCTGATCACTATGAATCAATACGTCGATGTGATCGTACCGCGCGGCGGCAAAAGCTTGATCGAGCGCATTTCCAAAGACGCAACAATCCCCGTGATCAAACATTTGGATGGCATCTGCCATGTTTATATCGACGCCAAAGCCGACATCGACAAAGCGATTAAGATTGCCGTCAACGCCAAAACCCATCGCTACGGTGTTTGCAATGCGATGGAAACCCTGCTGGTTGCCGAGAGCATTGCCGCCAAAGTGTTGCCGCCGCTGGCTGAAAAATATATCGAAAAAGGCGTCGAATTACGCGGCTGCCTTAAAACCTGTTCCCTGATTCCAAGCTGTATCAGAGCGACAGACGAAGACTGGGACACCGAATATCTGGCGCCGATGTTATCGATCAGGATTGTCGACGGCATCGATGAAGCGATGGAACATATCAATCAGCACAGCTCAGGCCATACCGAAGCGATTGTGACCGAAGATTACACTTTGGCTCGCCGATTCTTGCGGGAAGTGGATTCCAGTTCAGTGATGGTGAATGCCTCGACCCGCTTTGCCGACGGCTTCGAATACGGCTTGGGCGCGGAAATCGGCATCAGCACCGACAAGCTGCATGCCAGAGGGCCGGTGGGTTTAAAAGGCCTGACCTCATTGAAATACATCGTTCTTGGCGACGGCCATATCCGGCAATAAATGATCGGCATTTTCGGCGGCACCTTCGACCCTGTTCACTACGGTCATTTACGTTCGGCGCTTGAGGTTAAGGACATCTTCGGATTGGATGAGGTCCGGTTGATTCCCTGCGCTAATCCGCCGCATCGCGAACAGCCTGCTGCCATTGCCGACATGCGTTTACAGATGCTGGAACTGGCGATAAAAAACCAATCGGGGTTAAAGATCGATACACGGGAATTGGACCGATACGATCTGCATCAAGCGCCGTCGTATATGGTCGACACCCTGGCGTCTTTGAGGGAGGAGTTTCCAAGCGAACCCTTATTGTTGTTTATCGGCGCCGATGCGTTCAAGCACTTAACCGGCTGGCATCAATGGCAGCGGTTATTCGACTATGCGCATATCGTGGTGCTGACCCGGCCGGGCTTTGAAACACCGGCGCTCGATGATTTTTTTAAAGCCCGATTGGCGGGCTCCATTAAAGAACTAACGCAAGCTATCGCAGGAAAATTATGTTTTCAGCAAGTCACCCCATTGGATATTTCGGCAACGGCTATCAGGGACATGATTGCAAGAAAACTAAATCCAGGTTTTTTATTGCCTGACGCTGTCATAGAATACATCAAGCAACACAAGCTTTACGAGACACATTGATCTCAT
>DAINRH010000360.1:0-2876 GCA_036741905.1 Methylobacter sp. | reverse complement strand
GGCCTCAACGCTGGCCAAATTTGCCACCACCCATATCAACGTGGCTGTTGAGCAGGAAGCGTGCCCGTTGGGTCTTGCGCCCACCTCCAGCACCACGGCGGCCTTGGTGATGGGCGATGCGCTGGCGGTTTCCTTGCTTGAGGCCCGCGGCTTTACCCGCGATGATTTTGCCTTGTCTCATCCCGGCGGCAGTTTGGGCAAACGACTGTTATTGATGGTTGGCGATATTATGCATGCCGATGAGAAAGTGCCTATCGTTTCGGAGTCTGCGCTTATCAGTCATGCCTTGCTGGAAATGACCGAGAAGAAGCTGGGCATGACTGCGATTGTCGACGCGGATAATCGCGTCGCCGGCATTTTTACCGACGGCGATTTGCGACGGATGCTGAGCAGAAACCTTGATATACACAAGACTGCTATCACCGAAGTCATGACCCCTGATTGCGCGGTTATTTCGGCGGGTATGCTGGCGGCCGAAGCCATGCAAATTATGGAGCGAAAAAAGATTAACGCGTTAATTGTTGTTGATGAGCAGCAAAGAGCGATAGGTGCCTTGAATATGCATGACCTGATTCGTGCAGGAATCGTGTGATGACGGATATACAAAATAAGTTGGCTATTTTGGAAAAAGCCAGGAAGCTCAAATTGCTGATTCTGGATGTGGACGGCGTATTGACGGACGGCAGGTTGTTTTTCGACGCTGAGGGCAGCGAATACAAGTCGTTTCACGCGAGGGACGGGCACGGTATCAAGTTGTTGCGGCAGACCGGCGTCGAGGTTGCGGTTATTTCCGGGCGTAAATCAAGCTCGGTTGCGTTGCGCATGAAGAATCTGGGTATTGAGTATGTGTATCAGGGTCATGAAAACAAAATCGCTGCGTTCAATGAGATTATTGAACTTATGGGCATAAGCCACGAACAGGCGGCGCATGTCGGCGATGACTTGCTGGATTTGCCGATAATGATCAGAGTGGGCCTGGCGATTGCGGTTAATGATGCCAACTTTGCCGTTAAACAGCGCGCCGATTGGTGTACGACGTTGCCTGGAGGGCAGGGTGCGGTCAGGGAGGTCTGTGATTTTATTATGCAGGCGCAAGGGCATTTTGATGAAGTCTTGAACGCTTATTTGACTTGCGAGAGCGCGAAGTGAAATGACCCGGTTAAATGGAAACTACAGTTATCTGTACCTGGTCATTATCGCGGTAATGAGTTGGTGGCTGATTAAATTGACCGGTTCGGATGAGGTTGGGCGTATAGGCGTTCCGGCGCACAGTCCTGATTATTTCAGTAAAGGCTATACGAAATGGGAAATGAGCGAGCTTGGCAGACCGAAAAGCAAGTTGATTGCCGATGAAATGGTTCATTACAGCGATGACGGCACTACGCATATGGTAAAGCCCTTAATGTTTTTTTATAACGAGAAAACACCGCCCTGGGTCATTAAGTCAGAAACCGGCGTTTTGTCTGCCGATGGCAAGGATTTGTTGTTAACCGGCAAGGTCTATGTCGACAGAGCTGCCGCTAAGGGCGTCAGGGAGCTTAAAATCTATACCTTCAATTTAAAAGTAAAGCCGGAAATCAGTTATGCAGAAACGGATGCGTGGGCAGAGTTGATCAGCTTGCCAAACTGGACGACAGGTGTCGGTATGAAGCTGACTTTTGCGGAACCGATTCATCTGGAATTGCTCTCTAATGTAAAGGGTAACTATGAAACAAAATAAAAACTTTCGCCGCCGCATGTTACGTGGAAGCGGCTACTGTTTACTGTTATTGGCGCTGTATAGCGCGGGTGCTTTCGCCTTGGAAAGCGACGGCGATCAGCCTATCGTTATCGATTCAAATACGGCGACTTATGATGATGTAAAAGCCACCAGCACTTATACCGGTAATGTCATATCGATTCAGGGTAGTATTCGGGTGAACTCGGATAAGCTGGTGGTTTATTTTATAAATGGCGAAGCTGATAAAATGGTGTTTACCGGCAATCTGGCCAAATTTAAACAAACGCCTAATGAGGGCGACCAGGATATAACCGGCGAGGCGCTAACAGGCGAGTATTATCCTAAAAGGAATTTGTTGATTTTGATCGATAAAGCCACTGTCTGGCAAGGCAGTGGCGCGTATTCCAGCGACTTTATCGAATACGATTTGAAAACCTCGCTGGTTAAAGCGGGAGAAAAAGAATCAGCCGGTAAACGCGTTCATGTCGTATTGCAACCCAAAGCTAAAGAACAGCCGGCTGCGAAGGGCGATGGCAAATGATCGGGCGTAGGGCAGATGGCATGACAGGCAGAGCGCAAGTATTATTTTTTATTTTTTATCTTTTACCCGTTAAACATGACCAGACTGGCCGCAAAACAGCTAATTAAGCGCTACAATAAACGCAATGTGGTTAATGGCGTTTCATTGCATGTCGATACCGGCGAAGTGGTTGGTTTGCTGGGGCCTAACGGTGCAGGCAAAACCACCAGTTTTTATATGATGGTGGGCCTGATTAAAGCGGATGAAGGTGAAATCACTCTGGATTCACAGGTCATTACTCATCATCCGATGCATTTGCGGGCGCAATTAGGGATAGGCTATTTGCCGCAGGAGCCTTCGGTTTTTCGAAAACTGAGCGTGGCGGACAATTTGCGCGCGGTTTTGCAAATCCGTTCCGATTTAACGCAAGGGCAGGCGGAGTTGGTGATTGAAGAATTGTTGCAGGAGTTTCATATCCTGCATCTGCGCGACCAAATTGCCTTGGGACTGTCGGGCGGCGAACGTCGGCGCGTTGAAATTGCCAGGGCATTGGCGACCAATCCTCAATTTATATTACTGGACGAGCCTTTTGCCGGTGTTGATCCGATATCGGTAGATGATATAAAAAAAATCATC
>DAINRH010000359.1:0-2972 GCA_036741905.1 Methylobacter sp. | reverse complement strand
GGGGTGCGCTATGAACTCAAGCGACCAAACCCAAGCCGACAAAAACTTAAACATTGATTTTTCACACCGGCTTTCTGCGCTGGCCTCTGGAACTGTTGACAGTAAATGCACGATAGACAGCATAGACTCGATAACGGGAAGAGCCTTGGGGGTTTTGCAATTGTTAAGCTGTCAGTTTGAATCCGACGGTCAGCGCCTTTCCGATACGCTAATTTGTAGCGCGATTGATTCAGTAGTCAAGGATATTGAGGATATACAAGCCTTAATTTCTGCTTTTGCAAGCGCTGAAGACGCCAAAAAGAAAGCATAAAAAACCCCCGACTTTAATTATTAAAGCCGGGGTTTGTGCATTCCGTTTGCCCCAATCGCAGGGTTATTTTAGCTCATGGCGGCACGGAATGCATCCCGGCAAGGAAGATTTCAAATGACCGAAAAAACATCTAAAAACGCCAATTTTGCCAACCTTAGCCACCGTCTAGGCCGTGAGATTCCAACTGATCTTGCTCAGTTGCGTGATTGTATGAGCCCTGCTTTGGAACGTGCTGCCGCCATTGCCGATTTAATGGAAGTCGCTTTCGAACAGGACATGGAGATAGTTAATAATGTCTCTGGCTCGTTATGGCGCGTAGCTCAGGCTGTGCGCCTTGAAATTAATGACGCTCAGGCAATGCTTGAAGCCTACGTAAACCGCCCGGTATCGCCTCGTGAACAGTCCGATATTGCAGGTGCAAGCGGTAAAGTGAAAAAGAATAACCGTCTTGAAATCGTCGATGGGGGTAAGCAATGAGCCCGCAATCTATCGAGGAGGTTTGCCGTGCTGCTTGTGAAAGCATTGGCGTCGACTATAAGAGCGTTCCGGCTGATGGCAAGTTTCATGTGGCTGACCTGACCGACGACCACAAGGGCAAAAACGATGCTCGGATTAAGATTTTTCCAGATCGTCAAGGCGGGATCGTGTGCAATTGGAAAAGTAACGAGCAGCAAAGTTTTTTCGTTAATAATCATCGAGAGTCACGCGAACCTATAACGCCGGTCGAGCGTGAACGTATTCAGGCCGAACAGCAACGCCGCCAAGTTGAACAGCAAGCGCGCCAAGACAAGACAGCTTGTAAGGCGCGGGCACTTTGGCAGGCCGCTAAACCCGCGCCTGAAGATCATCCTTATTTAATCCGGAAACAGGTCAAGCCGCACGGTTTACGGGTTGGGACGTGGAAGCGTTCAGTTAAAGACGATCAAGGCAAGTATCAACCGCTCATCATTGAAAACGCGCTGCTTTTGCCCATGGTTGACCAAACCGGCGTTATCCGTAGCCTTCAGGCCATCTTTACCGAAAAACACCCCGTCCTCGACCGGGATAAGGACTTCTTGCCTGGCGGCGGTCGGGCCGGTCTGTTCGGCTGGATCGGGCCAAGGACTAAAAAGGCATTAATTGCCGAAGGTTTCGGCACCGCTGCAACGCTCCACGAAGAAAGCGGCTACCGGGTTTATATTGCCTTTGCGGCCAATAACTTGATGGCGGTCGGGCGTATCGTCCGCGAAAAGCTCCCTGATGCCGAGATTGTCTTTTGTGCCGACAATGATACCCAAACGCCCGGCAATCCGGGCCTGACCAAAGCCACTGAAGCGGCGCAAGTTGTTAATGGTAGTGTTGCAGTGCCACCGATTGACGGCGATTTTAATGATTACGCCATTTATTTAAAGGGATTGGACAATGACTCAGAAGGATAAAAAACCGGTTTTGGAGCTGGTCGATACAGCCAAGAGCCCGCCCCGTAAGGTCACGCCCAATAAAACCGGTGGAAATGGAGGTGGTAGTGGGGGCAATGGTGCCAGCGAAGAGCGGCGCTTTGGCGATTACTTGATAAAGCATGGCGCATTCCACCAAACCAAAACGGTTAGAGATGGGCCGGATGGGAGCGGAACCGTTGAGTTCCCTTTATGCGACTTTACTTGCCGGATCGTGGAAGAGATCACCTCAGACGATGGGTTGGCCGATGCCACCTTTTTACGTATTGAAGGCCGGCGGGCTAATGGTGCGTTGTTGCCGTTGGTCGATGTTCCGGCCAAGAGCTTCTATTCCTCGCAAGGTAATTGGGCGAATGAGCATTGGGGAACCTTGCCTTTTATCTATCCGGGAGCAGCCAAAAAGGACAACCTCAGGGCCTGCATTCATTTGTTTTCACAACTGAATGGTGATGTTCCGCGCCGTACCGTGTTCAAGTTTACCGGCTGGAAAAAGCTGGATGACCGATGGCATTACCTGACCGGATCGGGCGCGATGACCGCTACGGGTTTGGTTGGTGGTATTGAGGTTGACTTAGGCGCTGGTCACATGAGCCGCTATCAATTGCCCTCGCCACTGGCCAGGGAGCCGCTTAAACAAGCCGTGTCGGATGCCTTGGCGCTGTTGGATGTTTGCCCGAGTAAGCCCCATATAGGCGTAGCCTTGTTGGCGGCGGTGGCCCGTGCGCCGCTGGGTGAATGCCAACCGACAGACTTTGCCATTTGGTTACATGGCCTGACCGGCTCCAGAAAGTCGGCTATTGCTGCCATTGCCCTGGCGTTCTTTGGCAACTTTACCGCGCGCAGCTTTCCGAGTAACTGGTCTGATTCGGTTAACGACTGCGAGACTAAGAGTCATCAGGCTAAAGATGCCGTGTTTGTGGTTGATGATTTTAAGCCCAGTGTTAGCCAAGCCGAAGCCAGCAAGTTACATGCAATGGCTGAGCGCCTGGTTCGAAATACCGGCAACCAAGCGGGACGAGGGCGGCGGGATTCCAACATGCAAGCCAAGTCAGCGCCTTATAACCGGTCGTTGATGTTGATAACGGCTGAGGATTTGCCGCGCGGTCAATCGTTGCTTGGCCGTCTGTTGATCCTGGAGTTGGCCGGTGCCGATGTTGATAACACTACTTTAACTCGGTTGCAGCGGGCGGCAGAGTCCGGAAACTTTACCGGCTTGATGTCGGCTT
>DAINRH010000358.1:0-2973 GCA_036741905.1 Methylobacter sp. | reverse complement strand
TAATGTCTATCGCAAATCATTTTAATTTTTGTCGCATTTTAATTGTTACGCTACACATTACCGATACTGGCGGCTGCCGGATTCCTTTTTGCGGCTTATACGGTGGTTAGCAGTAACAAGCCGGTGCCGGTTGCTCCCGCCGTTGCAGCGCCCGCCTCCGCGCCGTTTAAATCGTTTATTGCCGGGGCGGGCATTGTCGAGCCGAACAGCCGGAACATCGCCATCGGCACGCCTTTGTCCGGTATCGTCAAAACCTTGTCCGTCAAGGTTGGCGATAAAGTCAAAACAGGAACGCCGCTGTTTTATCTGGACGACCGGGATAGCCGCGCCGAACTGGCCGTTAAGCTCGCCGATCTTAAAAAAGCCCAGGCCGGCGTTGACGAAGCCAATGCCTCGCTCAAAGATACCCAATCGCTGAGCGACTTGGCCGAAGCCATAACCGACCGGCGCGCGATCAGCTCCGAGGAATTGCTTAAACGCCGCAATGCCCTGTCGATCAACAGCGCCAAACTGGGCAGCGCCAAAGCCCTGGTGCAACAGGCCGAAGCCGCTCTGGCAACCGCGCAAACCACGCTGGCCCGGCTCGTTGTCCAGGCTCCGGTAGATGGCGAGGTGCTGCAAGTCAACATCCGGCCCGGCGAATTCGCCCAAGCCGGAGCCTTGACCACGCCGTTGCTGGTGATGGGCAATATGGATCAGCTGCATGTACGGGTAGACATCGACGAGAACGATGCCTGGCGCTTCGACAAAAACAGCAAGGCCGTGGCTTACCTGCGGGGCAATCGAAACTTCAAAACCGACCTGGTCCCGGCTTATGTCGAACCCTACGTGGTACCCAAAAAATCGCTGACCGGCGACAGCACCGAACAGGTCGATACCCGCGTATTACAAGCGCTGTACAGTTTTGACCGGAATCAACTGCCGGTCTATGTGGGTCAGCAAATGGATGTTTTCATTGAAGCCAAGGATTATGCGGTCGACGGCGGTTCGCCGTTATGATCGGTCGCCCGCTTACGCTTTTTGCCGCCTTGCTGTTATCCGGCTGCTTGGCTGTCGGCCCCGACTATCAGCGCCCGAACATCGAGGTTCCCCGGCAATGGGCCGAACCGGCCGGGCTTACCGGCTCCCAAACGGATAGCTGGTGGAAGACTTTTAACGATCCGGTGCTCGACAAACTGATCAGCGACGCGATCACATCCAACCTGGATTTGAAGCTTGCCTTGGCGCGAATTAAAGACGCCCGCGCCCTGCGCTCCGCGACCGTTGCCGCGGGCTTGCCCAGCTTGGCCGCCAAGAGCAATATCAGCCGACGGCTCAACAATTCTTCTTCATCGGCATCCCAAACCGGCACAGCCTCGGCGGGCGGCGGTTTGGGCTTCGGTAATCAGTCCACCAACATTTTCCAGATGGGCTTTGATGCCCAATGGGAACTGGATTTTTTCGGCGGCATCAGACGTGCGGTAGAAGCCGCCGATGCAACGCTTGAGGTCGAAGTCGAGAACAGCCGCGCTGTGCTGGTCACCCTGCTCGGCGAAGTCGCCCGCAACTACATCGAACTGCGCGCCAATCAACAGCTAATCGCAATCACCGGTGAAAACTTACGCGCGCAGCAGGAAACCTGGGAGTTGACTCAAATACGGCAGCAGACAGGACTTTCAGGCATGCTGGAAGTAGCTCAGGCCCAAGCGCAAGCGGCAACGACGGAAGCGCAACTGCCCAATTATGAAACGGCAGCCAAGCAATCGATACACGCACTCAGCGTATTGCTCGGCAAAGAGCCGGGAGCGTCGGCTATTCGGCTGGATCGACAAGGCAGCGTCCCCGCCGTTGCCGCTCAGCTAATAACCAGTCTCCCATCCGAATTATTACAGCGCCGACCGGATATTCGCCGCGTCGAACGGCAACTGGCCGTCGCCAATGCAGCGGTCGGCATCGCCACCGCCGAGCTGTACCCGAAAATCAACCTGGCGGCGTTCATCGGCTTGCAAAACGCCACCATCACCGACTTCACGCCAATGGGAAAATCATGGTCGGCCGCCTCGTCATTATCCATGCCGATCTTCAACTGGGGAAAACTGAACGCCAATATCAACAGCAAAAAAGCCCAATTCGAGCAAGCCTTGCTGACTTATCAAGCCACGGTTTTATCGGCTTTCAAGGAAGTGGAAGACGCGCTGATCGCCTATAGCAAAGCGCAGCAGCGGCGCCAAGCGCTGGCAAAAGCCGTTGCCGCCAACCGGCTGGCCGTCCAATTGGCCAACGAGCGCTATCAAAAAGGCCTGACCTCGTTTCTCGATGTACTGAGCAGCCAAACCGCGCTTTATCAAGCCCAAAGCTTACTCACCACCAACGAATCACAGCTTGCCGGCAATCTGGTCGCCCTGTACAAATCGCTAGGCGGCGGCTGGCAAACCGAGGCTATCGCGAGTGATGTTAAATGATCGCGCGTAATGTTAAGCTCAAGTGCATTTTTTATTTACCCTCGCCCGCATGTCAACGCAACTGAAACAGGAGTACAAAAATGAAATCGCAAGCGTTAATTAAAGTATGGGATCTCCCGCTTAGAATTTTTCACTGGCTGCTGGTTATCGGTTTTTTTATCGCCTATCTGACTGAAGACGATTTATTAACCATTCACGTCTGGGCAGGTTATCTGGTCAGCGGATTATTGGTATTCAGGTTGATCTGGGGATTTATCGGCAACGACTACGCCCGGTTCTCGAATTTTTTATGCAGCCCGGCCAAGTCGATTGCCTATGTTAAAGACCTGATCGCATTAAAAACCCAACGTTACATCGGCCACAACCCGGCGGGTGCAGCGATGATTGTCTTATTGCTGATCAGCTTATTAGGAACGGTTATCACCGGTTTTGCGGTGTACGGCGCAGACCAGGCCGCCGGGCCTCTGGCGGCGATAGGTTCCGCTAACGAAAAAATGTGGGAAGAAGTGCATGAGTTTTTCGCCAACTTCAC
>DAINRH010000357.1:0-2995 GCA_036741905.1 Methylobacter sp. | reverse complement strand
AACATGGTCACGGTGCGCCCGATTGCCGGCACCCGTCGGCGCGGCGCAACGCCGGAACAGGACCTTGAATTGGAACAAGACCTGCTCGCCGACCCCAAAGAACTGGCCGAGCATTTAATGCTGATCGACCTGGGCCGCAACGATGTCGGCCGGGTCGCGGAAATCGGCACCGTGCAGTTGACCGATAAAATGATCGTCGAACGCTATTCGCACGTGATGCACATCGTCTCCAACGTCACCGGACAATTGCAGCAAGGCGACAACGCGTTTGACGTGCTGGCAGCGACCTTCCCCGCCGGAACCGTCAGCGGCGCGCCGAAAATACGCGCGATGGAAATTATCGACGAACTCGAACCGGTCAAACGCGGCATTTATGCCGGTGCAGTCGGCTACATTGCCTGGTCGGGCAACCTCGATACCGCCATCGCGATCAGAACCGCGGTGATCAAAAACAACATGTTACATATACAAGCCGGTGCCGGCATCGTTTACGATTCCGTACCTACCAACGAATGGGATGAGACCATGAATAAAGGCCGCGCAATTTTCCGCGCCGTGAGTATGGCCGAAGCGGGCTTGGAAGGAGAGCAATCATGAGCGCCGTTAACGTGGTCATGATCGATAACTACGACTCGTTCACTTACAACCTGGTGCAGTATTTTGGCGAGCTGGGTGCCAAAGTCACCGTGGTGCGTAACGACCAAGTCACCGTAGCGGATATAGAAAAACTGGCGCCCGATAAGCTGGTGGTTTCTCCCGGCCCCTGTACGCCAAAAGAAGCAGGCATCTCCGTTGAGGCCATTTTAAAGTTTGCCGGAAAAACCCCTATTCTGGGCGTTTGCCTCGGCCATCAAAGCATCGGCTATGCATTCGGTGGCAACATCGTCCATGCCAAGAGCATCATGCACGGTAAAACCTCGCTGGTTTATCATCATAATCAAGGCGTCTTCAAAGGCCTTAACAATCCGTTTACCGCCACCCGCTATCATTCGCTGGTCATCGAACAGGAGAGCATTCCCGATTGCCTGGAGATAACCGCCTGGACTCAGGACGAAGCCGGCAAGCTGGATGAAATCATGGGCGTAAGGCACAAACAACTGGATATTGAAGGCGTGCAATTTCATCCCGAATCGATTTTGACCGAGCATGGGCATGATATGTTGAGGAATTTTTTAGAGCGGTGATTATTGTTACTTCGTCTCCTGATTAGAAAGCTATAAATGGTTAAAACTGCGTTAATTCCTGAGGAGAAAAAGCAATGATAAAGCGGATTACCCTCAAAAACTTGACCGTTTTTTCAGCGGCTGATCTTGAATTCGGACAGAATTTGAATGTGATCATTGGCGAAAACGGCGCAGGTAAAACGCATTTGCTTAAGATGATTTATTCGGTATTAGCCGTAAGCGCAGAAGAAGGGCGCAAGCCAAAAACGACGACTCCCACTAAATCGTTTTTGCAAACGCGACTTGCTGATAAGTTGGTTAACATTTTTCGACCCGAATCGCTTGGTCGTCTAGCGAAGAGAAAACAAGGGCGTGAGCGATGCGATATTAGCTTGGTCTTTGAACAAAGTGATTGGAATATAGCGTTCAGCTTTGCCAGCAACAGTAAATCTGAAGTGAGCATCGAAAAGTTACCGGATGCCTGGCTAGATGTTTCGCCAGCGTATTTGCCAACACGTGAATTGCTAACCATATTTCCTAATTTCATTTCTGTTTATGAAGGACACTATCTTGAATTTGAAGAAACCTGGCGTGATACCTGTCTTTTACTCGGTGCATTAATACAAAGAGGCCCCAAGGAAAAACGAATTCGCGAGCTTCTTGAACCTTTAGAAAAAGCAATGGGCGGAATAATAGAGCTTGATAAAAACGGGCGCTTTTATTTAAAGAATGATAGCGGTCGCATGGAAATGCCATTGGTTGCTGAAGGTTTGCGTAAATTAGGAATGCTTGCACGCTTGATTGCAACGGGAGCGCTGCTCGACAAAGGCTACCTGTTCTGGGATGAACCTGAAGCCAATCTCAACCCTGTACTCATCAAACAAGTAGCAAAAAGTATTTTGGATTTGTCTGACTCCGGCATTCAAGTTTTTATTGCTACTCACAGTCTTTTCTTGCTGCGAGAACTTGAAATATTACTGTCCGATCCAAGTCGTAAAAAAGTTAAAGCAAAATTCTTTGGGCTTCATCGAACCGATGACGGCGTTAGAATCGATCAAGGTTCCACTGTAGACGACATAGGCGATATAGCTGCATTAGACGAAGAGCTGGCACAATCTGACCGCTTTTTGGCAGTCGATTGATTATGCAGCATTTTAACGTAGATGGATTAAATTTTGATTTTCCTGATGATTGGCCGGTTGGCAAATACGATGACTGGTCATTTTATCGAAATCAATTCTCACGCATGTGGAACGGTATCAAGTCTCTGGATTTGCTTGCTATTGATTCAGATAAAACAGCATGGTTAATTGAAGTCAAAGATTATCGTATCAATTCCCGCACAAAACCTTCTGATCTGGCAGAAGAAGTCGCGCACAAAGTTTTTGATACATTGGCCGCTATCATTCCGGCAAAAATTCATGCAAGCGATTCTAATGAAAAGAAGCTAGCCCATGCTGTATCGGCTTCACGCAAGTTGAAAGTCGTCTTGCATCTTGAGCAACCTGCGAAGCATTCAAAGCTGCGCCCACGCGCCATCAACCCTGCGGATCTGCAACAAAAAATGCGGCAATTGCTAAAGCCGGTTGATGCACACCCACGGGTTGTTGACATGGAGTCAATGATAGGACGTGAGTTAGCGAGTAGCTCCGCATAAAAATTGAGTGCTGAGCCCTTAATCAGAGCAAGGACTCGCCAACTTAAGGCATGAGAAACTTCGTGTCTTCGTGGTTAATCAATCTGGAGTGCATCATGAGTCATATCGTCTGGCTATTCTTAAGCGCAGTATTATTCACCTCAGCCACTCAGGCAAAACCGCTAACGCCGGAACA
>DAINRH010000356.1:0-3017 GCA_036741905.1 Methylobacter sp. | reverse complement strand
CGTTTGAGGGTAATTCCGGGCGCGGTATCTAAACAGCATTTCCGGCAAACGGCTATCGGTAAATTTGAATGCGGATTTGGCCAATTGCTCAGGCAGCATCGCCTTGATTTTGGTCATCAGCTTTTTATCGCTATCAGAAAAAAAACCGCCGCTGTAAATCTCAAGATCAGGATCCGAGTCTTGTTCGACGTATGCCTGCCCACTAAACACTGCCGTCAACTTTTCAGACAAATCGACAGCGGCTTTAATCTTGTCGATATTGGCATAACATGAGACCAGATCGATTTCCAACCGCCGCGCATCATCCGGCCTGATAACGGAGACCGGAGCTAAAACAGGACATTTGTTGATATGCACGGTTTTTAACGGGATTCTTGCCGCGCCTTCCGGCAAGTCGGCCGTTGCGGTAAAGATTCTTTGCTGAATTTCTTCCGCTGACAAACTAAGCATCGGCTCGGGATCAACGGATAGATCGTAGACAATTACGCCGTTGGTATTGGTCGGATGCTTGCAAATCGGCAACACTACGGCCAGGCAATTTTTAACGGCAGGATATTTACCTGACACATGAACAACGGGCTTAAAACTGCCTAACTGAAGCAAATTAAGCGCTTCACCCTTAACCCGGTGTCGCAATAGAAACTGATAGAGTTTGGGCTGAACCTGTTTAACCAGCTTGGTGATCGCCAAGGTGGCATAGACATCTGAAAGCGCATCATGCGCCGCTTCATGAGCTATGTTGTTGACACGGGTAAGCTGATCCAGCCTGAAACTGGGACCGCCCTCTTCGTTAACAGGCCAGACGATGCCCTCCGGACGCAAGGCTCTGGCCGCCCTGACCACGTCGATCAAATCCCAACGGGAATTACCGTTTTGCCACTCCCTTGCGTAAGGATCATAAAAATTACGATAAAGGCAATTTCGGGTGACTTCGTCATCAAAACGAAGACTGTTATAACCGAGGGTGCAAGTGTTGGGCTGAGCCAATTGCTCGTGAATCAAACCAATGAAATCGGCTTCGCAAACGCCTTTTTGTTCGGCAAGCTGCGGCGTAATTCCGGTAATTAAACAGGCCTCGGGATGAGGCAGACAGTCCGTCGCGGGCTTACAGTAAACGACTAACGGATCGTCTACTATATTAAAATCAAAATCGGTACGAATCCCCGCAAACTGAACGGGCCTGTCTCTTCGAGGATCGGTACCGAATGTTTCGTAATCATGCCAATAAAAGGTTTGCGTTCCACTCATTATTTTTGACGGCCATCGCTACTGGAAATACCGCAAGAGCCGCTACGACAAAGGGTTCGACTCACAAAGAAACCTTAATGAATTGAAGCCAAAGCCCTTAAAACATCGGTGCGACTGACAATTCCAACCAAATCATTATCCAGAAAAACCGGAAAACTTCTTACCGAAGTTTGTTGGAATTTCTCCGCCAAATCTACAATACTGGATTCGGCATTCACGCTAATGGTTTCTTTAGTCATATACTCGCCAACCTTGCCGCCCATGCTTTGATTATAGGCTGATTCCAAAACAATATTCATGACGTCCTTTTCAGAAAACATACCCAGCAATCGACCTACTTGATCAACAACCGGAGCGCTAGTAATCTTATGATCCAGTAACTTCTTTACGGCATCAATCACATCGGTATCCTTGGCAAGTGTAACCAATCTCTTCGACATATAATCTGCAACAGTAATTTTCGCCAGCATGATGAACTCCTGATTGTTGTTTATATTGTAAAAATACAAATTGATTAACTTTTAGCGCCACCCAATGATCGAAGCCATTTAAATGCATTAGAGTTAATCTACTATCCTTGATTCAAATGAGCCTCAGCTTCCAGCTTCTTTCTTTTATCACATTTTTCCACGCAAACACAATTCGCATTATTCGCAGCGCCCCCACACGATCCCTTGATGGCGCGCCTGCCAAAAATAACGCCTATCGCCATAATGGCAATAACAACAGCCATGAACACAAAAGTCACTAGAAAATAAGCCATGGTATCACCTCATAAAACAGTTAAAGACCGACAATAAAAAAACGAGGAGCGGGTCTAGCCGCACTCCTCGTTTTGTTTGATGCTACCCCCTTATAGAAAGGGATGATTGCCCTTTATGGGCAACCACAAGGGTTGCCCCTACCCGCCGAAATCATCCAGCAAGATATTTTCAGGCTCTACGCCGTTATCCAGCAGCATCTTGATTACCGCCGAGTTCATCATCGGCGGTCCGCACATGTAAAACTCGCAATCTTCCGGAGCCGGATGATTCTTAAGGTATTCCTCAAAAAGAACATTATGAATAAAGCCGGTATAGCCGGTCCAGTTATCTTCCGGTAACGGATCGGACAGCGCCACATGCCATTCAAAATTGTCGTTTTCCTTGGCCAGCATATCGAAATCCTCTACATAGAACATTTCGCGCTTGCTACGGGCGCCATACCAGAAAGTCATTTTACGCTTCGATTTCAGCCTACGTAATTGATCGAAGATATGCGAACGCATCGGCGCCATACCTGCACCGCCGCCGACAAAGACCATTTCCGCATTAGTCTCTTTAGCGTAGAACTCGCCATAAGGGCCTGAAATAATACACTTATCGCCGGGCTTCAGGTTAAAGATATAAGAAGACATAATGCCCGGCGGTACGCTATCGGGCGCACCGGGAGGCGGTGTCGCGATACGCACGTTCAGCATAATTTCTTTTTCTTCAGGATAGCTTGCCATCGAATAAGCACGTAACGCTGACTCTTTTACGGTAGAGACATAACGCCACAAGTTAAACTTATCCCAATCGTCGCGAAACCGTTCGGCGACATCGAAATCGCTGTACTTGGAAACGTGCGGAGGGCATTCAATTTGAATGTAACCGCCTGCACGGTAGTTGATTTCTTCACCCGCAGGCAAATCCAGCACCAGCTCCTTAATGAAAGTAGCAACGTTATTATTCGATTTAACCGTACATTCCCATTTTTTAACGCCGAAAACATCGTCTTCGACTTCAATG
>DAINRH010000355.1:0-3060 GCA_036741905.1 Methylobacter sp. | reverse complement strand
AACCGGACAACCTAACAATTTAGGAATCCCTTAACTCAACATCTGTTTTCTGACGCAGGGTATTGTACTGTTTTTTTGATGATACTGTCATCAGCAGATTGTATAAAAAGCGGCCCGGCGTTAAAGATTCGGGCCTGTTTGGCAGGCAATTGTTACTTGTCGGTGCAATACTGTTATTTTAAAACCGGCAACAATGCAAGCATGGGTTGAACGCCTGAGTCTGCAAATTTTTCCAGACGCTTACGGCCTCGGCAGGCATCTTAATTACTCGTCTTCTTGCCGTTCAATTTTATCCGGACGGGCTTCCATTTCGGCACCATAGGGTGCGTGATAATCGCTATCAGGCTTGGGTACGAAAAGCCGGGAACAGATCAAGCCCAGCTCAAACAGCATCCACATCGGCACCGCTAACAATGTTTGCGAGACGGCATCGGGAGGCGTTAAAACAGCCCCTACGATAAACGCGCCGACGATCACATAAGGGCGTTTGTCGGCGAGGTCGGCAGGCGATACCAGTCCGGTCCAGACCAAAAGAATAGTGAATACCGGCACTTCAAAACAAACGCCGAACGCAAAAAACAGGGCCAGAACAAAATCGAGATACTTGGCAATATCGGTCATTACCGCCACGCCTTCGGGCGCTGCGGCGGTTAAAAAACCGAAAACCAGCGGAAAAACCACGAAGTAGGCAAAGGCCACGCCCATATAAAATAACAGGGTGCTGGCAATCAGCAACGGCAAAATCATGCGTCGCTCCCGCTTGTACAAGCCTGGCGCGACGAAGGCCCAGAATTGGTAAAGGATATAGGGAACGGAAATAAAGATCGAGACTACCAGCGCCAGTTTAAACGGCGTGAAAAACGGCGAGGCCACATCAATAGCGATCATGGTGCTATTTTTCGGCATGTGCTGTAGCAGGGGGCCGGCCAGGAAGCTGTAGATTTCATTGGAGAATGAAGCCAGCCCCAAAAATACGATTAATACGCACAAAACCATTCGCAACAAGCGGTTGCGCAATTCAATCAGATGGCTGATAAAAGGCTGTTCCCCCGTATCATTAAAATTATTGTGGCTCATGCGGCTCGGTTTTATCGGTTGGAAGCGGCGCTTTGTGTGGCTCTGGTTCGGGAACAGCTACGGCATCGAGGTCGGTATCAGTCTTTGGCAAGGGCTCAATCGCGGACTTAAGCGTGTTGGAGGTTTCATCAAGTATGTGTTGAACATCTTGCAGGCCGGACTGTTCTTTAAAGATTTGGCGCAATTCTTCGGCTTGCAGTTCCAGCTTGATTTCTTCCTTGACGGAAGCCACCATGCTGCGCGTTTTACCGAGCCAGAACCCTGCAAGCCTGGCCACCTTGGGCAATCTTTCAGGCCCTATCACCAATAAGCTGACTAGGGCGATCAGACAAAGTTCCGAAAATCCTACATCAAACATAGGTCTTAATCTTTATCGGTTTTTTTTGAAGTGACTTCGCCTTCAATGGCTTCATCTTTATCGGCGGCAGGCTTGTCTTCTTCGCCTTCTTTCATGGCGGTGCGAAAACCTTTGATGGCTCCGCCCAGATCGGCGCCGATATTGCGCAGGCGTTTGGTGCCGAACACAACAATGACGATGGCTAATACGACTAATAAGTGAGTAACGCTGAGACCCATTTCTAACTCCAATGGAGACGTTGCAAGGCAACGCCTTATTTGCTGGAGACCTTGCAAGGCAAAGTCTTTACTTGTTACGTTGCGCCTTTTCTTCCAGACCGGACAAGCCGAAACGACGTTGCAGTTCCTGCAATACATCATTCGGCCCCAGTCCCTGATCGGCCAGCAACACCATGCAATGAAACCACAAATCGGCAGTTTCATAAATAATCTGTTTTTTATCGCCGCCTTTGGCTGCGATGACGGTTTCGGTCGCTTCTTCGCCGATTTTTTTCAGGATGCTGTCCAGGCCTTTGGCATACAAACCGGCGACGTAGGATTTATCGGCAGATTCCTGTTTGCGCTGTTCGAGAATTTGCGCCAGTTGTTCTAATACGTCGTTCATGATTTTCTATAAATAGCTTCAGGATCTTTCAAAACCGGCTCGACGGCTTGCCATTGCCCGTCAACCAGGCTGCGGTAAAAACAGCTTTCCCGGCCGGTGTGGCAGGCAATGCCGCCTTCTTGTTCAATTTTAAGCAGAATGACATCTTCGTCGCAATCCTGGAATATACCTAGGATTTTCTGCCTGTTCCCGGATTCTTCGCCTTTGCGCCATAATCTGCCGCGCGACCTCGACCAGTAAACTGCATAACCTTCGGCGACGGTTAGCGCTAATGACTCGCGATTCATCCAGGCGAACATCAATACTTTTCCGGTTTCCGCCTGTTGCGCAATAACCGGCACCAGACCGTCTTCGGTCCAGCGTATTTCATCCAGCCAGGATGCGCTCACAAGCGTACCTCTATGCCGCGCGAGGCCATGTGTTGCTTGGCTTGCTCAATGGTGTATTCGGCAAAATGAAAAATGCTGGCGGCCAACACCGCGTCGGCCTTGCCGTCAATAATGCCGTCGGCCAGATGATCCAGGTTGCCGACGCCGCCGGAGGCAATCACCGGCACCGTTACCGCTTCGCTGATGGCGCGGGTTAACGGCAAGTCGAAACCTTCGCGCGTGCCGTCCCTGTCCATGCTGGTCAGCAGGATTTCACCGGCGCCGTAGTCGACCATTTTTTTGGCCCAGGTAATCGCGTCGATACCGGTCGGTTTGCGGCCGCCGTGGGTGAAAATTTCCCACCGATTGGGTTCGCCGGGCAGGCTGGTTTTTTTTGCGTCGATGGCGACCACGATGCACTGCGAGCCGAAACGCTCCGCCGCCTCGCGGACAAATTCCGGGTTTGAAACCGCCGCGCTGTTAATGCCGACCTTGTCGGCCCCGGCATTCAGCATGCGGCGAATATCGTCCAATGTCCTGATGCCGCCGCCGACCGTCAGCGGAATGAAAACTTCGCCGGCGACCTGCTCAACGACATGGACAATGGTGTCCCGATTGTCATGGGTGGCGGTAATATCCAGGAAAGTGATTTCA
>DAINRH010000354.1:0-3098 GCA_036741905.1 Methylobacter sp. | reverse complement strand
CGCCGCCATGTTTTTTTGGAATTATTTACGCGTTAGCTCTTAATTCACATTTAAGCCAGAGACAAAATATTCGATATACCAACCGTAGAGACGCGATAAATCGCGTCTCTACGGTTGGCTGATTTTTACGGTTTGCGCGGACAATATAATCACGGCGCAATCATGCCGTTTTGCAGATAACTCTCGTCATAATTGAAAATGACGTCTGCATCGGGAAGTACCAGCCCTTCATTCTTGCCTTTGTAATCGAGACGAAACAACATGTCCTTAATGACATTGATGCGGGCCGATTGTTTGTCGTCAGCCCTGACAACAGTCCACGGCGCGGTCAAATGATGGGTTCTGGCAAATTTTTCGGGCTACGTCCCCATTTTCTATCGCAAGCGTTGTTAGTCGGCTATTTTGAAAAATTAATTTGTGGGGATACCTCAGAACCTGACCCCATTAATTGCAGACCCCATTGATTGGACGGAACTTGTCTGGCTCAGGGTCACGGTGCAGGAGCCGAATTTCGGGCTACGCCCCCATTTTCTTCTCTCGGATCTCGCGCCCACGAAGTCCACAGGTTCAATAACAGGATGTGTTTATAGGAAAATGAACCATGCAAAAAAGGTAAAAATTTGCTTGAGGGTTATGTTTGGCCTATTGACACCGGCAGGCTAATGGGTGACCCCGTCTTTTTCGTTTTATCGTCTTTTATGTGTAATTATTGCGCTTTTTGGCCTTTTTGTTCTTTGGACAATTGTTCTACATGTTTTTTGTGTTCATAAAGCATTTTAGTTAGAACTTCATTCATAGGCCGACAAGTCTTCCATTCATAAAGATCATAACCTTTGTCTAAGTGATCTCTAGTCTCCTTATCAAGCTTTCCAATTACCGAATTTTTAAGTTGAATATCTCCTAGATCATTTATATAGTAAATTTGTTTATTAAAATTTACCGTCATCCTTATATTTTCAAAAAAAGGTTCGCTTGCATCTAATTTCGAATTTTCTAATAATTTTTTAAAATAAGCGTTTCTAATCGCCATCTTGCCTCCTTGTTTACCGCTTTGGAAATCTTTTTTTGAGACAGGTAAAAAGGTCTGAGTATTAAAAAGTTTAAAATATACGACTGAACTATCGGGCAAAGCACAAGCATTAGCTTCTATAATTGCTACTAAAAATAAAATACTTATATGTGATAAGAAAATCAATAATCTCATGGATAAGTAGTCCTTCGTGGCAGATCAAGTTCGTCTCTAATTAAATTTTCTGTCGCATTTACATTTTCCATTCGTTCTCCACTAGGCCCATCGTCTAACCCAGTCGCAGCATGTCCAATCTCATGTCCCAAAACAATTGTTGTCGATGCATCTTGTGGTCCTTTTACGGTATTTAGCTTGGGATGATAATTGGGATCGACCACAATTGTTTTAAAGCCATCATTATAAGAAGCCCTGTCGCCTTTTTGGATAAAGTTATTTGTTTTGTTTGTGATTATATATTCTTCTGGAGAAGCTTCTAATTTCTCACAAAACTCTTTCCCCGATTTTGTCTTTTTCAGTTCCTCATATTCTTTTTTAAGCTCTGCTACTGCTTTACGTGGCCCTTCAAATATTACTCTTAACCCCCATGGATCAATGGCATTAACCGGATTCACCCCGACATAGGCATAAGTATTAATCCCAGCAGCTAACCCAATCGGATCACTCTCGATATACCTACCCTTAGCCGGATTGTAATCCCTGAAGTAGTTATAAAACAGCCCAGTTTCTGCATCGTAATACTGCCCTGGAAACCTTAGATTAAAAACAAACGTTCCTAATCCAGAGGGATTCTGATCCGGCAAGCTGTTGCCGAAGGCTTCAGATTCCCAGGTCCATACTACCCGATTGTCGTTGGGCTGGGTGATTTTTCTCGGCGTACCCAGATGATCGGCATGGATGTAGTAGAGGTCCGGTGTTGCAGTTGGATTGGTTGCTTTTTTCAGCACGGCTACCGGCAAGTCGCCCACCCAGATGATTTCCTGGATCGGTTGGCCTGTTGCGTCGTATTCGCCGGTCAGGTGGCCTTGTTCGTCGTAGAAGTACTGGCGGGTATTGCCTGCGTGGGTTTTGCTGATGCGCTGGCCGAGGGCGTCATAGCCGTAGCCGGTGGTTTGCGCTGTCGCGGTGTGGGTGGTTGCGATGCGCCTTCCTGCTGCATTGTAGCTATGGCTGTACGTGCCGTCGCCGGTCAGGTTGCCTGCCGGATCATAGCTGTAGTTGACGGTTTGTGCGCCGCTCTGGCTGTGCAAGCGATTGCTGTTGGTGTCGGTGCTGTAGCTGTGCAGGGTGGCGTTGTCTGTTATTTTTTCTGTGCGGTTGCCGCTCAGGTCGTAACTGTAGTCGGTGCGGCTGAGTTGGGGTTCGCCGCGTTGGCTGGAGGTCAACCGGTCGAGTTGGTCGTAGTCGTGACTTTGGTTTAGGCTGGGGTCTAGGTCGTCGATGGCGCTGGTTTGCCGTCCGGCGGCGTCGTAGCCGTAGTAGCGGCTGCCTTGCCGTTGGGTTTGGGCGTCGAAGCCCATGCTGACGATGATGTTGCGCCCTGAGAGGTCGTAGAAGCGTTCGTTCTGTTGGTTGTTGCCCCAGTTCCAGCCGTTGACTTGGCCGTCGGGTTCGTAGGTGATTTGGGTGATTAGCGGCTGGCCGTTGCTATAAATGGCCGTGATGCGGTTGCCGGTCCACTGGTATTCGATGCTTTGACCGCCGGGACTGAGGCTGCCGATGCGTTGTCCTGCGCCATTGTAGGTGTGGCTGACGGTCAGCGGGGTTGCGCCTGCGCTTTGGATTTTACCGGTGAGGCGGCCATGGCTGTCGTAGCTGTAACTTGTGCTGCCGGTGTTATTGCTTAGGCTGCACAATCTGTTGATGCCGTTGGTGCAGTTGTCCCAGGTGTAGTTGACGGTCTGGTCGTCATAGGCGATTTGGCTGATGCGGTTCAGGCTGTCGTAACTGTAGATGGCGGTTTTGCCGCGGGCATCGGTGCGGGTGGTGAGGTTACCGGCCGCGTCGTGGCTAGCCTGAGGGTGTAAATAATTTCGTGTAACTGCTTATTTTCAGCATAATAAAATTCCTT
>DAINRH010000353.1:0-3115 GCA_036741905.1 Methylobacter sp. | reverse complement strand
CTTTCATGTAACGGCTCTTATTCTTTGGTCGCATCGCGCGCGCTTAAAACCTCAAACTCAAGCTTTATGGCGCGCTTCGCCCATGTGTCGCATGATAATTGCAGCGTCCGGTTGTTCTGCTTTAACTTATAAATATATTCGTTTGAACTTTCTAAATAGGCTTCTATCGCCTTAAGCTGGTCTAAGACTTCTCCCAGCGTTTTAGTATTATTTTTCAGCCGTTCACGCAACAAAATTTGGCTCTTCAAGCTTGTATTTAATTCTTTGGTCTTTTTCTTTATTTCATTTTCAAGTTGCTCGATCCGGGTCACTTTACATTCCTCTCAATCATCGCCATAAAACTGCGGCATTAAAAATGCGTAGCGCCTTGCGGGGCGCGACTGTTTTTACGTCGGGATCAAAACTCCTCCCAGTCGTCGCTGCTATCGATATTGACCTTGTTTGATGACATCGCCGGAGCCGACACAGGTTTTTTCGCTGTTGCTCTTACCGGCGCTACCAGCACCTTACTGTACCCGGCAGTTTTAACTGACTGCGAGGAGGCAGCCTTCGAATTTATTTTAAAGAAACCGAGCAGCTTGCTCATATTGGCAGACTGATCGTGCATAGAAATACTACTCGCTGCCGCTTGTTCCGCTAAAGCCGCATTTTGCTGAGTAATATCGTCCATTTGCGAAACCGCCTGATTGACCTGATCGATACCCGCCGTCTGCTCTGCGCTGGCGTTTGCAATTTGAGCAACAATTTCACCGACTTGTGCGACACTGTTGACAATTTCAGTTAGCGCAACACCTGTTTCATTAACGAATGCCGTTCCCGCACGGACTTTTTGCATACTGTTCTGAATCAGGTCATTACTTTGCTTGGCGGCGTCGGCACTGCGTTGAGCCAGATTACGCACTTCGGTTGCCACCACCGCAAATCCGCGCCCATGGTCTCCCGCCCTGGCCGCTTCTACCGCTGCGTTTAAAGCCAAGAGATTGGTTTGAAAGGCGATTTCATCAATCACGCCGATAATCTCGGCAATCTCATTACTGCTGTTATTAATATCCTGCATGGCCATGATCGCCGACTTAACGATCTCGCCGCCTTTTTGCGCCAATTGGCTTGCTGAATCAACAACTTGATGAGCTCGTTGCGTGTTCCCTGCATTATCTTTTACGGTGGTGGCGAGTTGTTCCATACTGGCGGCGGTTTGTTCCAGGCTGGCCGCTTGTTGTTCGGCACGCTGGGACAGATTGTCATTACCGCTGGCTATTTCCTGCGATGAACTGTCTATAAAATCAGCCGCGTCCCTGATTTGAACAATGAAATTGCTCAAATTGATTAGGGTGCCATTGATATTGTTCTTGCATTCCGCATAGATGCCTTGATAGTCATTAGCGATGGCGATGGTTAAATCGCCTTCAGCCATCGCTTCCATCACCAAGCTAACATCGCTCAACACGCGTTCAATGACATCGGTTAATTCATTGATGCCGGACGACAGTATTTTGGCAAAGCCTTGTTTGTCGCCCATGTCAATGCGAGTGCTCAGATCGCCCGCTTTAACATCCTGCACTAATTGACCAATCTCTTGTTCGATGCTTATCTCTTGGGTGTTGTTTTGCCATTCGGCGACAAAGCCGATGCGCTCCCCCTCGGCGTTGATAACCGGGCTGGCAACAACCTTCATGTGCTGGCCGCCGATAAGCAGTTCCAGGCTGTTCGATCCCTTTAACTCGGCCAGCAGGCGACGCTGATGCGAGGGGGCTTGGTGAAAACTATCGATATTCGAACCGAGCAGCTTATCGGCATCGAAATTCGGCAACTGTTTGCGAATATCCTGCTCGACAGCCTTGAACATACGCTCAACGCTCTCGTTGGTATAAATAATGTCAAGGTTGGTATCGGCCACCATCACGCCGGACTGAACATTATCCAGCGCTTGGTTAATGCGCATGGCTTTTGCCGCATCTTGCCTGGCTTGCGCCAAATCCAGATTCAAATTCACTTCCATGGAATACATGGCTTTCTGAAAATCGCCGATCAGGTCATTTCTATCTAACGCATAGGCATTGCCGAATCTTTTCTCGGCCAGACGATAAAAGATACCGATAGTTTTATTCAACATCGCGGAAAGACTGCTGATCGCATTAAAGCCGATCAGCGACGCCATCGTTACCGACACGGCAACACCGGCTAATAGCGGGTAATTCCGCGCTAAAAACAACTGGTACATGAAGCAGAAAATAGGCATCAACAACACCGCCAGCACCCCTGCCATTTTTTTCAAGAATCCTATTTCCTTGATTGCTTTAACCGTCGCCGGCAAACCGGTCGGCCTTATTGTCGCTTTCCCGGCGCTAAGCAGTTGATATAACCGCTCCGCTTTTTCAATCTTTTCACGGCTTGGCGCGCGGCGAACCGACAGGTATCCATCGACCTTGCCATTTTTAAACACCGGCAGCACATTCGCTTCCACCCAATAATGATCGCCTGATTTCGTCCTGTTTTTTACGATCCCCTGCCAGGGGTTAAGCGCTTTTACCGTTGTCCATAAATCTTCAAACGCCGCCGGCGGCATGTCGGGATGACGGACGATATTATGGCTTGCGCCGATCAGCTCATCGCGGGCAAAACCGCTGATATTGACAAACTCATCATTGCAGTCGGTAATAATTCCTTTTAAATCGGTTCGCGAAACCAAGATTCCTCCCTTCTTCATCAGGATTTCTTGATTCGTCACAGGCATATTGATTTTCATGAGCTATCTTCCGTTTTTTATTATTAGAGTGCTTCTATTTGACAACTTTATCGTTCCCGCGCGCCGGCATAAGGATTCCCCATCTGCCGTCAATGCTGAGTTTTCTTTCGTAAACCGCTTAAGTCCCGCAGACGTCGAGCCGAGCAAATCCGTCCCGCGCGGATTCGCCTTTACCTGATGTCTGCATGGCGACGCCTGCCCAGGGCGGAGCCGAAGCAATAAGTAGTTGGGCAAAAGTTTTCCAGCATGTTAAGAAACTTATGAACGCCTGCTTAGGAATGAGCATGGAATACCTTAGGCAAGTTGCCGATAGCCGGAGTGCAGGCTTCGCCTGCATGCGCAAGCAAAGCTTGCACTCCTCCCGCACAC
>DAINRH010000352.1:0-3138 GCA_036741905.1 Methylobacter sp. | reverse complement strand
CGAATATAACGCGGCGGCAATTGAGGTTTTAAGCGGATTGGAGCCGGTGCGGAAGCGTCCCGGCATGTACACGGATACCACAAGACCCAACCATCTGGTGCAGGAAGTTGTCGATAACAGCGTTGACGAGGCGATGGCCGGTCACGCGACGGCAATTGACGTGGTTTTGTATAAAGACGGCTCGGTGCTGGTCAGCGACAATGGCCGGGGCATGCCGGTCGATATACATCCCGAGCAAGGCATCCCCGGCGTCGAGGTGATTTTGACCCAGTTGCATGCGGGCGGAAAATTCTCCAATAAGAATTATCAGTTTTCAGGCGGTTTACATGGCGTTGGCGTCTCCGTCGTTAATGCTTTATCGGCTAAGTTGGAAGTGGAAGTTAAAAGGAATGGCAAGGTTTATCGCATGGAGTTTGCCGATGGCGAAAAGCAGGTCGAACTGACCGAGACCGGCACGGTCGGCAAGAATAATACCGGCACGGCTGTCCGGTTCTGGCCGAATGAAAAATATTTCGATTCCAATAAGGTATCGGTGTTAAAGCTTAAGCATGTGTTGCGCGCCAAAGCGGTGTTATGTCCGGGTTTGAAAATATCGCTGAAAGTCGATCAAACCGACGAGGAGTATTTCTGGTGTTATCAGGACGGCTTAAAAGAATATTTGCTCGACCGCATCGGCGATATTGACTATTGCCCCGAACAGCCGTTTATGGGCAACATGGCCGCCAATCATGAAGCCGTCGAATGGGGCATCGTTTGGGCGATTGAAAATCCGCCGGAAGTGCTGGCCGAAAGTTACGTGAACTTGGTGCCGACCGCGCAAGGCGGAACCCACGTCAACGGCTTGCGGGCAGGGTTGACCGAAGCGATGCGCGAATTTTGCGACATCAGGAATATCCTGCCGCGCGGCGTTAAAGTCGCGCCGGAAGATGTCTGGGAAAACTGTCATTTTGTGTTGTCGGTCAAATTGGAAGATCCGCAGTTTTCCGGGCAAACCAAGGAGCGGCTCAGTTCCCGCGAATGCGTGGCTTTTGTGTCCGGCGTGGCTAAAGACAGCTTCAGTCTGTGGCTGAACCAGAACCCGGCGGAAGGCGAGAAAATCGCCGAAATTATTATTTCCAGCGCGCAAAAGCGATTGCGTTCCAATAAAAAAATCATCCGCAAAAAAATCACCTCGGGCCCCGCATTGCCGGGTAAGTTGGCCGACTGTTCGGCGCAGGATATAGCGCGTACCGAATTGTTTTTGGTCGAAGGGGATTCGGCGGGCGGTTCGGCCAAGCAGGCGCGGGAACGCGATTTTCAGGCGATTATGCCGTTGCGCGGCAAGATTTTGAATACTTGGGAAGTCGAATCGAACCAAGTAATGGCGTCGCAGGAAGTTCATGACATTGCGGTGGCCTTAGGGATAGAGCCGGGTTCTTCCGACTTGCAGAACCTGCGCTACGGCAAGGTATGCATCCTGGCCGATGCCGATTCCGACGGCAACCATATCGCGACCTTGATTTGTGCGTTGTTTTACCAGCATTTCAAGTCGCTGGTCGAAGCCGGTCACGTGTTTGTCGCGATGCCGCCGTTGTACCGGATCGATGTCGGCAAACGGGTGTTTTATGCGCTGGATGAAGCCGAACGCCAGGGCGTTCTGGATCGCATCGCCGCAGAAAAACTCAAAGGCCAGATCAATGTGCAGCGTTTTAAAGGTTTGGGCGAGATGAATCCCAGCCAGCTTAGGGAAACCACTATGAATCCGGATACTCGCAGATTGGTACAGTTAACGGTGCATGAAGATGACGATACCAACGGGCAGCTGGATTTGTTGCTGGCTAAAAAACGCTCGCAAGACAGGAAAGTATGGCTGGAAACCAAGGGCAACCTGGCGGATATAGCTTGATGTAAGGCTTGCATAAATGCACCGCGAAGAACACGAAGAAAAATATAATACTTGTTTCAGTATTCCTTCGGGCAGGACAAGCTACGCACATCCACACAATTTGTCGGATTCGCGTTGCCTAAAGAGACTGCTTTTGAGTTTGCGGGGCAGACCCTAATAACAGGCGAATAGTTACAAAATAAAAAACTTCGTGTCTTCGTGGTGAAAAGCTCTTACAGGATTTCAATATGATCGATTCGCTACCGTATTTAAAAAACTCCGATTTCCCCGCTCTTACTCGCAATAAGCTGGAAATTCTGCAAGTCAATTTGGGCTATTTATGTAACTTGAGTTGCGTCCATTGTCATGTCAACGCCGGGCCTAAACGCTCCGAATTAATGGACCAAGCCACTATTGACCAGGTTCTGGATTTCATCGACAAGCACGCGCTTCATACGCTGGATTTAACCGGCGGCGCGCCGGAAATGAATCCGCATTTTCGCTATTTGGTGATGCAGGCACGTCATCGAGGCTTAAAGATTATCGATCGCTGCAATCTGGTTATCCTGCTGGAAAAAGGTTTTGAGGGTACGGCCGGGTTCCTGGCCGAAAACCAGGTTGAAGTCGTCGCATCCATGCCTTGTTATCTTAAAGAAAATGTCGACAAGCAGCGCGGCAAAGGGACGTTTAGCGCCAGCATAAAAGCGTTGCAGCTATTGAACGAATTGGGCTACGGTCAAGCCGATAGCGGTCTTGAATTAAACCTGGTTTTCAACCCTCAAGGCGCGGCGTTGCCGCCCGAACAACAGGTATTAGAACGCACATACAAACATCACCTGTTCGAGCATTACGGCATCATGTTTAATCATCTATTTGCGATGACTAACTTACCTGTGCAGCGATTTGGCGGCGTTCTGCTCAGTACCGGCCGGTTTGATCAGTATCTGCAATTGTTGAAGGATAATTTTCATGCGCCCAACCTGAACAAGGTCATGTGCAGGAATACCTTGAGTGTCGATTGGCAAGGTTTTGTCTACGATTGCGACTTTAATCAAATGTTGCAATTGCCTTTAGGCGGAAATCAGAAAATACATCTGGCTCAGGTGGCGGAGTTAACGGGCAAACACGTTGTGACCCTGCAACATTGTTATGGCTGCACGGCAGGGCAAGGCAGTAGTTGTGGTGGTGCAATCAACTGACTTTATAAAAACAAATTTTCACCACGAAGGCACGAAGGACACGAAGAAAAAATATAAAACTTCGTGCTCTTCGTG
>DAINRH010000351.1:0-3145 GCA_036741905.1 Methylobacter sp. | reverse complement strand
GGGCTAACGTTGAGTGTTTTAGCAATATCATCTGTTGATCGAGCATCGACTAACATACGCAAAATATCGAATTCTCGTACTGTTAATTCTTGCAGCGTGGTGCTATCGCCGCCTAATTTTTCCAGGGCCAAAACTTGTGCAATGTCGGCACTCAACGTAATTCGCCCTGCATAGACATCATGGATAGCCCGAATTAAAACATCCGGCGCACTGCTCTTGGTGACATAACCCAGCGCACCTGCCCTGATTGCCTGAACCGCAAAGCTTGGATTCTGGTGCATACTGAAGACCAGGATCTTCGCATCCGAGCATCGTTGTTTAATACGCGTAATCGCCTCCAGCCCCCCTTGGCCGGGCATTGAAATATCCATAACAGCTATATCAGGATTGCAATCCTTAAAACGTGAATAGGCTTCTGCTCCATCAGCTGCTTCAGCAACCACTTCCATTCCTGATTGCTTCTCCAACAGTGAGCGATAACCCTCACGCACAATGGCATGATCATCAACCAGCAAAATTTTGATACGTTCCGAGTCTGTCATATCTGTACTCCTGAAAGAGATTGAACCGGAAGCCATACATGGACGGCAAGCCCGCTGGGATTACCTGTTTTTAATGTCAACCGGCCTCCAAGGGCGGTTACACGTTCACGTATACCGAGTAGGCCAATTCCTGGGCTGTCTTCAAACGGCAGGTTCTTGGCTTTACCATCATCTTCGATAATGAGTTCAATGGTTGTTATTGAACTATTCTCGGAGACTGTCCGGAGAGTTAATTTCGCATTGTTAGCGAATGAATGTTTGGACACATTAGTCAGACATTCCTGAACAATACGAAAAATAGTAACGGGAATAGGGTCGGGTAACCGGTCAAGATCGCCATGAACAGCAAGGTTATAATGAGTCTTGCCACCACTGCTGGCATTCCAGCCAGCCACCAGGCTTTTTAAACTGGCTGTAAGGCCCAGTTCATCAATGTCAGAAGGGCGTAAGCGCAATAATAATCCACGTAATAATTCCATCATATGATGGACAATTCGACTAATGTTTTTCCCTTCCGGAACCAGTTCCGGGCATTCATAAGCTGCGGTTTGTGAAATGGAAGCTGCGACCGCATTGATCGCAGCTAGGCATTGACCAAACTCATCATGCAGCTCTCGTGCCAGGTAACGGCGCTCTTCCTCCTGAATATTCATCAACTTTAATGCTAATTTCTTGCGCTCCGAAAGGAGCTGTTCCAGACTTGCCGCCAGTTGATTGATGGCCTTTCCGGTTCGCTGCCATTCATCTAGCTCGAAAGTGGGTAGGCGAAATGACAATTCACCCTTTTTCATTTTCTCCAAGCCTGCAACGATCACCTGTGCCGGATGTAAAGCTCGACTCACAGCGAAATAAACCAGCAGGCAAAGGGCCAAAGTAGAGCTGGCAGATAAGCCCATTAAGTTACAGATATTTTGCCAAGCGCTTGCTATTTCCATTTCAGCGCTGGGCGCAACGATAACAGAACCATGAATCCGGCCCTTGAATTCTACTGGTCGCACCACCTCCAAGCCGGGATGGAAAGCCCATTGGTACAAGTTTGCAAACCAAATAGGCCAGTTTCGTGACGTTATTTTTGCGCCATGGCAAATGTTGCGCCTGAGACGGTTATCCGTTGATAAGTAACTTATACAGATGCCGGACACGGTACTGGTCTCTTTCCATAAATTAAAATCAGGGAAACGTTCTGGTTGAGCAAAACCTGCATCGATATGTACCAATTGAAGCTCCAATTGCTTATCGATTGATTCAGCCATTACTTGTGTATCAAGAATAGCTTGCTGATCAGCCTGATAAAGAACATAGGTTGCCGTTGTAATTAGGCAAGTGCCAGCAATAAGGACAATCCGTGATAGCAGGTGAAATTTTAGATTCATGGTAAGCGCAAGCCTTCTGTTAAATGCTTTGCTGACGATTCAGCATCGGAAAATATTCATTTTTTGATCATTTTAAGCTTGAATTCCGGGGCTGGAATAGAGGTCGCAGGAAGGCCGGGCAAATTGCCCGACTTTTACGGGCAAACATCAGGTTACAGACTTGCATTTACTCGTTACCCTACTAGCGACTATAAAACGAATATGATGAAGCGATTAATGGTAGTGTTACCGATGACATTTTTTCAACAATATACAGCGTAATTTAATTATGAACCCTAGAAACAATGCAGGATTACGTCACCTGTTTGGCGTATTTTTTTTATGTCTGTTCAGTGCTGGCGTATTTGCCGAAACAAGCATCGCCATATTGGATTTTGAATTAAATGATTTAACTCTGGCACCTCGAATACCTGCTGAAATTGAAAGAACGGCGGGCATAAAAGCTATGTTAGAAGGTGAATTAAAAAGAGCGGGCTATAAAATCATTGCTGTTGATTTGGATACTCAACGTGAGGCCAACGGCGGTTTTGGGTATCTTTTTGACCACAGCGACATGGCCGCAGAACTAGCGAAAAAAGCCGGAGCTGAGTATGTATTGGTGGGCAGACTGCATAAACCAAGCTTTTTATTCGCTTATATTATGGGACATTTAGTCAGGGTTAGTGACGGCCAATTAATCGGTAATTACATTTCAGAAACAAAAGGCGGTGATAAAAAATTAACCCTTAAAGGCGTCGAAAGTCTTACCGTTAAAATTGATAGGGATTTAGATAAAATCTATACGCCGCCACCCCCTTCTAAAACAATCGCTATATTCAACACCTCTGCGGCTGCAGACATGTCATCCCAGAAGCCGCATACCCTTAGCAACCACATAGAAAATGGAGATACCAGATGAGAATGTATTTGATAGCTTTAATGCTTATTTTTTTCGAAGATTCCGCATTAGCTCAGGATAAAATTGATCGCATGAGCGCCGTTACCATGGAATCGTTTATCCCGGATACGGTTAAGTGGAATGACGAGCCGATACTCCCTAAAGGTGCCAAAAGCGTCATTCTAGTTGGTGACCCAAGCAAAGCGGGGGTTTTTATCGCTTTGCTGAAGTTTCCATCTAATTATCCAATCCCACCACACATACACCCATTTACAGAGGTCATTACAGTCCTCCGTGGCAAACTAGGCAATGGCATGGGTGAAACATTTGACACAAAAAAGGGCGAGATGCTT
>DAINRH010000350.1:0-3161 GCA_036741905.1 Methylobacter sp. | reverse complement strand
AGATTGGCCGTAAAACCGAACAATTACGTTTACTGGAAGATGAAATTCTGACGCTGGAAAAACGTATTGGAGACATTGAACTTGATGTAGAAAAACTTTACGAGAAACATCATGTCTCGAAAGAAAAAGCCGACTTTATTGAAGAGTGCGACACGATTGCCAATTTGCTGAATCAATACACTGTGCGACTGCGCAAAAACAAGGTGCATTTGTTGCAGGAAAAGACTTTTGAAATGTACCGGATGCTGTCGAGCAAAAGCGGTTTAATCAAGGATATTCTGATTGATGACAAGAGCTATGCTATCAAGATGATCGACCGTAATGGACATGAAATTAAAAAATCCAGTCTTTCCGCTGGTGAAAAAGAAGTGTTTGCTTTGTCGCTGCTATGGGGCTTGGCGCAAACCAGTCAGTTGCAGCTACCTATTTTAATTGATACGCCGCTATCCAGACTCGATAGCACGCATAGAGACAACATCATCAAGCATTACTTCCCCAATGCAGGGCAACAGGTGATTATTCTTTCTACCGATACCGAAATAGACAAGGATTATTACCGCAATTTACAACCCTATTTAAGCGGTGCAGCCAGCCTGGAGTTTGAACCCCGGCAGGAATTAACGACCGTTAAGCAAGGCTATTTTTGGGAGCAATAGAGCATGGCGGACCGTTTATATACTTCTAGCGAAGCGGATGAGATTTTAAGCTCTTTGCGCTTTGAAACTCGCTTGGAAAAAGCCGTTTTGGCGCGTATTGCTTTTGCCGTTTCGCTGGTTCAGGATGGTAAAAATGTCCCTGAAAGTGCTAATTTCAGTGGCGGCGAATTAAAGCGCCCTACTTTTTTTGGTCCTGATGAATTATTTATTCGTAGCCTACTGGCGCATGTACACGGGCAAGGCGATATTACCGAAGATGCGTTTTTTTCCAATCGCTCGCTGATCAAAAATCATATCGATCAGGGGAGTCTGGCTATGGAGCAACTGTATGTTGAAAGTGGGCGTAGTGCCGAGGGTTTGATAAAGAGTCTGGTTGACCTGGTGGAGTTTCAGGGCCGCAAGGAATTGCGGGGGCGTGGATTGGACATTTTTATCGGCAGAACTTTATTGCAAAAAGCCGATTTGATTATGGAGTTGAATAATACCGATAGACATGCCAACTCGCATTTGGCGATTATGGGTAAACCGGGTGTAGGAAAAACCCAGTTTTTGCTGAAAATTCTGGCGGATATTCGCATTCAGTCGAATTACCAGACCAATTTCATTTATTTTGATTACAAAGGGGATGTGGTAGAGAATCAACGTTTTCTTGATATTGCCAAGGTCCAGCCTTTTAGACTATTGCAAGGCAACCAACGTCTACCGATCAATCCGTTTGTATTGCCCGCTTATGATGAACAGACGATCAATATTTCAGCACGGGAAAAGGCGGAAAGTTTTGCTTCTATCAATTCCAAGTTGGGTGTAGTACAGAAAGGCGCATTAACCGAAGCTATCCGGGCAGGTTATGCAAAGCGTGCTGGTTCCGATGCGCCCTATCCCGATTTTCAGGATATTCTGGAAATTGCTAATCTGATGTATGAAGAGGAAGACAAAAAGGACGATAGCCTGATTGAAGTTCTTCGCGATTTATCCGTTTTTGAATTGTTCTGGAAGCATGGTGATGAAGTCGCGCCTATCGATAAGATTTCTAATCGAACCATGCTAATTGACGTTCACGCCATGCCGGTTCTGAAAGAACTGGTCGCTTATTTGGTAATCGAGCGGCTTTATAAGGAAATGTCTTTGTTGCCGGATAGTCCGGTCGAAGACGGCAAGCGGACCATACGCACGATTTTAGTCATTGACGAAGCGCACAATTACTTAAGCCAGAAGAATATGTTTTTACAACGTATTATTCGTGAGGGACGCTCTAAAGGCATTGTTGTTTTCTTTGCGTCACAATCGCCGAATGATTATCAGCAGAAGTTCTTTAATTTTCAGGAATTGCTGGAGTTTGCTTATATTTTTCAATGTGATGGTGTTTCCGCAAGCTCTGTTCAGGATATTTTAGGCTGTAGCAATAAGACTGCAAAAGATTTACAGACCGAGATTTCGCGGTTAGAACCCTTCCAGGTAGTGAGTCGTTCGCCGGTGAAAACGGAAGAGTTTGTTAAATTTGAGGCTGAGGCGTTTTATAAAAATTATTAAACGGCATTTTCAAAGTAAAGTTACGCTTGTCCGTAATGATGATGCATAACCCAACCACTAGCTGAGCCAAGTGGTTGTAACTACTAGGGCTACCTCATTAAAAAATAGCTCCCCAGCAAACCCAATTTAGGATAATGACAAGCTAAGCCACATTCAAGGAACCGTAAGAAATGGATTTTTTAGATATTTTTGGACAGCTCGACGATCCTCGCATTGAGCGGAAAAAACTGCACCCCATGCCAGAAATACTACTATTGATGTTGTGCTCAGTTATTTGTGGAGCAGAAAGTTGGGATGACATCGAGATGTTTGGCAAGTCAAAGTTGGATTTTTTACGTCAGTATCTGCCGTATGAGAACGGTATGCCGAGCGATGACACCATTCGGCGGTTTTTTCGGGCCATTGATAGCACATTGTTTGTAGAATGGGTTCGGGCCTGGTTGAGTCCTGAAGTGGCAGGTAAAGTGGTGTCTATTGATGGTAAAACGCTACGTGGCAGCCATGATGGAGGACAATCGCCGATACACTGGGTGTCAGCTTTTGCCAGCGAAGCGGGGATCGTCTTAGGGCAGGTTAAAACCAGTGAAAAATCCAATGAGATTACTGCGATTCCTGAACTATTGAAGTGGTTGGATGTGCGCGGCGCTATCGTGACCATTGATGCCATGGGTTGCCAAAAAACCATCGCCGAGAAAATCATCGATAAAGGTGGCGATTACCTATTGGCGCTTAAAGGCAACCAAAGCGGTCTGCATGAGGATGTCCGCCTGCATTTTGAACAGACCGCCCCTGCGTCGCTCGCTCGGATGGCTCATGCTAAAAGCATTGATAAAGGTCACGGACGCATCGAAGTCCGGCAGTGTCGGGTAAGTACAGATATTGACTGGCTTAGGGCGAGTCACCCGGAGTGGAAAAATCTGAGCAGCATTGTCGCGATTGACAGTGAGCGGCTCATTGGCGATACGACAACCCGAG
>DAINRH010000349.1:0-3163 GCA_036741905.1 Methylobacter sp. | reverse complement strand
AATTGAACTAAGGCCTGGGCTGTCGCATGGATGTAGTTTCTATATTGAGCAATATGCGGCAGTCCAATCTATAAAAACCATGCAAGGCTTTTTAAATATATATGCCAATCAATACGGAAGAATTATCAATGTTTAAATTACTCATCAGCATCACGCTTGCTTCATCTTTGCTTGTTCTTAATGCTTGTGAAGCAAATGGCCCAAAATACAGAAATGTCAGATCCTTCAGTGAAGGTTTAGCACCCGTGCAATCAAATAACGGGAAGTGGGGATATATCAATGAGCGTCAGAAATTCATAATCCAGCCAAAGTTTGAAGATGCCAAGGAGTTTCAAGGCGGAAAAGCACCGGCTAAAAAGAATGATAAGTGGGGGTTTATTAACAAGCGCGGTGAGTGGCTATGAAGACTTTCGACTTAGCAATTACAATCCATATTATTTCGGATCAATAATATGAAATATTGCTCATCTAAAGATATCAATCAGCATATCAAAAAACTATTGAAGCAAGGATGGACTTTCAAATGCGGCGGCAAGCATGGAAGGCTACTGCCGCCAAATGGGAAGATTGCTATTACGGTATCCAAATCTCCAAGCGATCGATATGCATTTTCGAATTTCAAGCGAGACGTAAAACATATGATCAGCCATTAAAACTGGTTTATAAAAACAAGCAATATAAAAGGAAACATAATGAGTCAAAAATCGAATACCAACAGCAGTAAGGATATCTTTGATGAAAGGAAAAAAATTGAAGGAATTGTGGAACGCTATGCTCCGGCCTTGGTAGGCCATGGCGACCACGAATTTAGCATTTTACTCATTGGAAACTATGAAATATTCAACTTTCCTAGTGTTAGAAAAGTGTACTCGCCGGAGATTGGACGTCCATCGAGTTCATTATCAAATTTAGTGGAACTTATGGCGCCCGGGGATCATATTTCCTTTGAAATGCGTAAAAATAGGGTGCTGCCGGAAACGCTCAGGAACTGGACGCTAGAGCACCGTCTGATCGGACGGGAAATTGATATCACACCTGCCAAGCTACCGGTTAACATGCTGAATTAAAGCCAAATTGTACCGACCTGGCTACGAGGCAGCTGTATATTGGAATTTATTAGCAACAAAAAACCTCTATTGTGTGTTTTTAGTTACGCTGCTCTATCGATAGCAAGCACCTTGCAGCTAAGTCAAATTTAAAATATAGCTAAACTTGCAGTAAATGAATTTCATGCTAGTTTATAGATTTCAATAAATGGAACCATCATGGAAAAACCTTTAATTGCAGGGGTGCTAATTCTTGTTTTATTTTCAATACTCACTCCTTGTTTTATCTGGATCAATAATCGCTTCAACAACTATGAAGAGTTCAATGAGTTGGATGAGGAAGCCCTTGTAAAGCTTGAGATGAAAAAACAACTGATGCAAGAGTTACATCACTGGATAAAAAGCAACAATCTCGATGCAAGACAGATTGAGGAACTGCTGATGGTCAACCCCAAAAGAGCTGCTGATATTATTTACCAGAGAATTGATCAATTCACGGTCGACTCTCTATCTAACTTTGTTCTCCGAACAGGCAGGACCGTGTCTGTTTCAATACATGACAAATAATTCATCAGTAGCAGCTAGACTTCACCGCAATGACATCAAAAAAATTTAAAGTGATTGAGGGCGGACGTGATGCAATCGAACGTAATCTGGTAATTGCTTTATTTGAAGGGAATATTGCGGAATTAGATAAACTTTCTGCACAACTTGAAGCGATTGCAGAAAAGCCCGCACCTAAATTAAGTGCATTGCCAAACCGGCCTTTAATGGATGATTCGTTAAATAAAGACTAAATTTGACAGAATAATTTTTCATGAGAAAGTAATTTTGTTGTTTACTTTTTTATGGAAAAAAGATGTCAAAAAATCTAATCATGATCGATCACGCACTTAAAGACTGTCGCAGTATATCTGCAATGTTGCACGGAATTGCAGACGGACGGGCGTTAGCGTGGCAATCTTTTGAAGAATCTCACCCAAATATTTCACAGGAGGAATTGATGGCACAGTTTTGTGAGGAGGCTCGGTATGGACGTATCGCTATTAAAAATGAGTTCTTCGATTTTTCTTACAAAAAAATCATTGCTGCGTTAATCGCGTTTCTAGTTATAGCTGCCTAGTTGATAATTCAAAGCTGCATAAGCTGTTGTCAGCGAAAGCCAGTCTTGATAAGACTTAATGATGCATTAAATGTTTGCTAGCAGGGAGTTATATCACCAAGCTTGCACCATGTTTACGCAGCCATTCTTTGCGCTCACGATAATCAGGCATGACCTTATCTACCTCGTTCCAGAAAGCATCGGTGTGATTCGCTTGATGCAAATGACACAGTTCATGTACCACAATGTAATCAATAATTTTTGGTGGGGCCATCATGCATTTCCAATGGAAATTTAGGGTGCCACCTTTACCGCAGCTGGCCCATCTGAAGCCCATGTCTTTTACTTTAATGGCCGAAATTTGAACGCCAACTTTGGGGGCGTAGTAAGCAACTCTCTCTTTGAAACGGTCTGCGCCTTTATATGTAAAGTAAGCCTCAAAAGCTTGTTCAGCAGCACTAACGCCACCTTTTTCAATTAATTCTCTGCTTAGGCAGAATCGACCTTCTTTTAAAAGCAAAGGGGACTCCTGGTTTGAAACCAACGCTAATCGATATGCACGGCCTAGATATAAAAAAGTTTCACCGTTGACCCATTCGCGGGCAACAGCACTAGCGTTTAGGTCTTTCCATTCGGCTAAATTGCGGTAAATCCACAAACGCTTGCTTTCCACTACGGCGTCCACCATTTCAGGGCTGTAATCCGAAGGTGGCCGTACAGTAATGACACCGTCACGTTCGATAACGATATCAGTGGTTTTACGCTCGCTGCCTGGCAGCAAAACGTACTCAATGTCGCGCACTCGTCTTGGCGTCATTTTGAAAAACCTTTTAACAACTCATCATGGCGATTTTTAGCAAGCTTCATTATTTCTATTGCAATACGTTCTCGGTTTGTTTTCAGTTCAGGAATACCAGTCAATGTCAGAGCAGTTTTAATTTCACTTCGTGTTTTCTTTTGCTTGTCGCTGTTATTCCAGAAATCGATACTGCCAATGCTTTCCTGCAAGGTTTCG
>DAINRH010000348.1:0-3171 GCA_036741905.1 Methylobacter sp. | reverse complement strand
GGCTTCGGCGGTTAACAGCTTTATTTCGGTGCTATGCAGTTCAAATAAACACAGGCGGTCTTTGTCGCGCAGCAACTGTTTGGCGATTAACGGCGAGCCGGGATAGCGGGTTAATGTGTCCGTGCTGTTAAAGCGCTTGATAAGGCTGACATAGCGGGCAACGCAGTCCGGCAAGTCCTTGCGTTGCCATAACTTGGCGATACCGTTGTCGAATTCCCGATTTTTTAAGGCGTACTCGCCGTCCAGTTCGTATTTTCCGGGGCCGGCATGGGTATCGATGCAGCAGAAAGGCTTGTCTTTTTTGCTTAAGTATTCAAGGCTCTGGATCAGGACGATATGTTTTAAAACGTCGGCAAAATTGCCTGCATGAAAGGAGTGTCGGTAGCTGAGCATGATGGGTTTAATTGTTTAGAGGATTTTGTCGAATATCGTCATGCCTATTTCAAAAGCAATCAGCCAGATAATGATCCATTCCAGTATTGTTGAATGCCGGTGTTTTTGTTCATCCGCCAGCATTTCAAATAATTCATGGATGGTTTCCAGCTTTTTTGACAATACCTCGGTGCGTTGGGCTATTTCCAGGTATTTTGCGGTGACGCCGTAAAAGGCTTCATATTCAGGATATTCCCAAAAGAAATCAGGCGTATCCAGCAAATCGTAATTCAAAATTATATCGCTTTTGGTTAAAAACAGTTGTCCGCGGATTTTTGCGATTTTATTGCGGCTTAATTTGATTGTTCCGTTTTCAGCCAATGATTTGGGGATATAGTTGGTATTGTTGATGGTGGTTAGGGCGTTGCTTTCAAAAGAGGCCAGCTTAATCGATTGCGCCATGCCTTGCGATAACGCAAAGATCAGGATAGGGTCCGAAGACTCGATTTCAATATGATCTTCAATAATGCGGGTGCCTGGACAATCGAGCGCAAACGTGAAGTTGTCTTCCTCAGGGGAGGTCAGCGGGTAAGCTGCATGCTCCAATAATAACTGATGCAGCTTGGCCTGCTGTTCCGAGCCGACATTCCAATGCACCACGACGCCATAAGCAAAGACTATCGACCAGGCGTGTTCATCCTCAATCAGTAACGCACCTTTAATAATCCTTATCAGCGAGGCATCGGATAACAATCTTGCCAATGCACTGATCTCAAAACCTTGAGCCAAACAGTAGGCGACACATTTTTTAATAGACTGATTTTCAGACATCAAATGCTCCCAAAGGTTAAGGTCAGTGCATGAAGTAACTTGAGCCGGTTTTATTTTTAAACCGTGAAGGGCATAAAGGATTTAAGTCTTCATGCCCTTCATGACAACGGCTTGAATTTATTTATGCGCTTTCTTATTGCTCGGCAATTTTTACCAGCCAGCCGTTTTCGCCGTTACATCTTGGAATTTTGGCATTGACCTTGATATTGATTCTTGCCGTGGTGTTAACTAACTCGGCGGGTAACTTACCTTTTACCACATAAAAAGAATCTTTATCTTCGGTAGTCACTTCAACGGGGATTGTTTTTACGGTGACTTTAATTTGCTCAGGTTTCTCCACATTGAACGCGTAAAAAGAGAATCCCGATCCCGGCGCTACGGTAGCTAAGTTGGCAGGCAAAAACTTGGTCAGCTGCGGTTTTAAACAGCCATTTTCACCGCCACCGCCGCCACCGCTGCTTGCACCGTGTCCGCTGTGATGTTCTGCGGCATTAACCGCATCGACATTAAAGCAGGAGGCTATAAAAAAGAGGGCTAGCAGTCTTAGTGTTTTCATCGGATTACCTTTTAATTATTATTTTTGTCGTGATCAATATCAGGCGATATTTTTACTATGCCGTTAAATTATATGCATAAATGAGGTTTCATCATAAAACATTGGAATAGTCCTGTTCCAGCTGCCGGAAGTTCATTGACGACATGAAACGGCTGAAACTCATCCAGGATGAAAGTCCCATCAGGTCCTTAAACTGCGGCGGCAGAAAGCGCGGCGCAATCACCGTGCCTTCTTCAACCAGGTCGACTAACACTTTCATATCTTCGATCATGGTTTTGCCGCAAAACAGCAAGGGGATACGATCCGGCTTGCCTTTGCTGACAGCCAGACGCATGAAGTTATAAGTCAGTACAAAGCCTTTGATGTAGGTCAGATCCTTGGTAAACGGCATGCCGTCCGAGCTGCTGCCTCTGAATACCCGGCTGCTGAGCATATAACTTTCTTCCTGGTCCAAGCCTTTGTCTCTAAAGAAATCGAATATATCCATAAAGTCCGCGCCTTCTTCGGCCAGCGTGATGGCGCGTACCCGGTTGATCAGGCGCATCAGCCGGTTCGGCGTGGAGCTGAAGGTTAATATTTCCATCAATACGGCCAGTCCTTCCTGGGTAATGGTCGCGGACGGCGGCCCTTTGCCGAGAAAGGTGCAATAAGGCTGGGCCAGGCCGTTCAGCGTAGTGCCCAAATGTACCCATATTTCGTGAACTTCAAGCACGCGCAGATCGCGCATGTTGAACAACGCATCGGCGCGCAATTTAATGTAATCGGTGCCGGCTGCGGCATCGGCGACGATACCGTCGCTGAGCATCGCACGCAGGCCGTCGCCGGGGAATACGGCCTCTATTTTTTCGTTAAGGATAGCGACAGCATCGGTCGCGTTAATGGTTTTGGGTTCCTCGTTCAAGAAATCCAGCTTCAGCAGTTGCGACAGGGTTTCTTCCATCATGCTGCCCAGATCGGCAATAGTCGGATCGCCGACATGAAAAACGTCTTGGGATGAGCCGTATAATTCCTGGGAAATATTGGAAAAGGTCGGTTTTCCTCTGGCTTCCAGCATACGCACTACGTCCAGGTATTCCTTGCAAATTCGGCGCATGATCACGCTGAGCGGGTTTAGCTGGCCGAGTTTGCGCTTTAAATCGCGCTCAATTTGGTAAAACTCGTGTTTCTTTTCGGTCGGATCAAAACCCAGCGGGCGTTTTTGATAATAATCCGGCGTGACTATCGGCGATTTTTTGCAGTTGCCGTCAAAGAAAGTCTGCTTGATATTATCATCCCATTTGATTGCGTCGAGGATACGGATTGGCTGTTGAGCTTTGACGATCCGGTCCGACAGCGTTTTGACTTCGGTCAGATAAGCGGAGGGTTTAATGGCTTTTTTGCGCATGAGTGTCGTCCGTTAGCGGTACAGCGTT
>DAINRH010000347.1:0-3178 GCA_036741905.1 Methylobacter sp. | reverse complement strand
CGCCTTGACTGCATTCCCACGGAGCCCGTGGGAACGAGGGCCGGTATCCATAATCAAGGACGCTTATCTTTTTTACGCGATTTGCCTTCGGGCTTGGCCTGTACATTAGGATCGGCCGCCACCGCCAGCCCGTCTTTTTGGGCCACATCGACCTGACTGCCTTCGCGCAATCTGTCGACGCCTTCCACCACCACCGCTTCGCCGGCGGCAAGGCCGCTGAGCACCGCAACTTTATCCGCTTCGGTCGGCCCCAAGGCGATGCGCCGTACCTGTGCGGTTTTTTCCTTGCCGACCGCATAGACAAACGGGCCCTGAGTATCATGCTGAATCGCGGCACTGGAAACCAGGGTCACGCCGGGCAAGGTATTCAAGTGCATTTTGATGTTGACGAACTGATTGGCAAACAGCATGCGCTCGTTATTATCGAATTGCGCCTTCAGTTTCAGCGTGCCGGTGCCGGCATCGATCTGGTTATCGAGCGCCAGTAACTTGCCGTCGGCCAACTTGATTTTACCGGCCCGGTCGTAAGCCTCGATGCGGACCGGTTCATTGGTCCGCCAGCGTTGCACCACCGCTTGCACCTTATCTTCGGGCAGGGTGAATACCACGCTGATCGGCTGGAGCTGGGTAATCACCACCAAGCCGTTAGCATCATTGGCATGAACGATATTGCCCTGGTCGATCTGGCGCAACCCGGCCCGGCCGGAAATCGGCGCGGTCAGCCGCGCATAGCTGAGCTGGAGTTTGGCGTTATTGACCTGGGCTTTATCCATTTCGACAATGCCGCGGTACTGCTTGACCTGGGCTTCCTGAGTCACGGTTTGTTGGGCGGAAATCGAATCCTGCTCCAACAGAGTCTGATAGCGGTCACGGTCTATTTGGGCATTTTTCAGCAGCGCCTCGTCGCGCAGTAACTGGCCTTCGGCCTGCTGCAACTGGATCTGGAACGGACGCGGATCGATTTCGGCCAGCAAATCGCCTTCCTTGAGCATCTGGCCTTCGTTGAACGATACCTTGACCAGCTCGCCGTCGACGCGGGGCTTCACGGTCACGGTGCGCAATGCGGTTACCGTGCCCAAGCCGTTCAGGTACACCGGAAAATCGGCTTTGCCTGCGGTTTCTACCGCCACCACCGCCGGCGCGTCATCGTTATGGCCGCGCTTGCCGCCCTTGGCAGCGGATTTTGCAGTGGGAGACGATGCATGCTGAAAATAAAAGCCGGCGGCGATAAGTGCCGGCACGATCAGCGCAGCGGGCAACAAAAACCGGCGCCGCTTGACCGGCGGGAGTAGTTCGTGGCGATTGTCTTGACTCATGCGAACGTTTTTTAATTAAGGGTTTGAGAGCGGATAGCCTGAATACCGGCCAGCGAGAATTGCACGACATGTTCGGCAAAGGCGTTGGTGTCGCTTAAGTCGCCGGGATAGTTGTGAAATGATCGGGCGTTTTGCATGTGCTTTAAACGCAGCAGCTGAAAACATTGGCCCATGATGCTGGCATGGCAGTATTGGATTTGTTGCTCGGTAGCCGCCTGTCCCAGGCATTCTTTCAGCAACAACAACATTTGCAAGCGCTGCGGATTAATCTCTTTTTCCAGAATATCGGCCAGCAACCGGGTGGGCTGGGCCATTTCCTTATGAATAATCGCAAACGAATAGGAATTTTCGTCGCCGATACGCCGGATCAGGGATTTAATCCGCTCGGCTAACCGGCATTCCGCCGGTGCGTCGTTCATCAAACCGCCGTCGGGCGGATACAACTCAAGTTCCCGGTTAAACGCAAAACGCCAGGATTCCAGGTAGAGGGTTTCCTTGTCGCGGAAATGATAATTGACCGAGGCGATATTGGCGTTTGCCTGGCCGCAGATTTCGGCTATCGTCGCCTCCTGAAAGCCTTTCTCGGCAAAGATTCGGCTGGCTGCGATTAACAGTCGGATGCGGGTTTTTTCCGGCTTGGTTTTAAGGTCGGGCATGCAGGTAAATGGGTTCAAACAGACGCATTAATTATGATTGGTAATTATAATTGAAATTTGTAATTTAAATAGGCACTTCAAATTGAGCAATGTTTATACCAAATTTTATATTATTGTTTTTTGTCTGTTTTTTATTCCCGTGTCACGCTTAATTGCGTAAAAATCGGCAACGGTTGCGCAACAGCTGATCTGCCGGGATCAATATATGCATGAAAATACAATGGAACGCTGATCATTATGATAGACGCGGAGTATTAAAAATCTGTGTTAATCATAGTCATCAGCGTTCTATTTTTGGCTGCCGGCGAGGCAGCAATCTGACCGACATCCAGTTTCAGCTTTTGGATATTTTGGTAAAGATTCTCTGAATAGCGAATAGACTTGACCGGCGTCGGCACATTAGCTGCGGTCGGCTTCGACCAGAATTTTCTCTTTCGGCAGATAGACCAGCAAGAAGGCATCGTTATGGCTGTTACCGACGATAGCGTGAAGTTCGATAGCGCGCTTGCCGTCCGAGAATACGTGTTTGCCGGTAAAACCCTCGAAGTGCGAGGGCTTAAGCGACTTGCCCAGACGGTCGGGATTGATGGTATGCGGCGCTGCCCAAATTTTTTCATCATAAGGCCGGTTCGGGCGATAATGTTGCCTTTGGTAGTAAGAAGCGAGTGATCTGTTCCGTAACACGGCCCAGTCATGCTGAAATTCCAACAGCTTTTGTTGAAGCGCCCCCTATCGGAGCAGTTGCCGACGACGGCAAGGATGCAGGAGCTATTGCCGAGGCGGCGCAGCCGATATGTCCCCCCTCAATCGCACGGCCCATGTGGCGCTACGTGCGCGACTGAAGTAGAATTGCAAGGCTTTACCCCCTTCAATTCCTTTAAGATGCTACCGAGGTCCTTCATGCCGCAATACCGTTCCCGCACTACCACCCACGGCCGCAATATGGCAGGCGCAAGGGCGCTGTGGCGAGCCACAGGGATGAAAGAGGATGATTTCACCAAGCCGATCATCGCCATTGCCAACTCGTTTACCCAGTTCGTACCCGGCCATGTCCACCTCAAGGACATGGGGCAACTGGTGGCCCGCGAAATCGAACAGGCGGGCGGCGTAGCCAAGGAATTCAACACCATCGCCGTGGACGACGGCATCGCCATGGGCCACGACGGGATGTTGTATTCGCTGCCCAGCCGCGACCTGATCGCCGAT
>DAINRH010000346.1:0-3188 GCA_036741905.1 Methylobacter sp. | reverse complement strand
ACTTCGTGTTACACAAGTATCTACGGGATGTGTCGTCATTCCGATAGTCCCTGGCGTCAGGCAAGAAGCAGGCCGATAGGTTAGACCTTCCAGGTTTTTAAAACCTGGAAGGTCTACCTGGCAACGTTTTGATGTGTTTTAACTATTTTCGTGTTTTTCGTGGACTACGCTTTTTATTATGAGCATGCGTAACATCAGAAAGTAATCCGAACAGGGGATTATTTCAGACCGGTTTGCCGCTGATAAAAGCCTCGTCGCTGGACTTCAAAGCCGTTTTTACAGCCGGATTCGATCAGGTAATCCCTGAACTGAAGGTAATGTTGCTCAAAATGAATGCCGTATTTAAAAGGCAAGGGGATAGTCGATGCCGAATCGCCAACAAGCAATTCGACAAACTCGTCATACTGGGCATTGCTTTGTTTATTGAACGCATGCACAACTTGTCCATTAAGCAAAAAGTGTTGTCCCTGCATAAAACAAAGCGTGATTTCAAGGCGATGGTTTGTCTTTAACGCCTGATGACTACAGATGGCGATGCCTTGTTTACTGATATTAAGTATTTTTACCGGCTGTAGCCGATTGAAAAAAAATGGGGTCTTTTTAAAAACGGCATTGATGTCGTTTCTTTCATAACGAACTTGTGTTCGGGCCGTTTTTTCCGCCATAAGGTCTACTCCGGATGGGCTTATTTTCCTCAATGCCCTTTCGCTATCGAAGCAACTGAAGCAGCCTCATAAAAGTGTTATGAAGCGCTTTGAAAGGACTCGCCGTTGAAAACAGATTGATCGCTATCAATCTGTTTTCAATCATAAGAACAAAGCCGAGACTCATCTATTCGTATCATTACCTAAAAACCGCGACTCCGGTCATGTGGCGTTCGACCGGCGGTCTTTATACTCATTGCCGCACATCAACTTCTCAATCAATACATCGGCAAACTCGCTACATTTGACTTCTGTCGCCCCTTCCATTTGCCGGGCAAAATCATAAGTCACCTGCTTACCGGCAATAGCGGCATCCATCGCATTAATGACCGCATCGGCGGCTTCCGTCCAGCCCATATAGCGCAGCATCATTTCGCCGGACAGAATCAATGATCCGGGATTGACTTTATCCAGATCGGCGTATTTTGGCGCAGTGCCGTGGGTGGCCTCAAAAACAGCGGTGCCGGTTTGATAATTGATGTTGCCGCCGGGAGCAATGCCGATGCCGCCGACTTGGGCGGCCAAGGCATCGGATAAATAGTCGCCGTTCAAATTCAATGTCGCGATCACATCGAAGTCTTCCGGCCGGGTCAAAACCTGCTGCAAGGTAATGTCGGCGATAGAGTCTTTAATAAAAATACGCCCCTTTGCCAACGCTTCGGCCTGAACCTTGTTTGCCGCCTCTACGCCGAACTCGGCGCGGGTTTTTTCCCAGTGCCCCCAGGTGTAGATATGCTCCGGATATTCGCGCTCGGCCAGGTTATAGGCCCATTTACGAAACGCCCCTTCGGTATATTTCATAATGTTGCCTTTATGCACAATGGTCAGCGACTTGCGTTTATTGACAATGGCATACTCGATAGCCGAACGGATCAGTCGTTCCGTGCCTTCCTGCGACACCGGTTTTATACCGATGCCCGACGTTTCCGGAAAACGGATTTTTGCGTATTGTTTCGGGAAATTCTCTTTTAATAAATTTAAAAAAATCTTTACGTCCTCGCTACCTTGTTCAAACTCGATACCGGCGTAAATATCCTCGGTGTTTTCCCGAAAAATCACCATATCGACGGCTCCGGGATTTTTTACCGGCGAAGGCACGCCCTGAAACCATCTGACCGGTCGCAAGCACACATACATATCCAGTAATTGCCGCAAAGCCACGTTCAAAGAACTGATGCCGCCGCCTACCGGTGTGGTCAACGGGCCTTTAATGGATACCAAATAATGCTTGCAGGCCTCGACGGTTTCATCGGGAAGCCAGGTATCAAACAATCGATGCGCTTTTTCACCGGCATACACTTCCATCCAGTGAATTTTTTTTTGCCCGGAATAAGCGCTTGCAACAGCCGCATCCAAAACACGAACGGCGGCGCGCCAAATATCCGGCCCGGTACCGTCACCCTCAATGAATGGAATAATCGGATTATCCGGCACGATCAGCTTGCCGTTTTGCAGGGTGATAGCACTGCCGTTTGCCGGTGGGTTAAGTGTGAGACTAGCCATAACAACTCCTTCAAATAATATTGAGCAATGTTGCGCAAGATAGCGACGTCGGACCGCAACGCCTCCATGGGACTTGGGGCATCATAACAAAAGGCGGGCGATTTGCACCATTTAACCACTGCAACTGGATAAATACAGGCCTAAAGCACTATAATTCACACGCTGATCTATTTTTTAAACTTGGAGAAATGAATGCATGCAGTTACGTTAATAAAAGGTGATGGCATTGGCCCATCGATAATGGATGAAGCTGTTAAAGTTATTGACGCGTCCGGCGTAAAAATTCAATGGGAAGAAGCGTTTGCCGGTTTGGCCGCTTATGAACAATTCGGCACGCCGCTGCCGGATGAAACCATGGCCTCGATAGACAAAACCCGCCTGGCATTTAAAGGTCCGTTAACCACCGTTGTCGGCGGCAACGGCTTCAGAAGCATTAACGTAGCCTTGCGCCAGAAGTATGAGCTGTATGCCAACGTTCGTCCCGCCACCAGCTGGGCCGGCGTCAATACCCGCTACGACAATGTCGATATTGTTATCGTCAGGGAAAACACCGAAGGTCTCTATGCGGGGCTTGAGCATTATCTAACCCCTAAAAAAGACATCGCGGAAAGTCTGGCCGTGGTTACCCGAACCGGTTCGCAACGCGTGATCGACTATGCGTTTAAATATGCGCAAGACAACAACCGTAAAAAAGTCACCGTCTGTCATAAAGCCAATATTTTAAAATTCACCCAAGGATTATTCCTGGATGTCGCCAGGGAAACAGCCGCGCGTTATCCCGACATTCAGTTTGACGAAAAAATCATCGACGCCGCCTGCATGCATATGGTCATGGACCCATCGCAATTCGACGTCATTGTCTGCACTAACATGTTCGGCGACATCCTGTCCGATTTGACCGCCGGACTGGTCGGCGGACTGGGCTTGATTCCCGGCGCCAATATCGGTAATGACGCGGCATTGTTTGAAGCCGTACACGGC
>DAINRH010000345.1:0-3206 GCA_036741905.1 Methylobacter sp. | reverse complement strand
TCGTAAGGACGTGCCGGTTCGACTCCGGCCCGAGGCACCAGAAAAATCAAGAGCTTAGGCCAAAAGCCAAGTTCTTTTTTTATGCCTGTCGTTTTTGTGGGACACTGGCGGGACACTTAAAAGCAAATAATCACAACAAACCACAATAAAAAAAGCTTGTTCCATACGGATGAAACAAGTCCACAGTCGCTTCTTGTTGATTGGCTAAGCTGCAATGAATCAAGCTCAACTTAAATGCCTTATAGTCTTCTCAATATTTGCAATTATTGGTTTTGGGCCTGTTTCACCGGGTTGTCTAATTGGAATGTTCATTGTCTTTGCGCGTCCGCAATGGTTCCTCAACTTGGTCGATGATTTATATGGCAACAATCCTCATTTTCAAGAAAAACTTGGAGCTGACTCTGAAAAGCATATTAGACAAGCAAGGATTAAGTGTTTTCTGAATTTGCTAGGGTTGTTCATTATTGATATTGCGCCAATCCCAACTACACCAATTATTGCTGTCTTCATCATTCTTTATCGTCCGATATGGTTTATCCGAATAGTCGGGGATGTGTATGGAAAAGACTTAAAGGCATGACCAGTCGGATTCGAAAATCTCTCCCTCTAAGCACTAGCTAAAACCGCTAAATTTCCCCAAAACCATTACCCCATAGACGGCCTAAAAATAGCCAAATAGGCCGTTTTTTATTTTTAATTGCCCCAAAAGTGTCCCATGAGAACGTGGTAATTAAAAATATCTTTTAATTTCAATGAATATAAACTTTTCAACAAGGGATATTGTATCTCATGTTGCCGTTTTTTTGTGCTTTGTCGTAGTATGTTATCGGCTTATATGCACAAAAACCCAAAGGGGATGTATGGCAAGTATTGAAAAACGCATTACGGACACTGGTGAAATATCCTACAGGGTAAAAGTTAGGCTGAAGGGCTATCTCACACAAACTGCTACCTTTAAGCGAAAGACCGACGCTAAAAAGTGGATTCAAGATACGGAAAGCGCCATCAGGGAAGGACGACACTTTAAAACCGTTGAGGCAAAAAAACACACTTTTTCTGATTTGGTAGATAGATATATTAAAGACGTTTTGCCCAACAAGCCAAAGCAGGCGGTACGGCAAAAAATGCAGCTTGAATGGTGGAAGGAAAAGATGGGGGTTTATCTGCTTGCCGATGTAACCCCTGCACTGATTGTTAAGTATCGCGACGAATTGGCAAGCGGTGAAACTTACCGGCATACACAAAGAAGCCCGGCTACCGTCGTTAGATATATGGCTGCTTTGAGCCATGCTTTTTCTGTTGCTGTCAACGAGTGGCAGTGGTTGGATGACTCTCCGGCGAGAAAAGTCAAAAAGCCCACGGAATCGAGGGGGCGGGTTCGCTATCTTGATGACGATGAACGCGGCAAACTATTAACCGCGTGTAAAGAATCATCAAACCCTTGGCTTTATCCTTGCGTCATTCTGGCATTGTCCACGGGTATGCGGCAGGGGGAATTGATGGGCTTGAAATGGCAGGACGTTAATTTAAAGGATGGCTTTTTAATTCTGCACGAAACCAAGAACGGAGAACGCCGACGTGTGCCCTTGTCCGGGCATGGCCTGGAACTGCTACAAGAACATGCCAAGATCCGGCGGCTTGATACCAATTTATTGTTTCCTGGCACTGTTCACAAAGATAAACCAATCGATTTACGCAAGCCGTTTGAAACTGCACTTAAAGCGGCCGAGATAACAGATTTTCATTGGCACGACCTCCGGCATTGTACGGCATCATATCTTGCAATGAATGGCGCTTCCCTGGCCGAAATTGCCGAGGTACTTGGACACAAAACCCTCTCAATGGTTAAGCGATACGCGCACTTGTCCGACGGTCATGTTTCAAACGTGGTGGCTTCGATGAATGCAAAGATTTTCGGGGGTGTGTGATGAATTATCAGGGCCTTAGAAATATTTTGGGTGATATTGAGGCGGAAAAAAAAGCCAAGAAAAAAATAGAGCTACAGGAACAGCTTGAGGCTGAGCGAGAAAAGCAGCATCGAGCTGAAATGGAGGAAGAAAAGAGCCAGCTTCACGCTGAACTTGAAAAAGGTATGGAGTGGGAGCCACAGACGGAAGTGCAGGGCGTTATTCCCGTTCAGCTAGAACCCGCGGGTAATAGTGGCGTTAGTGGTCAAACAACCATACCAAATCAAGATGTCAATAAAGAACCCGGTCGACAAGAAGAACGCCGGGGCTACTTTTGCGCAATATGGGAGAGGCTCGGAAAGCCAAAACAAAACACAAAAATATGGTCTGAGATAAAGAAACTCAGTAAGCAAAAAGATGATGATAGCGGACCTGTTCGCGAAGTGATTGGGCGCGAAGAGTTTTATTTTCGATACGAGGATGGAAGTATTGAAAATATCGTGCATAAAACCTTTCAAAACGACATGTCAGCAATACGCAAAGAAAAATAATTTCCCGCTAATTTCCCGGCTTCCCTGTCGGGGAAGTTAGGGAAAATTCAGATGGTTTAATTTACCCCAAGCCGCAAACCGCAACAGTTTACGGCGATTCACTGACATTGAATTAAAGGGGTAAATCATGACAACAACCGCACAACAAGTTTCAAATTCAAACCGTCTTATTCCTGTTCCCGAATGGAACAATCATCATTCCTGGCCGCCGCAAGGCGGATTGCGTCACTTAATTTTCAACGAAAAAACCAACGGCTTTTCGAGTGCATTTAAACGCGTTGGCCGGCGGGTTTTAATTGATGAAGCTGAGTTTTTCGCCTGCGTTGATCGGCAAAATGGTGGCGCATAATGGCCGATCCAGTTATCAGAACCTCGCGCCAACGCCGTGCAATTCAAGCGTTAGTAAAATACGGCAAGGTTTCATCTCGCGATTTAGGCCGGATTGCCGGTGTTTTAAACCCACCTGAATTGATGGCGGCACTTAGGCGCAACGGCTGGCATTGGAGCTGCGAATTAATCGAAGTGTTAGATCGCGATGGCAATATTTGCCGGCCAGGTTTGTATAGCTTGTTGCCTGAAAGCCTGGAAGAAGCCAAAAAAATGGTTGGGATGGCGTAATTTATGGATATTTTCTCTATCGTCCCGATTGATGTGTTTATGGACGAACGTTTGTCAAAGACGCATTTGCGGGTTTTGGGCGCAATTCTGTCATTTCGTAATAAAGATACCAACTTATGTTGGCCTAAGC
>DAINRH010000344.1:0-3222 GCA_036741905.1 Methylobacter sp. | reverse complement strand
AAAAACGCCTGACCCGAAGAGAAGTGTTTCTGAACGAAATGGAGCAAACCGTTCCCTGGTCAAAGTTAATTGCCTTACTTGAACCCGCCTACCCAACCTCAGGGCGCCGGGGTCGCCAACCGATGCCGCTGGCCAGTATGCTGCGCATTCACTGCATGCAGAATTGGTTCAGTTTTTCCGATCGCCAGATGGAAGATGCTCTCTATGAAATAGAAAGTGTTCGCCGTTTTGCCGGTTTTGGCAGCGTCACAGCAGCGTTACCGGATGAAACTACGATCCTCAATTTCCGTCATTTGTTGGAGAAGAATCAATTGACGGGGAAATTGTTAGAGACCATTAATGCTTATCTGAAAGAACAAGGACTGTTGGTTTCTCAAGGCACGATGGTCGATGCCACAATCATTCATGCGCCCAGTTCCACCAAAAACAAGGATAAAGCGCGTGATCCGGATATGCATCAAACCCGGAAAGGCCAGCAATGGTACTTTGGCATGAAAATCTATATCGGTGCCGATGTGAATTCGGGCGCTGTGCATACGGTGACCACAACGGCCGCCAATGTCGCCGACATCAATGAATTGCCCACGCTGTTGAGGGAGACGGACCGAGTCATTTTTGCCGATGCCGGTTATACCAGTGATGAATACAGGCGTGGAGCCCGGCACCTGGGCATACGCTGGTGCGTCAATGACAAACGCAAACCCGGCAAGAACCTGTCATCCAGCCAGAAAAAGCGCAACCGTAAACAATCCTCGGTTAGAGCCCGCGTAGAGCATGTGTTTCGGGTCATCAAACAACAGTTTGGCTTTCAAAAGACCCGTTATCGGGGCCTGGAGAAAAATGCATCGCAGGTCAACTTGCTGGTGGGGCTGGCAAATCTTTACCTGCTCAGGCGGCAGCTGATGGCTGCCTGAGGGCAGCGTGCGTCTGCCGTTTCCCGAAAACGGCAGATTAAGACGAAAAATCGGGAAAAACGGTTAAAAATGCCATTTATTAGGTCTTGCAAAGCGGCGATTTTTGAAAAAAACAGCTTGTCTGGCAAATAGAGCGAAAATACGATTTGTTCAGCGCTTCCCTAGGCAGTGAATGTCAGCTTTTGGGGTAGCGAATTGGTATTATCGACCCACTCCTACCGATTAAAATATATAATTATTAGTATGCGTCAGGAGCATGAAACAATGACTGAATTATCTCAAAGCATTAAAACGATTCAGATACACGCCAAAACCACGTATCCAATTGTTTCTGCTTACGAATTCGAATAGAGAGAACGAAGTGTTACATGAGAAAATAGAAAATAATTATCCAAGGGATGTGGCTGGTAATATGTGCTGGAAAAATGCCTAATATCACGCTCATGCGGGACGATCGCGATCGCTCCCGCCACTTGGCTTTGTGCTAGGATGGTTGGATTCTGAAGATGTCAGATTCAATTCTTCGCATTTGGAGACAGCGTGAGCTGCATTTGAAAGCTGGTCCGGCGACGATCATCTCTCCGTCACGGATCCGACTTCTCATGTTAGCGCCAAGATCCGAGAATGCTAGAACGGAGCATCAGGTTAAGGATGAGGATGAGAGAGTCTTATTCTTTGGTGATTTTTCAAGGTTCCACCTTTATCTAATAGTCACACACACGAAATTTCGCATTGATCCGTCAAGTGTTAAATTGCTTCGAGGTAATCGGTTTGCGGCCAAAGTCTACTTTGAACGTTGGGAGGGCCGAGGCCAATGGCAGAATCTGTGGTTCCGCAGCCCATTGGAGCCAATTGAAAACGTAATTGCTTGTTCCTATGGACAGGAAATAGATTCATTCGCGCTCTATCCGCCGGGTTGCGGTGAGCAAAAAATCGCTTGTGACCTAAAGTTTATTACGAGCTACTGCACACGAAACATCTGTGTTCCAGCAAAGATTGAGTACATAGGGATGTCAGCAAAATCAGGGAGTGAGGTAAAAGATCGCTTCAAGAACGGCCATAATAAGCTTGTGTCTATATTGGCGGAAACAATTCGTAGGCATCCATTCAGAGACGTCTCAATTTTCATGTATAAGCCTGGTGAGCTTGAAGGCGCTGACCTCCCATTTCCCACTGTGGTTGAGGCTCTTGAGGCCGGACTTATAAGTTTCTTCAAGCCCAAAAAGCACAATATCGAACACATTAACTTTCCAGGCCGTGGCGGAAAGTTGCTGGAAGACCTGAAGGCAATCGGAACTGATGTGCTCCACGTAGAGTTGGAAGCTCCAGACAGGGTTTCGCTGTATTCCGAAGGTATTCCCATGGATAGTCATTTGCACCAAACCTACATCCCGTTGATAGGCAATTAGCAAAGCACGGAAGCTTGTTGTTTTCAGTAGTTGTGATACTTTTTAACATGGTGCTCCAGCCGACATCGAGCCGCTATGCGTTATGAATGGGCACTTTCCGGAATTGACCAGCCATTCACTTGGCAATTGTGATCGTCGGCACTTGGGCCGTAGCGTAGCCAGATAATCATTCATTTGGTTTTTCGTTTTTTGGAGCGGAATGCGCTCTTTATGTAGTCAAATTACAGCAACCAAGTTTTCCGCTTTAGTTTTCAGCAGGTTTGGTGATCGGGATGGCTTTACTTCAGATGGCAGTATCATACTATTATTCATTATTAATACTTCAGTTCCGAAATATCGATTTTGGGTACTGTACTGCAATCCAAAATTAGACTGTGGATAGTCCGTATATAACTCTCTGATGGCTGAAACGTTATCATACGTAACTAACCAAGGCTGATGAATGTTTTCAACAAGGCGGGAAATTTCTTCGTGATCTGCATGTTGATAATGGTTTTGGTATAGGCCTTTACCTTTTACATAATAAGGGGGGTCCAAATAAACCAATGTCTTGCTAGGCAACTTAGGTAAAAAATAATTAATAAAATCAGCAGCATCTTGTCGATACAAAGATATCTTCGAGGAATTAGCTGCAATCTTTTGAATTCTCGTCACCAGATCCTTTTTATTAAATCTAGCATTTAGCTTCCAATCGCCTAACTGCTCCTTTCCTCCAATGACTCCTCCATTAATAATTCCCGATCGATTTGTACGATTCAAAAAGAATGTCGAAAAAGCCAAATCCGCGACATCGGCCTCTATATCGCCTTGTATAGATCGCTGTCGATGCCATTCGTCAATTGTTACCGCCGTGTCCCAGATACGCTTACACAATTCTTCACTATCATTTAAGACGGAAT
>DAINRH010000343.1:0-3239 GCA_036741905.1 Methylobacter sp. | reverse complement strand
GACCAGCGACACCACGCCCAGATAGCTGTCAAACCAGGAATCGATAATCAACGCTTGTAGCGGACCTGCCGTATCGCCTTCCGGCGGCGGGACTTTCAGCACCAGCTGCTCCAGCACATCCTCAACACCCAGCCCTGTTTTAGCGCTGATCATCAGCGCCTCATCGGCCGGAATGCCGATCACCTCTTCGATCTCATTCTGCACCCGCTCGGGCTCGGCAGACGGCAAATCGATTTTGTTCAGCACCGGCACCACTTCCAGCCCTTGCTCTATCGCCGTATAGCAGTTGGCAACGCTTTGCGCCTCAACGCCCTGAGCCGCATCGACGACCAACAGCGCGCCTTCGCAAGCCGCTAAAGACCTGGAAACCTCATAAGAAAAATCCACATGGCCGGGGGTATCGATGAAATTAAGCTGATAGATCTCGCCGTCTTTCGCCTTAAAATCCAGCGTAACGCTCTGCGCCTTAATAGTGATGCCGCGCTCTTTCTCAATATCCATCGAATCGAGCACTTGCGCGGACATTTCCCTGGCGCTTAAGCCGCCGCATATTTGAATAAAACGATCTGCGAGCGTCGATTTACCATGATCGATATGCGCGATAATGGAAAAATTTCTTATATGTTTTAAATCCACTTAGTTTTCAACTTATTATGATAGTGTTAATGCAGAGTGCCGGACATTGCACAGCGGCGTCAGTCGCGTATTGTAACAGATTTAGGCCTGCTCAAAGCCTAGTTTCGCAGAGGATTTTTGCTGCCTGCTTGCCGTTCATACCCCGTACACATCAAAATTCGGCACCTTCGCTCCCGCCGATTGCATGGATAGATATTTGCGCCTGCAATGTCATCCATGTCGGTTATTCAGGAGGTACGACCCAAGGATGGGGAGGAAGCGGTTGCCGAGGGCAATTTGATGTGTCAACATTTTTCAGGACACGAAGTTAAGGAATGCGCACAAAATAACTTCACGCGTTAAACTTGGGGATAGTGGCGATGCTATTTGCAAAAGTTATTTCATGCACATTCCTTAACCTCAGCCCTAGTTCGATAACGCTGATGATGAACTTGTTCTGCTTTCAAGATATGCGCGTCCGGTTTAGTGTAGCCACTTCAATAAGCTGAATCCGTGTCCACAGTCACGCCCAGCCAGCTGTATATCCGCTTAACCAGCATGCCTTCATCATGCAGGTGAGCATGGCCTTCATCATTGATTTTAACCTGCCGGTAACCTTTATTATCCTTAGCCGCCAAACGCCGTTCCCTGACGCTTTCCATGACATCCGGCAAGTCTGCTTCACTATAAATATCCAGCATCGGTATCTTGATCTTGTTGATAAACGCCAGCGTTTGGGCTGCTTTATTTTCGCTTTTCGGCACCGGCAAACTAATGGTCACTAAGGCCTTAATATCCGCCGCTTGCGCACTCAGGGCATAAACACCCATTAATCCCCCCAAGCCGTAACCGACCACAACAACATTTCCTGCGCCATTACCCTTTACATAGTTAATGCCCGCCTGAATCCGTGCCGCCGCCTCAGGAAACAACGCATAATAATCGTCCCTCGCAGCACCGACTTCCCTAAGCGGCATTTGCAACGAAAGCGTCGCCCAATTATGTTCGGGCAAAAAGCTTCTCAAGTCGTAAATCAGTTGCTTCTGATCGGGATGCCCATTCATGTCATGGACAATAATAACAACGCCATTACCGAATACTTGCTCTATTTCCGTATAAAGACCAAGAAACCTTTTGCCTTCAGCCTCCAGCCAGACCGCCTTGCCCGTCGTCAGGGTTCTATTAATAGCGGCGGCAAACTCGGCTTCCCGCTTTTCATCGCCGGCCACGCACACGCCATCGAGCAACCGTATTAGACAAAGGACAAAAACGATAAGCCTGCTCTTCATTGCCGTCCGTAAAAATCGCTATATCGATATAAATCATGCACATGCCGTAACAACACCATAATCACCGAAGCGACAGGCAAGGCCAACAGGATACCCAAAAAACCAAATAACTGGCCGCCGGCCAGAACCGCAAACATCACCGCAACCGGATGCAAGCCGATTTTATCGCCTACCAGCATCGGCGTTAACACCATGCCTTCCAGAGACTGCCCGATTATAAAAACGATGGCGACCGGCACCAGCTGCATTAACTCATGAAATTGCACCAGCGCCGCGACACAGGCCATGACAATACCGACGATTGACCCCAGATAAGGCACGAAACTGACCAACCCGGCCAGCATGCCTATCAACAAAGCCAAATCGAGGCCGGTCATCCACAACCCGATACTGTAAATACAACCCAAAGCCAGCATCACATAGAACTGCCCCCGGACAAAAGCCGCCAATACCGTATCCACTTCGCCGGCAAGTTTGGCGGCGGTCGGCGCTACACGACGGGGCAATAAGTCGTGGATGTTGGCAATCAGGCTATCCCAATCGCGCAATAAATAGAAAGTGACCACGGGAATTAACAGCAGCGTCATCAGCCATTCGGCGATTACGCCGCCGGAATGCGAAACCGAGCTCATTAGCGTCGCGGCAATGCCGCCCGCTTGCTCCCAGTGACCTTTAACCAGATTAATAATCTGATTGAGGTTAATCGGCCTGATACCCAAATGAAATCGCCGCTGCGCCCAGGGAATGACCGTCTCGTTCAACCACCCGACATAGGCGGGCAGATTATGCACAAAATGCTCGACCTGATATTCCAAAAGAGGGACGAGCAATAGTAAAACCAGCACGAAAACCAACGTCATCACAGAAAAAACCACCAGCACGGCCTTGGTTCTGGATAATTGATAGGTTTCCAGCCTATCGGTTAACGGATCGCCGAGGTAAGCCAGCATCGCCGCAAATGCAAACGGCATCAACACCGGCGCCAACAAATAAACCAGCCAGGCCGAACCTGAGATAAAAGCAAAGACCAGCCATTTTTGTGAATCGGTCATTACAAATCCTTAATGTGATTTATATCTAGGGTAGTGGATTAGCACCGCTCGAACCGTTGCAATGCCTTATATTGAAAGTAATTATGTGAATATTTAAGTCGTCCGGCTGTATCTGCTTTGATCGCCAAATAAATACGATCCGGAATGGCGCGGCAGATCAGAAGAAAGTGTCAGTTCCTATAGCACAACACTGCGCACCCAACCGTTTATAAACAAGCCGATACGCAGACCTTCCAGGTTTTAAAAACCTGGAAGGTCTAACTTGCAACGTTTCGAACGGAGC
>DAINRH010000342.1:2110-3303 GCA_036741905.1 Methylobacter sp. | reverse complement strand
TTCCCGACATTTTAAATGTGCGCTGCGCCCACAATTGGATTTTTTAAATGTCCGTTGAGGGGACATTTAAAACGGGGGGATCTCCCCCATTTGATTGATTTTATTGAAGAATTTTAAAGGTGAACGCCGCTCACTTTTACAGGTCGGAACGAATGAAAGGAGATGGTGAAACGCCACACCCTAGGCAGTCGGGGTACGTCAAATCAGCGTACCTAGGGGGTCACATCCAAGGTGAACGCCAAAATAGAAAGGGGGTCACATCCGTTGTTGCCCCTCTGGTGATATGGAAGGGTTGATTCGGTTTCGCCCCCTCCAATCGCCGATCGATATAGGATTTCCCATGTGTAGGGTGGCTCGCGGTCTTTTAAATGTCGGATTTCCCGACATCGGTTGATTTCACTGGTTTTGTCGCTGTTTTAATTTCCGCCATTTGGTCTTGAATATAAGGCTTTAAGTTTATTAACGGGTTCCAATATTGAACCCGTGAAAAATCTTTTTTTTATTAGGTGGGGTTCATCATAATGATGAGAGGTAATGCAAGTTAGACAATAACGATTCGTTATTGTTCAATGCTTGCGCGGAGTTTACGGCCAAAGCGCCACCCTTGCGGCCGGTCACTGTCTTTAAAATGTGGGATTTTTCCACATTCATTGATTCAATTAGAGTTATCCGGTATTGATTTTCTTTTTGATTTGATTATAGTGATAAAGCGGTGTTGCCTCGGTGACGGCTCACCGGGGAGGCGGCATCGGCTGAATCCATGACGCCGCCACTTCTACCCAATATCGCTACTTGCTTTGCTCCAGTGCCCCGTTTGGGCGATCCTCACCGGCATCATTTGAGGATAGCGCCGCAAAGGAGTCCTGATTACCGGAATCGTGAGCAGATGTCTCGGACTTCTACCAAAGCAACTAAATTTTCAACCCCCGAGATGCCGGGCAGCACCCTGGCTAACCGGGGGTTGTCATTTGTAGCGTAAAGTACGTCATCATTATGATTTGGACTACTGAAAATTCAGCAGCCGGTTGACCGCCATGTTATGCGCCCCTTGCCTAGCGTAGAAGTATGATATGCCCTTGCACATCAGTACCAAAAGTCTCCTTTGCTACCCCAAAGAAGCACCGCTCCGGAGATGATCCAGAGAAAACTGCATAGGCCGACATTGCCGCTGAAACTGGGTCACCAGCGCCCAC
>DAINRH010000342.1:0-2100 GCA_036741905.1 Methylobacter sp. | reverse complement strand
CGTTTTGTAGCTCCGATTCCTCCCCCATTCGCAGGCCCGGTGCCCCAAGCGATGGGTTGCGGCCCATTGCTTGGGAATGCAAGCCGCCAATACCGCAATTCTCCGAAACGAGGCCGAATTTCGATGGCAATATTCTCGCGTTGTCCAAGATAGCCATGGTGAATATTCACGATAAAAGGCTCATGCGAAGGTGAGGGGCGCCGAGGTGTTACTCCGTTAATACCCGCTCGGATTTCCTCAAGCCAGTCTGGATTAGCTAGATTGACGCACAGTCGAACTCGGAGCGCCAGAGGCACATCACGGATCGAGACACCATGTAAGAGACCGATCAGTGGAAATTCGTCGCCCTTTGTTTCTAACGCACGCTGTAAAGCGTAAGCCAATTCTTCTTGGCATGCCGCACTTTCCAGACTGTTCGGCGTTAACAGATAAGCCCAACCAGAAAGAGGGTCTGAAGAAATACGGTCCGCGATTTGTGCCCAAAGCCTGCGGCCTGGAATTAATGAAATCTTGTCGTACTTGGAGACAATTCCTTCTCTACCGAGTTCTTGGACAATATAGTCAAGTCGCCTTCAGCATTGTCTGCCCAAGCGTAAGTAATCCACAGTGGATCGTTCAATTGAGACTCCTTAAGACTGCATAACAAGCAATTAGACAGTTAACCATTATCTACCGTAAATTCATTTCGATACGTTAATATCTTGAATAGCATATAGGTAATTGTACTTATTTTTTATTGTAGCTCATCAATTTAAAATACGCCCACCAATTCCGAGGAGGAATATGGTCGCTAAGTTCAATTACACGAAGAACAGCTTAGCGGGTAAAGCCCAGATTTATCGCTGAATCTGGGCTTGTTTATGCGCGTAATAAATTATCTACCCCCGACTCGAATACCCTCCAGTAACAATATGCGCAATCCCCCTATCCTTAACATCCTGCCCAACATCCGGCGCGGGCATTGATACCGTCATGTTCCGGCTTGAATTACTGGCCAGCGGTTCGATTATCGGCGGCGCTTCTGGCACTGGCGGAGGCGGCGCGAATACCGGCGGCTTTACGGGGGGTGCTGAGGCGACTTGTACTTGGGCGGCTTTTCCTGGGCCCGACGCCATAGCATTGATGGCGGCCACTTTATCCAGATAGGGCTTACCCTGTTGCTTTCTGTAGGCGTTGGACTGCTCGTCGCTGGCAAGCTCCATCACGCCGGTTTGATTGTCGGTTACCTGAACAGTCCCGCCTTCAAGCGTTTTGTATTTATAGCGACCGCCTTGGGTTGGGTCTTCGGCTAAAGACGGCATGGCGGTTGGCGTTTCCGCTTCATTAATAGCGGTGACTGCTTGTAGTCCGGAAACGGCCTTGCTGTATGCCTCTGTTTCATTTAAACCCAGCTTTAGGTTTTCTTGGTATTGTTTTTTAGCTGCATCCATCGACGACAACCAGTCATCCGATGAGATAGATGCTTTATTGCCGGAAGCGCCTTTATCTGCATAGGTTTTTCCTGTTCTCGGGTCAGCAATCGACCTCCATTCTTTTGCGCCGGCTATTTGAGCAGCTTGCGCATCATCGCTTTTACCTGTGATGTAATCTTGAATTTGGGGGCGCTTCTTGCCAAGTAGGTACTGACTAAATAGCTTCTCTTGAGTTGCTTCATCGAATTTTGTATCCGATCCAAGCTTCAATGCTTCAGCCCCTTCTTTTAATGTTGACGGCATCATTTGATATTTGCCAACAGCCATTAATCTGCCTTTATCGCTCTTTGGTAATGCTTGAGCTGATTGAATATCAGCAATGGTCATATTGGTTAAATCTCTATGCCCATTTGATCCTAACCCAGTACCGCGGTTATATGCGTTATAGCCATCCTTACCGCTTTCGCCACCACGTAAAATATCACCAATTGATTTCATTCCATTCCATGCGGCCTTGGCTCCTTTGCCGACCGTCGTGTTCTCACCAACCCATTGAGCACCCTTGCCAGCTGCATCAACCCCCTTATTTTTCAGGTCTACTAAGGATGGAATAACGGTATCTGCGGTATATTTAACTACGTCGTCATAGGCGTTTTTAACTTCTGCTTTTACATCAATCCCGGTCTTG
>DAINRH010000341.1:0-3358 GCA_036741905.1 Methylobacter sp. | reverse complement strand
CATGTTGGCGCCGATTGAAAATTGACCACCCGTACCGATTGAAAATTGACCAGGGAGAATTGCTGTATAGCGTACTCTACAGCACTGGAATAGTCGACCAGACTGAATTAGTTTTGCCTCCCTTTTGGTATTGACCTGTCATTTTGAAATAAAGAAAGATTCATCCTATACATCGGCATCAATCTCTGCTGCTTCTGATATTAGTGATCCCCGTAAAGACGATTCCCTGGATTTGATGCGTTCTTTGGCCGTTGCACTGCTTTGCTTAAACCTGAATGATTCATTACCTGTTTCGATGATATGGCAATGATGAGTCAGGCGATCCAATAGCGCCGTGGTCAGTTTGGCGTCGATAAACACGCTACTCCACTCTGAAAACGTCAAATTGGTTGTGATAATGACGCTGGTTCGTTCGTAGAGCTTTGATAGCAAATGGAATAGCAGTGCGCCCCCGACTTGTGAAAAGGGCAGATAACCCAACTCGTCTAATATAACCAAATCCATCTGCATCAGACTGAGTGCCAATCGCCCTTGTTTGCCAGCCGCTTTCTCCTGTTCCAGGCTATTGACTAATTCAACGGTGGAGTAAAAACGCACTCGTTTACTGTGATGCTGGATGCCAGAGACTCCAAGTGCAGTAGCCAGATGCGTTTTGCCGGTACCCGTCCCACCCACTAGCACCAGGTTCTGTGCAGCATCGGTAAATTTCATCGTCGCCAGATTATTGACCAACTGTTGATCGACTTTGGATTGACCGAAGTCAAAGCCTAACAAATCACGGTGGATCGGAAATTTAGCGGAACTCATCTGATAACGTATAGCCCGTATACTTCGATCCGTGGCTTCTGCGACCAATAACTGGCTTAGCAATCCGGTTGATTCAGCAACAGTTGCTGGGTCCTGAGCCTGTATTTCTGCGTAGCATTCCGCCATGCCATGCAATTTTAGTGCTTTGAATTGGCTCATAATGTCAGACATGGGACACCTCTTGCTCAGTCAGGCTGTCATAACGAGCCGTGTCGGCTAGTGGCTCTTCGTTGAGTTTCAAGCAGGTTTCCACCTGATCAGGGATGGGCAACTCATTAAGCCGAGACAGCACGTTAAGCACCTGTTCGATACTGGTTACCCCGGAATCCAGGACCTGTTTGACCGCCAGCAAAACCGCCTCTAAACCGTGAGTCGGTACGGCAGCCAGCACTTTAGCCATAATCCGATCACCTTGCTGCCGTTCTCGGTGCCGTAAAGCCGTTTGCAGTTGGGCAAAGGGTAACGGCATATCCGCAAACGGCGCTCCGTTGCGTAAGGCGCCAGGTTTTCTTTCAATCAGCGGAATATAGTGTTGCCAGTCGTAACTGACTTGGTCACGGCTCAGTAACCGTTGATGTCGGGCAATGAGGCTATTCTCGGTACAAATATCAACCCTATCGGCATAAAGATGAATGGTCGCTTTGCTGTTGGCTAAATGACAGGGAACCGAGTATTGGTTACGCTCCACCGTGACCAGGCAGGTACTGGATACTCGCGCTATGACTTCAACATAGCCATCGAAAGGTGTTGGCATCGGCATCAAATAGATTTGCTCTTGCTCAAGCGCATCGGCGAGGGTAACACCCGTATAATCAGGATGCGCTATTTCGAGCCAGAGGGTCCGGCAACGTGCGTCAAGCCAGGTATTCAGATCAGCAAATGAACCAAAGGTCTGGGTTTTGGCATCTATCCAGACTCTACGCCTGGAATCCTGCACATTCTTTTCGACAATGCCTTTTTCCCAGCCGGATGCCACATTGCAGAAGTCAGGTTCAAACAAATAGTGCGCCGTCATCGCGAAAAAACGCGCATTGACGACACGACCATTCCTTTTGGTCACCTTATCGACCGCCGTTTTCATATTGTCATAGATGCCGCGCTTAGTAATGCCACCCAATGCAGTGAATGCTTTGGTGTGCGCGTCATACAGCATTTCCTGCGTTTGCGTTGGATAGGCAGAAAGATAGAAGGCGCGACTCGCGCATAACTTGGTATGAGCCACTTGGATTTTGCGATGAATGCCACCGATCATCAGCGATTCTTCACTCCAATCAAATTGAAAGGCTTCGCCAAGTTGAAACTTAAGTGGCACAAACGCAGATTTTCCTGAACCCGGAATCAACCCATTACGCCAATTGCGAACATAATCAGTCAGGATGGAGTAACCGCCGGTATAGCCATCCTTCTTAATCGCCTCAAACAACATCAAGGCGGTGCGTCGATCCCGCTTAGGACGTCGTGAGTCAACCTCCAACGCCAATAACAGGGCAGGAATATACGGCGTCAGCTTGCCATTAACCTGGGGTCTTTTAGGATACTTGTAGCCATCAGGACTGGTTTCCTTAAGCCATGCTTTGATGGTGTTACGCGACAGGCTTGTCCGCCGCTGTATTTCACTGATGGATAGGTGGTCACGATGAAATAACCGTCGAACTTTTGCGAACGTAGACATGTAATACACTCTTGATTTACTCCGGCTTAAAAACTAAGCAGGATACATGGATTACCTGGTCAAAATTCGATCGGTACAAACCCCTCTAAATGGTCAATTTTCAATCGGCGCCAACAATCATCGTTTCAATCGTTTCTGCATTAATTTCTGGAGCATCTACAACAGCAAATAAACCAATCCCATAGTGGTAGGTTTTATCTATTTTAAACGACTCAAAAATGGGTGCGGTATCGCCGGTATCTTCATGAATGAATTTTGAGCTATATCCTTCCACGAATTTAGAGAGGGTAAGGTTGCTCAATTCCGGCTCTTTCATGATGTAGTGAAGTTTTTTACCCGTTATTTTGTCGTACACTGGGATCAGGAATGATTTAAGATCAAAGTCATCGGTGGTTTTAGGGCAAAGCTTATCGGCTTCTTCATACGCTAAATCACTGATAGCATCCCAATAGGCTTGATTTGCTGTACAAAGTGCAGTGTTCCATATCGTTACCCCATCAAGCCCAAGAAAATAAAAATCGAACCATTGATTAAACAACGAAGGTCTACCCGGTTCATTCAATACCAGATTGCTAGTAAAATTTTGCCCGTAAACTAATGCCGTTTGCTTGATTTTCTTTCTCAAGCGCACATATAAATCCCGTTTTTTATGACAGGAAAGTTTTGAAAATGGGGTAAATTTTTTATTTATTTTAATCATACAAGGTTGAGCAAAAGCTCTTCGTCGCCAAACATTTTGCTATATAGACAGCATGCCTCACTACGGCTAAATCGAATGGGTTAATTTCAACATAAGACCCACGATTAAGGTCATTTGTAACACTCCCACACCGACTACCCAGCGGACTAATTCGGCTTTGGATTCGGCAATGTCTTTGG
>DAINRH010000340.1:0-3368 GCA_036741905.1 Methylobacter sp. | reverse complement strand
AGGTGGCATTATAATGATTTTTGTAGCTCTCTGGATTTACCAGTCGGCTATGAGAGCAAAGATGAGTAATGTAATGATGTGGGTAGCGATTGGCGCGGTTGCCTTTTTTGTAGTGCAGCTGGGATTTATCGATATCAATCTTTATATTTTGGAGGCAGTGCGAGGCGGTGAGGGCGGTAGCGACTACGAGCGTGATTTAACCAGTATTGGCGATAGAAAAAATGAAGGCGGTTTTCAGGGATTTGGCGGTATTCTGCTTTCCTTGTATTTGGAACTGATGCCGTCAATAGTCGGTGTTTTAGCGGCTGCGCTGATTCGAGTAAAATTTATTACCAAGGAAGCAATTACAGTCGGTAATTTATTCGGTGATGTTAAAGAAATGTTTCAAAGCATAAAACAAAGTTTCAAAACGTCGTCTGAAAAGTAAGGCATAACGTTGGTTATAAAAAAAAGCCCAAGCGATGCTTGGGCTTTTTTTATGGCTGTCGTGTTTTTAGGGTAGAGGTTCTTGTTTCTACTATTTACCTAAAATAGTAGAAACAAGAAAGACGAGAGCGGAAACGAAAAGCACAGTAAAAATTAATCCCGCAATAACATACATTGAAAGAGATCCCTGCGTGAAGTCCTTTTGCCGGTTATCGTCGCTTTGTACGCCAATGGCAGCAGCTAGAACACTCTTTATAACTTGCGCAATCGTTGGTTTTGACATGCTCATCTCCGGCAAAAATAGTAAAAAATAATAGTGCTTGATTACGATATAAGCAATGATTATATCCAAATAAATAACCCCTTGGACCGTTCTTATGAGCAAAACAGAATTATTAAAGCAGCAATTATCTCAGCGCATTTTATTTCTTGATGGTGCAATGGGCACGATGATCCAAAGCTACAAATTGGAAGAAAAAGATTATCGTGGCGAACGTTTTGCCCAGTGGGATGTCGATCTTAAGGGCAATAACGATCTGTTATCGATAACCCAGCCGGATATTATTAAAGCTATTCACAGCGCTTATTTTGAAGCAGGGTCCGACATCGTCGAAACCAACACCTTTAATGCGACCAGCATTGCGATGGCCGATTACAAAATGGAAGCGCTGGCCTATGAGATCAATGTTGCGGCGGCGCGCGTAGCTAGAGAGGCTGCTGACGAATACACCCTAAAGACACCGGAAAAGCCGCGATTTGTCGCCGGGGTCTTGGGGCCGACCAACCGCACGGCTTCCATGTCGCCCGATGTTAACGACCCGGGCTTTCGCAATATCTTTTTCGACGATTTGGTCGTAGCTTACACGGAAGCCGCCCAAGGTTTGATAGAGGGTGGCGCGGATATTATCCTGATTGAAACCGTGTTCGATACCTTGAATGCCAAAGCCGCCATTTTTGCGGTAGAGCAGGCTTTTGATGTGCTGGGCTATAAGCTGCCGGTGATGATTTCCGGCACGATTACCGACGCGTCCGGCAGAACATTGAGTGGGCAAACCGTTGCCGCTTTCTGGAATTCATTAAAACATGTTGAGCCGATTTCGTTCGGCTTTAACTGTGCGTTAGGCGCAACAGAATTACGTCAATATATCGATGAATTATCGGGAATTGCCGACACCTATATCTCCGCTCATCCCAATGCGGGCTTGCCTAACGAGTTCGGCGAATACGACGAGACGCCCGAAGCAATGGCCCAAGAGTTGGCCGATTGGGCTAAATGCGGCTACCTGAATATTATCGGAGGCTGTTGCGGAACATCGCCCGCCAATATCAAAGCAATAGTCGAGGCCGTACAAAAATACCGCCCTAGAAAAATCCCCGAAATATCCAAACAATGCCGGTTATCAGGACTCGAACCCCTGAACATCGGGCCGGATTCGTTATTCGTCAATGTCGGCGAGCGCACCAACGTGACCGGTTCGGCGGCGTTCAAACGGCTGGTTATCGAAGGCGATTTTGAAGCGGCGCTGGATGTCGCCAAACAGCAAGTCGAAAACGGCGCGCAAATTATCGACATCAACATGGATGAAGGCATGCTCGATTCCAAAGAAGCGATGGTGCGTTTTTTGATGCTGATCGCGTCCGAACCGGACATCGCCAAAGTGCCGATCATGCTGGACTCGTCCAAATGGGAGATTTTGGAAGCCGGTCTTAAATGCATCCAGGGTAAAGGCGTGGTCAATTCGATCTCGCTGAAAGAAGGCGAAGCCGCATTTATCGAACATGCCAAACGGGTGCGCCGTTACGGCGCGGCGGTTATCGTGATGGCTTTTGATGAACAAGGCCAAGCCGATACCAAAGCCCGAAAAATCGAAATCTGCCAACGCGCTTATAAAATCCTGACCGAACAAGTCGGCTTTCCGCCCGAAGACATCATTTTCGACCCGAATATCTTCGCCGTTGCCACCGGCATCGACGAACATAACAATTACGGCCTGGATTTTATCGAAGCCACCGCCGAGATTAAACGCACCTTGCCTTACGCGCTGATTTCCGGCGGCGTTTCCAACGTGTCGTTTTCGTTCCGGGGCAACAATCCGGTGCGAGAAGCGATCCATGCGGTATTTTTATATCATGCCATTCAGGCAGGCATGGATATGGGTATCGTCAATGCCGGGCAGTTGGCAATTTATGAAGACATTCCTCGCGATTTACGCGATGCGGTTGAGGAGGTCATCTTAAATACCCACGACGGCAGCGGCACCGACAAATTACTGGAACTGGCCGAAAAATATCGGGGCGACGGCAGCAGTTCTTCAAAAGAGCAAGATTTGGAGTGGCGCAGTTGGCCGGTCAGAAAACGTCTGGAACATGCATTGGTAAAAGGCATTACCGATTACATCGACGAAGATACCGAACAGGCCAGACTGGAAGCCGAACGTCCGTTGCACGTCATCGAAGGCCCGCTAATGGACGGCATGAACGTGGTCGGCGACTTGTTCGGCGCGGGCAAAATGTTCCTGCCGCAAGTGGTCAAATCGGCGCGGGTCATGAAAAAAGCCGTGGCTTATCTGATGCCGTTCATGGAAGCCGATAAAGCCGCAGGCGACCGGCAAACCAACGGCAAAATCCTGATGGCGACCGTCAAAGGCGATGTACATGACATCGGCAAAAACATCGTCGCCGTGGTCTTGCAATGCAATAATTACGACGTGATTGATATGGGCGTGATGGTGCCCGCAGAAAATATTTTGCAAACCGCGCGCTTGGAAAACGTCGACATCATCGGCTTAAGCGGCCTGATCACGCCGTCGCTGGATGAAATGGTGCATGTCGCCAAAGAAATGCAACGCCAGGGCTTTACCATTCCGTTAATGATAGGCGGCGCGACCACTTCGCGCGCGCATACCGCAGTAAAAATCGCCCCGAATTACGACGGCCCGATT
>DAINRH010000339.1:0-3418 GCA_036741905.1 Methylobacter sp. | reverse complement strand
CGTCAGCTGGAGACAAGGAAAATAGTACTCTATGTGACCATACTTGGCTAGTTGCTCCGTTCGAAACGTAAGGCGACAATTAAATGTAGTCGCTTAGCTCAAACATCCCAGAAACATTAGGGACGGGGTTTTAGTGGTTGCCGGCTCATCTATACAGGGGGGGCAGGGAACCATTTTTCTTTGCTTCCCCCATTCAGGCAATACATTTAAGATCAAATTGTATAAAATCGAACTCAACCAATATCCACTTAGTATTTGGAGCTTGCCATGACTACGCTTACTGTTCACAATCTTGATGATGCGATGGAAAAGCAACTACAAATCAGTGCAAAACAACATAACTGTTCTACAGAGGAAGAAGCTTACCGTATTCTGAAGCAAGCGCTTTTTCCAATTGAAAACCAAAAAAACTTGGGTAGCCGTTTACACAGACAAATCCTGGCGTTAACCCATGGCGTAGAGTTAGAACTTCCCGCTCGCTCACTTCCTCGTGCAGCACCTGACTTCTCAGAAAGCAACAAATGATATTGCTGGACACCAATATCATTTCCGAATTAATGAAAACACATCCTAACCCTGCCGTCATGAATGGTTGGATGAACAATTTAGCAACGAGTTATATCTCCCCGCCATCGTCAAAGCCGAAATTGAAATGGGCGTCGCCATTTTAGATAACGGCAAACACAAACAAGCTTTGTTACAAGCGGCCAAACTCATCTTTATGAGCTTTTCAAATCGCTGCTTACCGTTTGATGCTGAAACGGCCAGCCATTATGCAAAAATCATTGCCTTTGCAAAAAAGCAAGGTCGTCCAATGAGTGTTGAAGATGCTCAAATTGCTGCGATTGCACTACAAAATTCTGCGTTACTTGCTACGCGCAACACCGCTGATTTTGATTTTTTGGACAATTTGAAATTAGTCAATCCGTGGTTGTATTCATCAAATTAAAAAAGCACAGGAGGCCTTTCATTTTCGTAATTAAGTTTTATTTTGGATAAATGGCCTGCCCCCCCTGAGCTTCGTTACCGCGTTTAGCCCGGTAGGGTACGCTGCGCGTACCTTGAAGCCTAACGCATCATATCATGTTCTAAAAAACCTATGCCGTGCTAAAATCAATCTCGTCCACAATGCGGTACGCGCAGCGTACCCTACATTTTTATTACATTTCGGTGTTCTGCTTATGTCGCACTTTCGGCGCGCTTATGTTCCCGGCGGTTCCTTCTTCTTTACTGTGGTAACGGAACGGCGCGCGCCGATTCTTTCTACCGATACCTCCCGTGTTTTCCTGCGCACTGCGATTCGCGAATGCCGCCAACGTTGGCCGTTTCGGATTGATGCAATGGTTTTGCTCGATAATCATCTTCATGCCATTTTGACAATGCCGGAAGGTGATACACGCTACTCGGCGCGTTTGGGATGGATCAAAAAGGAATTCACCAAGGCATATCTGGCTGCTGGCGGCAACGAACAAGCACGTAGCGGTTCACGGATTCGGCAAAGGCGGCGCGGAGTTTTGCAACGCCGGTTCTGGGAACATGCTCTACGAGATGAGAAAGATTATGCCCGGCATTTCGATTATATCCACTATAACCCGGTTAAACATGGGTACGTGGAGTCGGTGCGGGATTGGCCTTATTCAACTTTCCACCGCTGGGTTAAACAAGGTGTTTACCCTGCCGATTGGGGCAGTAAAGCTCATGGAATCGTGGAATTCGATGATTTGGATACGTCTGCTATGGAATAAAAATGTGTAGGATACGCTGTGCGTACCAAATTCATTTATGCGTAATAAAGGTACGCACAGCGTACCCTACATTTTTCGCGGTCAAACCCGCGATTAAAACCAACCATCACCCTCGCTCATCCCAAGCCTTATCCATCCGTTTTTCAGAAACCGGATAAGCCGTTTTAAGCTGCTGTGCAAACAGCGAAACCCTGAATTCTTCCAGCATCCAGCGGAACGGGTCTTGTTCCGGTATAACCTTGTCTTTTTTGGCTTTCTTCTCCACGTCATTCCAATAGCGCGTCGCATAACGGCTGGCTTCCTGGACTTTTTGCAGCGTGTTATCCCGCTTTTCCAGCCGGTATTGCACGGCCTTCAAATAGCGCGGGATCGCTTTAAGCTGCTGGTAAGGCGTGTTGCGGATGAACCCGACATAAATCAGCAAGTCCAGCTGTTCGTTAATGTCTTTCGCCAGCGGGTCGTTCGCATTGAAGCGGTTCAGCTGCGTTTTGATAGAGCCGTAAAGCTCCATGATTTCCAGCGCAATTTTCCCGGCTTCATTAGCGGCGCTGATCAGCCCGGATTTATTCTGCTGTAAGTTTTGCTCAAACGCCTGCTGGCTGCGAATGGTCCGGCCTTCGACAAATACGCTATGCAGGGCGACATAAAGTATGTCGTCTTTATACGAAATCTCCGCTTCATTGCCGATAAGCGGATGCTTCGGCAAGCGGTTATAGGTCAATTCCGCAGCCGCCGACTTCGGCATGTTTTTGGTCACATAAGTGCATTCCTTGCGCAATTGCAGCTGGAACAGGCGCATTAATCCGGCCTGATGCTGTAACGCGGCTTTTTGCTCGGTATCGAAAATGCGCACGCCGACCGCATCGCCTTCATCGATAATCGCGGGGTAGCCGACAAAGGCTTGGCCTTTCTGAATAAACTGGTAAGTCTCCGGCAAATCGTCGAAGGCCCAACCGATACAGCCGGTGTAGTTCAGCTCGTCGGCCGCAATCTGGTCGAAGCTGTCTCCGGCTTTGGCGGTGTGCTTGAGCTGCAATTTTTTCAAGTCGCGGCCGTAATCCAGCAGCTGGCCTTGATCATCCACAACCCTGAAATTCATCCTCAAGTGGTCGGTCAAGGTCTCGGTATTCCAGGCATTGAGCGGAATCGCCTCGCCAGTCAGTTTTTTTAAGCGGTTGCCCAGCCATTCCGGCAATGCGCCTTTAAAATCCGGCTCTATTTCAAGACACTGCTTGACGGTTTCAGGCACCGGCACGAAATGTTTCCTGATGTTCTTGGGCAGGGCTTTAATCAGCGCGATGCATTTTTCTTCCAGCAAGCCCGGCACCAGCCAGTCGAAAGCCGTTTGCGAGACCTGGTTCAATTGATGCACCGGGATAATCGCGGTCACGCCGTCTTCATCATGGCCCGGCTCGAAGCGGTATTGCAGCGGAATGGTCAGGTTGCCGATCTTCTTGCTGTCCGGGAAATCCCATTCGTTGACATAATCCTGCTCCTGCTCGCGCGTTAAATCCTCCCTGGTTAAAAACAGGATCTTCGGGTTGGCGCGTTCGGCGGTTTTGCGCCAGGTATCCAACGTAACGCCACTGACAACCTCGGGCGGCAGTTTGCTATCGTAGAATTCATAAAGCCACTGCTCATCCTCGACCAGATCGACCCGGCGGCCTTTATGC
>DAINRH010000338.1:1686-3435 GCA_036741905.1 Methylobacter sp. | reverse complement strand
GTATTTACGGGATGTGTCGTCATTCCGATAGTCCCTGGCCTGGCGTTGGGCAAGAAGCAGGCCTGCCTGTCAACGTTCTGATGTGTTTTAACTATTTTCGTGTTTTTCGTGGACTACGTTTTTTATTATGAGCATACGTAACATCAGTTCTGTAATAAAAATGTGTTCTATTGTCCCATTAAATTTATGCTGTCTGGGTTTCGCGTTGAACAGCGACATGAGTAACTTGATTACCCTCATCCGCGACCGTACGCAGTATAATTTAGCGAAGCATTCATTCTCAAAAACCATCATGACCAAAAACAGTTATCAAAAGCCATCGCAGCAGACTCAGGAAGACGCGTTGAAAATAGCCCGAGGAACTCAGCGTCCCGCTCAAACCAAAGAGCAAACCCGGCTGATTGCTCAAGGCATTCAAAAAGGCATTGATCTCTATAAAAAACAGCAAAAAGAAAAAGCCAGGGACTTGAACAGAAGGCTCAAGAAATTATCAACTCAAAAACAGCAATCGATAGAGCCGGATGATCCTGAAACACAATTGATCATGGTTTATCGACAGCACTGGCTTCCTTGGCTGCTACTGTTGCTGACATGGCTGGCCGCGGGCATTTACTTTCTCGTTTGATTCAATGGCATACCGGGGACAGGAGCATGCGTTTAACAGTAGCCCGTTCATCTTGAATGCCATACAATCTATATCCAGTATATATTCATCGGGAGCCCATCATGCAAACAGCAAAGTTATTTCAGAACGGCCAAAGCCAAGCGGTCAGATTGCCTAAATCATTTCGTTTTGAGGGCACCGAAGTCACGATTAAGCACGTCGGTGAAGGTATTTTATTATTACCTTTAAAGCACTCCGCCAAACAGTTGTTAAGCCTGCTGGACAGCGTGGACGAAACAGTAGCCTTGGAAAGAAATCAACCTCTCGAAAGTGACTCGCGAGATTTTGAATGATTTTTATGCTGGATACCCATATCTGCATTTATTTATTAAATCGCAGAATCGGTTATGAAAATATTCTCGCAAAAATCGATGGCTTGGCTTATGAGCAAGTGGTTATTTCCTCGCTGACCTTGGCCGAGTTGAAATACGGTATCGCAAAAAGCGTCAAGAAAGAAGCGAATCGAATTAAGCTTGAATACTTTTTGTATCAATTCGAATGCCTGCCTTTCGATACTGAAGCGACCGCCTGTTATGGTGATATTCGGCTTCAACTGGAATCCAAAGGTACGCCAATAGGCCCATTGGACACCTTAATTGCCGCCCATGCGCTGAGTCTGTCGGCCACTCTGGTAACCAATAATGCGCGGGAATTCGAACGTGTGGAGGGTCTTGCACTTGAAAATTGGATTAACTGAGTTTTGGTCTCAGAAAAACCAAGACATTTATTAAGAAAGGAAATAAACAGTGAATTTAAAACTAAGCAAAACCTGGACAACCCAGCAATCCGCCCAAACCTACGCGATAGACAGTTGGGGACAAGGCTATTTTTCGATCAACGCCGCCGGGCATGTCAGCGTAAAACCCAGTTCCGATAAAGACGTGGTGTTGGATTTATACGAAATCGCCCAATCGCTAAACGACAAAAAACTGTCCCTGCCGGTGCTGGTGCGTTTTACCGATATTTTAAAAGACCGCGTTACCCAGCTATCCAATGCTTTCCAAAAAGCCTGCGCCAATAACGATTATCAGGGCAGCTACACGCCGGTTTACCCGATCAAGGTCAACCAGCAACGCAAAGTCGTT
>DAINRH010000338.1:746-1676 GCA_036741905.1 Methylobacter sp. | reverse complement strand
GGCATTTTGGCGGCCGACAACATCGGCCTCGAAGCGGGCAGCAAGCCGGAATTGCTGGCGATAATGGCGCTGTCCAATAACGGCGTGGTGGTCTGCAACGGCTACAAGGACCGCGCTTACATCCGTCTGGCGCTGATCGGCCTGAAAATGGGGCTGAATCTGTATCTGGTCATTGAAAAGCCGCTGGAACTGGAACTGATCATTGAGGAAGCGGCGCGCCTTAACATCAAACCGCAATTGGGCGTCAGGATCCGGCTGTCCAGCATCAGCGCCGGGAAATGGCAAAACAGCGGCGGCGAAAAATCCAAATTCGGTCTTCATGCCCCTGAAGTGCTGCAATTAATCGAGCGCCTTAAGCAAGCCGGTTTGCTGGACACCTTGAAACTGATGCACTTTCACATGGGCTCGCAAATCGCCAACATTCACGACATCAAAGTAGCGCTGAAAGAAGCCGGGCAGTTTTACGTCGAGCTGCATCGTCTGGGCGCTAATGTAAAAATCGTCGATGCCGGCGGCGGGCTGGGCGTGGATTACGACGGCAGCCATTCGCGGCGCGAATCGTCGATCAACTATAGCCTCGATGAATACGCCCAAAATATCGTACGCAGTTTTGCCGATATTTGCGCCGAAAAACAGGTGCCGCAGCCCGACATCATCACCGAATCGGGCCGCGCGCTGACCGCGCATCATGCGGTATTGATCACCAACGTGACCGATATTGAATCGGTTTACGCCAACCACGCCGAACTGCAAGCCTTGCCGGAACCCGGCAACCTGGTCGAGCATTATCACGATGCGCAATTCGATTTAGCGGAAGCCCGAGCCCGCTTTACCCAGGACAAACTGAGCATTACCGGACTGGCCGAAGCGGAAAATAATTATGCGCTGCTGTGCCGCCAGCTCCAGGCCAAACTGAATCCCAATAATCAA
>DAINRH010000338.1:0-725 GCA_036741905.1 Methylobacter sp. | reverse complement strand
CGAGGACGCCATCTTGCAGGAGCTGAACGAGAAATTGGCCGACAAGGTGTTTTGCAATTTCTCGCTGTTCCAGTCCATGCCCGACATTTGGGGCATCGACCAAATCTTCCCGATCATGCCGATCCACCGGCTGGACGAACAGCCCAGGCACCGCGCCGTTATCCAGGATTTAACCTGCGATTCCGACGGCCGCATCGACCAATATATCGACGGGCAAAACATAGAAAAAACCTTGCCGGTGCATGAAATCGACAGCAAAAAGCCGTACCTGATCGGCTTTTTCATGGTCGGCGCGTACCAGGAAATATTGGGCGACATGCACAACCTGTTTGGCGACACGCATTCGATCAACATCGCGCTTAATGATCAGGGCTACCATTTTAATGACCTGCATGAAGGCGAACACGTCTCTGAATTGCTCGATTATGTGCATATCAACAGCGAAGATTTGAAAACCGCCTATAGGGAAAAACTGGCTAACAGCGATCTTAGCGAGCTGCAACGGCAGGAATATGAACAGGAGTTGCTTGCGGGGTTGATGTCTTATACTTATTTGGAGAAATAGGAAAGCGCTTGTTTTTCATGTGTTGCGCTAGAGCGATTAAGCAATGCAAAGCCCTCTCCAAAGGGAGAGGGGAAGTCAAAACGGGCTTGAAAATTAAGATCGGACCGGTGAACAAACTATTGAAACAGGCGGATTTGAAATGAGATACCCAATTGCAATT
>DAINRH010000337.1:0-3439 GCA_036741905.1 Methylobacter sp. | reverse complement strand
TCATTGCCGGCATGGGCAAGATCAACGGCAAGTTCGTGATCATCCTGAACATCCAGCATGTGCTGTCGATGGATGATATGGAAGCGTTGGTTTCTATGGGGGCGTCATCGGCTGCGCCGGTTAGCGACGTGGTGCAGGTGGGGTGACTTGAGATTAGTTCCGGGAACGCCAAGCCCTAGCTTGGCGCGAAACAATCGGAACGTTGAAAATTAAAAGCCGAGCTGGGGCTCGGCGTTCCCAGAGCTCTGCCGAAGGATTTATCGTTCCCACGCTCCGGCGTGGGAATGTAGGGGTGGACGCTCCAGCGTCCCGGAACCTGTTCGAATCGAGGCGTTTTTTGCTGGCAAGGCGGTGTTTTGCAACGCTGGAGCGTTGCAAACTGAATTCCCACGCCGGAGCGTGGGAACTATAAAATTCGGCAAGCTCATGACAGGCTCAGGGCGAACGGAACAAGTCTTTACTTTCGCCCTGGTTCCCGCGCGGCGTTTAAGTTAAGCGATGTAGGAGCGGGCCATGCCCGCGATGATGGCGCTACAACTTCGCTCGCTGTCCAAATGTCGCGGGCGCGGCCCGCTCCTACGGGGCTGCCATTAAGTTAAGAAAAACGTGTAACAAACAAATGCTAATCGAGTAGGGCGCGCCGTGCGCGCCAAAGGGATGGCAAAATTTTTCAAGCATCGGGAAAGGCGCGCACGGCGCGCCCTACAGCGGTGAGAAGTCGGGCATAAACAGCAAGCCGGAGCTTGGGAACCAGCGCAAAGGCGGAGTAAAGACCTTCCAGGTTTTAAAAACCTGGAAGGTCTAACACGCAACATTCCGTAGTCGGTAGGGTGCGCATCGCGCACCTTTTGGCTAACCTGATTTTTAACGCTGAAATAAAAATATGAATCCAATAATAAAAAAAAACGCGCACAAAGCGATATTGCTATCCGGCATGCTGCTGGCGCAAAGCACCCCGGCTGCTGAACCGCAGTATTTAGGGCAAATCAACAATCATCTGCGCATCAGCGGCGACATGCGCATCCGCTACGAAAACTGGGGCTTTTTCGACCCGGCAACCACTGCCCAGCACGAAAACAGCTACGACTTCGTCGGCCACCGCATCCGTCTGGGCGCATTGCTGACCAGCACCTATGTCGACGGCTTCGTTCAGGGCGAATATACCGGCGTGTATGGCTTGCCGAACAATGCCGCAGTCGCTCCCGCAGGAGCTTTGGGTACCGGGGCACTCTATTACAACGACAGCGCCGCCTCCAACGCCGACGTGCATTTAAAACAAGCCTATCTCAGTTTCAAAGGCGACCCGTTGGGTTTGGCCGGGTTGCGTTTAAAGCTGGGCCGCTATGAAATGTCCGAGGGCCTGGAATACAAAACCGGCAACGCCAAATTCGACGGGCTGAAAGCTAGCCGCGCCGCACAGCGCCTGCTGGGGTCGTTCGATTATACCTATGCCACCCGTAATTTAGATGGCGTTCATCTGGCCTACGATAAACCGGCCTACAACCTGACCGTGGCTGCCGCCCACCCCACCCAAGGCGGCTTCAATATCCACGGCCAGGATGAAATCAGCCATATCGATGTGTTCTACGCCGCGTTGACCGGCAAAAAAGACGTGTTGCTGCCCGGCACCGAACAGCGCTTGTTCTATCTCTATTATGGCGACGACCGCAATACCCAGGTTGTTGATAACCGGCCTGCCGCTTTACGTCCCAACCTGAATCGTCAAGACTTGCAACTGCATACCATCGGCAGCCATTGGCTGGGCCTTTGGAAAGCGGGCGAAGGCAGTGTCGACGCTTTGCTGTGGGGCGCTTATCAATTCGGCGATTGGGCCGGTTTGAACCATCAGGCGGGCGCAATCGATGCCGAACTCGGCTATCAATGGAGCAATGTGCCGCTCAAGCCCTGGGTCAGGGCGGTCTACTTCCGCAGTTCCGGCGACAGCAATGCCGGTAACGGCAGCCACGGCACCTTTTTTCAAATGCTGCCGACCGTTCGGGCGTATGCCAAATTCCCCTTTTATAACATGATGAATACGCAGGACGCTTTCGTGCAATTCATCGCCATTCCCACCGAGACCACCAAGATCGCGGTTGACGTACATCATCTGTCGCTGGATTCCAGCCAGGATCTGTTTTACGGCGGCGGGGGAGCCACTTCGCGTTCCGGTTCGTTCGGTTTCGCGGGTCGTAATGGCCGTGGCGCAAGCGATATAGGCCAACTGGTCGACATCAGCTTCAACCATCAGCTTAATCAATATTTTTCCTGGAACCTCTATTACGGCCATGCGTTCGGCGGGGCAGTATTAAAAAATGTGTACGGCAAGCAGGCCGACGCCGATTACGGCTTTGTGGAGTTGAATGCGGCGTTTTAGCTTTGTTGACAGTCTCTATTCAGGCGTAGGCCGGGCATGCTTTTTATGCCCGACATTTCGGAGTGCATCGTTCCCACGCTCCGGCGTGGGAATGCAGTGGTAGACGCTCCAGCGTCCCGCAACGCTGGAGCGTTGCAGACTGAATTCCCACGCCGGAGCGTGGGAACTATAAAAAAACGTTAGGGACGGGGTTGCAAACCCCGTCCCGCTAGGAATTAGAAAATTTTCCAAGGGAAATATAAATGTTTAACACTATGAAAAAAATGACCATTGCGATGCAGCTCTCTATTGGCTTTGGTCTATTGTTGGCCTCCCTGATCGGCACTATCGCCTTTTCCAGCTACCAGCAAAACCGGCTGGCAGAGCTAACCGAAAAACAATACCGGCACCCTTTTACAGTAAGCAATGCAATATTGCGGGCCGACGCCAATATCGTGCGCATGATGCGGGGAATGAAAGACATCGCCTTGGCCGACAAGGAGGCAAAGATACAGAAATTCGCCACGGACGTTGATGAATATGAAAAGTCGGTACAGGAAGATCTGGCACTAGCTAAAGAGCGTTTTCTTGGCGACAAGGGGGATTTCGACGCGCTGAATGCCAAGCTCAATGAATGGAAGCCGATACGGGATGAGATGATTGCCCTCAAACGTGCGGGCAAGATAGCGGAAGCGGCGGAGATCACTCGTACCAAGGGTGCGGCCAAGGTGGAAGAAATCGTTGAACTGCGAAAGAAGATCTACGCTTTCGTCATGGATAAAGCAGAAGGCTTTCAGAAAAACGCCAAAAATGTCCGCGACGAGGCCCTGAATTTGACGCTGTTGATCGGCGCGCTGGCTGTATTCATGGGGATTACAATCGGATTCGTTATTATCCGGGCGTTGACACGCCAGATCGGCGGCGAACCGAGAGTGGCCGCCGACATCGCCAACAAGATCGCCATTGGGGATCTGACATCGGATATCGCCTTGCGCACTGAAGACACCACCAGCCTGATGTTCGCAATGAAGAACATGTGCGACACCCTGAAAGACTTGCTGACCGACACCGACGTTCTGGTCAAGG
>DAINRH010000336.1:0-3471 GCA_036741905.1 Methylobacter sp. | reverse complement strand
GCTTTGCCTCGGGCTTTGCTGACTTCCCAGCGCGCCCGGTAGTGATGCTTGTCCTTACCGATAAAATCCACTTCGGCGTAAGCGTGGCCGGTACCCCGGCGCAGTATCGAACGTACGTCAGTACTGACCACGCGCAGGTTTTCATCCTCGTCTTTATGACCGACCGCAAAACCGTGACCGTCCGGCAGTCGCGGGATTTTGTCGTACAGCGCCAGACACAAGGCGTCCAGGATCGTGCTTTTACCGGCGCCGGTTTGTCCGGTAATGGCGAATAATCCGGCCTGTTCCAACGGCCCTGAGTTCAGCAGAATTTCGAACGGCTCGGCAAGGCTGGCCAGGTTTTTTCCGCGTATCGCTAGAATGCGCATTATTCTGTTCCTTGCAGGCTTTCAACCAATTCGTTAAATAGCACATTCATGGCTTCGGGCGCGTCCTTGTCATATTTGTTTTGATAGCAGCGCTGGAAAACATCCAGCGGTTGCAGTTCTTCCAGGCGTTCTTCGATTTTTAAATCGGCAAGGCTTTTTTCGCTGCCGCTGTAAGCGGTGGATATTTTCAATAAGCGCACCGGCAGTTTGGAAATGACGTCTTCAATCTGCTGGCGCAATCCGGGCTCGGGTTTTTCCAGCCTGATACGCAATTCAAGCAGCGGCCGTTGCTCTATCGGCAAATCATCCAGAGCCAGGTTTTCCAAGTGCCCGATCACCTCAGACAAAACGGCAAAATCTTTGCCGTTGGGAATCCTGAGCAATTGAACGCTACGGGGGATTTTAACGGCAACGGTTTCAACCGGCTGCCCTGCCCGAACATCGACTTGAACAATCTGATGCAAATAATCGGTTTCATCGAACGACAGCGGAATCGGCGAACCGCTGTAGCGGATATGCTCATTCGCGCCGACTTTTTGTGCCAAGTGGAGATGACCTAAGGCCACATAAGCAATGTCATCGGGAAATAATTCAACCGGCAGCGCATGCTGGTTGCCGCCCAGTATTTTGCGCTCGCTTAATTCGGACACCGCGCCATTGACCATATAACAATGCCCGGTCAGGATCAGGCTTTCGGCATTGCCCGCCTTTTGTTGCAACTGCGCGAACAATTCGGCATACAGCGATTTCATACCGGATATTAACGGATCGATGTCTTGCTCGCCTGCGGGAAGATCGGCATTACGCAAAAACGGCATGGCTCCGCACCAGGCTTTAACCTCGCCCGCAGCATTGGTCAGCGGCACCAACAAGCGCTCCCAATCGATATTGCCCTGCTCGTCGCGAGGCAAACCGCCGACCACAGTAACGCCCAACGCATTGAGAATGGGCGATGGCGCATCCAGTCGTGAAGCGGAATCGTGATTGCCGCCGATTAAAATAATATTCAAATTCGGCAGCCGGGTTCCGGCTTTGACCAGAAAGTCATAAAGCTGAGATTGCGCGGCGGAGGATGGATTTGCCGAATCGAAAATATCACCGGCAACTATCAACGCATCGGCCTGTTTGTTGTGCAACTCATCCAGCAACCAGTCCAGAAACTGCTGATGTTCCAGTTGCCTGGATACGCCATGTAGATGATGGCCGAGATGCCAGTCTGCGGTGTGGAATATTCTTAACATTGGTTACCTGCTTTAAAGGAGTTTGATGGCAAGCAATATAACAAAGCTTAGCTGTCTGTAGCGGATCAATCTTTTTAGTCATCTACACACTGAGTCTGGCCTATAGGTTTGAGTAAAGTTAATGCGCCCAATATATGCGATTAGATCATTGTCTTTATTGGGATTAATAACTTTAGTCGAATCACATCGTACTTAGGTACCATGAAAAACAACTGAGTAATAATACTAGCATGTGATATGATCCTCTTCCCTTTTTGGTATTGACAGTTGTTGATGCCTTAATTGTCAAATTAGGCGCACTCATTCTCTTTTGCTAACAATTCATTGGCATTTCGGTTCGAATTTACAACTATTGGAAAACTTCGGCGGAGATAATGTGGCCTCATAGCCCATTTAAAGACACTGCGACTTGGAACAGCCCTACAGAGTGCCACGATCTTAATTAATCAAAACGATATACAAAATGAAAAAATATCTATATCTAGCATTACTTATGGCGTGTCAACCGGCAGTTGCCATAGACATTCCGCCTGTCAGTCAACAAACTGTTCCGCTTGGCCGTTTGCAAGTAAGTGAAGTCATAGAAGGATCTTATATTGTAACTATGAAACCCGACGAACCAGAGACGATTAGTTTATTCAATACTGTTCAGAAAAAATCAAGACAAATTGGTCAACCTGCTAATATTAAAAAAGATTTTTCGTCTATGGCTATGGCAATGCCTATTACATGAGCGGCACATTTTTTTCCGCTCCTTATGTCAGTGGGTTGTTTGCTATTGGCTGTCAACTATACCCCACCGAGTGTACTCAACCGCAGGTTGCTTTTGACGGACTAAAGGCTGCGATGACGTCCAATACAGTTGTCAACTCAGATGGCGCACTTTTGACTGGAGCGACGTCGCTAATGATTAAACAATCATGGTAATTTTTTGCTATACCAATCTTTTTTGGTTTTTTAGGGGTAATATCAATGCATTTAATCAATAATTTTTGTATGGCAACAGCAGCCGTTTTATTATTTATCGGTTCCGCTTTTGCGGAAAGTAATTCTACTGACAGTTATCCGACTTATCAGGATGGAATCCTGACGATTCCACGCGTCGATACGCCTGATCAAGCCGGAAATTTCCTGAATGCAACGTTTAAATCTACCGCACAAGGTACTTGGGAATTGCAGGGTTTTAAAACAGTTAATGAATACCCTTTGGAGAAAGCCCCAATAGAGCAAGTCAAACTCGTTATCACAAATTCTTTTCCCATTCAGGTGTTTTTAAACGTTCAAGGCACCTTTACCAGTGGTTGCGGTGACTTAGGGCAAATAAATCAACGGTTAATTAGCAATCGCTTTGAAGTTACGATCCATGCCGAATTTCCTGATGCGCCGCTCTGTACGCAGCAAGTAAGAGCATTTGAGAAAAATATTCCTTTGTCCGTTTATGATTTGAGTGCAGGAAGCTATGAATACAGTATTAACGGCGGCGATTATGTCGGTACATTTACGCTAACTCAAGATAACAGGTTTGCGTTAACCAATAAGTCCCTGATACCGATACCTTTGGACACCCCCTAACTTAACCCATAATAAAAGCCATGCTCGTGGAGAGAGGATAACAGAGGGGTTGGTTAAAACGTAGATTCCTGACCTCAAGTCAAGCTGCAAAGAAAGGCCCACACAGCGCGCCCTACGCTGACCCGACCGACTTACGCGGCTTTCTGCTCTTGTAAAGGCAGCAGCCCGGAAACACTGGCCTCTAATAACACCATCTGCACAAGATGATTATTCGCATCGTAAGACAAAACGACATGCCAATCTTGCGTTGTTTCTCTAACGATAGGGTTGTCGCTAAAATGCAGTTCCAA
>DAINRH010000335.1:0-3485 GCA_036741905.1 Methylobacter sp. | reverse complement strand
TTATCGCAAATTTGACGACGTAAAAATAAATTTTGTAACTGTATCAGTAGATGCCGGCTTTAATAACAGAACTCGGATGCCACGGATTAGACGGATTTTTTAAAAACTTAAATCCATAGCAGCTAACCTTTTTCTTTTCCGATTAATGTTGATTGAACAGCGGACGGGGTCAGGTCTTGGTTGCGGCAGGGCAATGCTGCAAATTCTAGCGGGAGTGAATCCCGCCCCGGTAACCGCTAGCCACGGGCCGGGTATCGAGCCTTGTAGGCGAACTGGTAACAGTGCGCTTGATGCGTAGGTACGAAAGCAGGCGAGGAGCAATGGTAACAGATAAAGCTGACAGTGAAGGTGTAGAGTCCCGAAATGACCGCTTTGGAAGGGCCGATGGTTTCAAGACGCCAGCAGGCAACAGCGCAGCTTTCGTCATGGTGAGAAAGCTGCGACCACCCGGGATCGTAGGCCGTTTCGAGTCTGACAATAAGAATGTGCGGTAACCCAGGAGATCCCATCGTCGGCGCATAGCATATGCACTTCCCGACAAGCCTGAACAGCGAGGACGGAAATAGTGGCGGTGGGAAGTCGGAGGCGCCCATAGTAGCGATGAACGCGGGTAATGCTGCGGGAGCAAAGGGGCGCCGGTTTGAGATAACGAATAGGGGAAACAGGCCCCGACACCGAGCGGACTCTGCGCATGACAACCGAACTTATTCATTTCACACAGTGGGCGCAGCATCAGCCGCAAGCACAGTACAACGCATTGATGGGACTGCTAAGCAATCCCGAAGGTCTGATGGACAGCTTCGAAGCCCAACCGGGCAATAAGGCCGCGGGAATCGACAAGGTCAGTAAAGCAGAATACGGACAGGGTCTGGAAGAGCGAGTTAAAGCGCTTTCAACCGGGTTGCGTAGTCTAAGTTACCGACCTCAACCGGTTCGGCGCGTCTATATTCCCAAAGGCAATGGACGGCAGCGGCCATTGGGCATACCTTGTTTTGAAGACCGGATCGTGCAGCATCGCCTGTCCGGGATACTACAAGCGATCTGGGAGCCTGAATTTCGCAACTGTTCGTATGGGTTTCGCCCGTATCGCAACGCGCATCAAGCGTTAGCGAGGCTAGGAGAGATCGTCACGCATCACAACACCCAGTGGATAGTGGAGGCCGACATCAAAGGATTCTTTGACAATGTCAGTCACGACGGGTTGATGCGTTTTCTGGCGCATCGAATCAAAGACCCGGTGTTATTGCGGATTATCAGGCGCTTCCTCAAAGCGGGAGTGTTGGAATCGGGGGTATTCACCGCCAGCGAGACCGGGACGCCGCAAGGCGGACTCGTATCGCCAGTGCCGGCAAATATCTACCTGCACTACGTGCTGGATGTGTGGTTTGAGAAACGCTATGTCCGTACCTGCAAGGGGCGGGCTTATTTGGTTCGCTATGCAGATGATTATGTGGCTTGCTTTACGAGTGAAGACGATGCGCGGCGATTCATGGATGCGATGTCGGAACGACTGGCCGAATTTGGGCTGGAGGTTGAGTCGAGTAAAACCTGTCTGCTACGCTTTGGCAACAGGGCTGCGGTTGACTGCCATAAAGATGGCTTGAAACGACCGCCGACGTTTAACTTTCTGGGCTTTACGCACTACGCAGGCAAAAGTCGCAAGGGACGCTTTGTGCTCGGGCGCAAAAGCCAACGGGAGCGGGTTGCCAAGAAGTTGAAGGAAGTGGCTGATCGGCTATCGGCGCTACGCATTCAAGGAGGCCAAGCCATGATGGATTATGCCAAGCGACACCTGCAAGGGCATGTTGGGTATTATGGCGTTAGTGGTAATGCCCGCCAAGTTGGTACCTATGCCTACCGGGTCAGCCGTTTGCTGTTTAAATGGCTAAACCGGCGCAGTCAGAGGCGAGGTGTAACTTGGGATCGGTTTAGCAAAGTTCTGTCAGGCTGGAGGCCCTCGTTGCGAATCTGGCACAATCTCTACCCCAAACCACTGTGGATGACTCAACCTGGGAGCCGGATGGTGTAACGCTCCAAGTCCGGTTCTGCGAGGGCTGCGAGACGTACTGGTTCTGCCGGGATTCTCGCGGCTACTCTCTCAAAGATATATTGGCGTGCTATTAATGTGATCTTGCAAGATCTGACCCTATTCTTCCTTACGATCAATATCGTTTGGAACAAGCCTCTCTACGGGATATTGAGGATCAACTGGAACTCCACAGTGGCCGCCTGGAAGCAACGCTTGACTCTATTGTGAGGCTAAACCGTCAGCTTAGTACCGAGACCGCAGCGAATCCAATGCTTGCCGGCAACCAACTACAGCGGTTTGCCGAAAAGCTGATTTCGGAACAACCCCGCATTGCCAGCGTCGTGATAACCCGAAAATTGAAGGTCATCTTTGTTCATCCTACCAAGGGGAACGAGACAGTCATTGGAATGGACTACGGCCTCCACCCGGAATTCATGAGTGGCATCAAGCGCGCGCTTGAGTCCCGAAGCACGGTCGTAGACGCTTCGGCCAAGCTCCTGCAAACCGGGAAGCCTGGGCTGATTGTTCGGACTCCGGTGTTCATTCCGACAGCATCTGAGCCGATGGACGAGCTGTGGGGCTTGGTATCGATGGGCGTCGATCTTGAAGGGCTTCTCATCGAGGCCGGATTTCTTGATCCTGCGCAGACCTTTGCCTTGGCGATCCGGAGTCGAGTGGATGGGCAAATCAATAGTGAAATATGGGGTGATCCCCTGGTCTTCCAACGAGCCCATGTAACCACGAATGTCATCTTGCCAGATGGCCAGTGGGAACTTGGCGCCGCGCCAAAACTCGAGGCCGGCTACAGCGCGACCAGATCCCGGTTGATTCGCGGCATCGGCATCCTCGTTACTTTTGTCCTGATGTTGACCGTTTTACAACGCAAGGGACTCATAAACAATAACCCGCGATCTTCGATGGCTGGAAGCCTTGCCGAAGCACAATCGACGGCCTCCAGCCGGATACCCTTACGCGTGATTGTGCTGGTCGCACTGCTGCTGCCCGTCCCGCTAATGGTCGGTATCTCAGGATGGTTTTCATACAAAACCTCGATGCGGGCTGCCGAACAGCTTGAGCAGCAGCAAGTTGTTGAACTCGGCAATCAGATCCGTGACAAGGTCACGTCGTTTTTCGAAGTGCCGAGACGGGTTGCCACCTTCAACGCGGAACAATTTCGGGCCGGTTTCCTTGAGCCGCAAAAACAGGAGCACTTGCTGCGTAACTTTCTGCTGCAGTTGCGCCAGCAGCCGTTGCTGACATTTCTTTCAATGGGTACAGCGGAAGGCGAGTATTTTGCGGCCAGTCGGCCGCCACTTGGCGACGAAAGAGCTTTGCGTGTGTTGCAGGCCACCATTGCGCAAAATCGGGTAATGAACATCTATCGGGCTGATGATGCGAGTCGGCCTAGGAGGCTGTCCGAGAATAGAAACGAAAAATTATTCAGCCCAAATACCAT
>DAINRH010000334.1:0-3495 GCA_036741905.1 Methylobacter sp. | reverse complement strand
CCAATTAAAAAGAACTGCCGCTGCTGAGTGGTTTAAATTATTCTGATTTATAACTGTTTCTAAATCAGAATAATTTAGGTCATAAAAGGATTGTTTCAGAAAATGTCTCCTAATAATATTAATATTTTATCAATACCAAATAGTATGAAATATTGGATTTGATATTGCATATTGAACCTGTTTATAAGGTTTGATTTTTGTCATATGCAGAGGATAATGTTTTTTATCATATATAGGTATTCGGACTTTCGCCTATCCTCCGAAAGTAAAGTTTTTCGCTCAAGCTTTACCGTACTTCATTCTGCCATATTCATCGTCATAAAGCCTGTACAAGGCGTTGTCAGGCGAGGGCAATCCCAGTTTCGGCACGATTCTAAAAGTGATTAAAGCCTTGGGACTCAAACTGCATGTTCAGGCTGCCGATAAGGAAAGTACCCGTAAACTGACCACAATGATTGATTGAGCGGCGATCAAAACCAAATCAACTTCCCCGCCATCACAAACAACAGCAGCGAGAAATAGCGCTTTAATTTCTCCGCGGGCAGTTTATGGGCCAGTTTTGCGCCTATCGGAGCGGTATAAATACTGGTCAATACGATGCCCAGAAAAGACGGCACATAAATATAACCTAAACTCCACTCAGGCAACTGCGACACATCCTTGCCCAGCAAGGCATAGCCCGCCGTGCCCGCTAAGGCTATCGGCAAACCGCAGGCGCTGGCTATGGCTACTGCATTGCGCATCGGCGTTTGAAAATGGACTAAAAAAGGCACCGTGAGCGTGCCGCCGCCTATTCCCAGTAGTGACGACAGTAGGCCCATGACGGCTGCCACACCAAAATCCAATGTTGTGGAGGGTTGCTTTTGTCCGGATTTCGGCTTGAGTTGCAAAGCCATTTGCACGCCTACGGCTAACAAATAGATGATAAAAATAAAACGCAATAGGTCGCCGGCTACATGGTCTGCGACCACGGCTCCGGCAGCCGCGCCGATCATAATCCCCGGCCCCATGGCCCGTACTCTGTCCCACAACACGGAGTTCAAGCGATGATGCGCCAGCACCGAAGAGATCGAGGTGAAAATAATGGTCGCCAGCGAGGTCGCCACCGACATGATCATGACCAGTTCTGCGGGAAATCCCTGCCCGGCAAACAATATCGCTAAAACCGGCACGATAACCAGCCCGCCGCCTATCCCGAAAAGTCCCGCCATTAATCCTGAAATTACGCCTAATAAAAGACTGGCTAAAAAAATCGCTATCACTTTATTCTCCTGATGATGTGTCGGTTCCGTCCCGCCATTATGCCTTTTTTTAAATGCGGCTGTGCTATTCTAGGCGCATTATTAAACGGCTTGAGTAACTGAGTGGAAATATACCTTGTTGGCGGCGCGGTGCGCGATAAATTACTTGGTCTTCCAGTCAAGGAACGGGACTGGGTGGTGATCGGCGAAACGCCGGAGTCCATGGCGCGCCAAGGCTTCAGGCCGGTAGGCAAGGATTTTCCGGTGTTTTTGCATCCGCAAAGCCATGAAGAATATGCGCTGGCCAGAACCGAAAGAAAAACCGCGCCCGGTTATAAAGGCTTTACCCTGCATGCATCGCCCGATGTCAGTCTGGAACAGGATTTGATTCGCCGCGATCTGACCATCAATGCGATGGCAATGAGGCCGGAAGGTCAGCTTATTGATCCTTACAACGGACAACGCGATCTTGAACAACGCATTTTCCGGCATGTTTCTCCGGCCTTTGCCGAAGACCCGGTGCGCATATTGCGTGTTGCCCGTTTTGCCGCCCGATACCGTCATCTCGGCTTTACGCTGGCTGAAGAAACCCGGTTTTTGATGCAGTCGATGGTGACCGCCGGGGAGGTCGATCATCTGGTTCCCGAACGGGTCTGGGCGGAGTTGTTCAAGGCGCTTAACGAAAAATCGCCCAGCGCTTTTTTCTATACCTTAAAGGATTGTGCGGCGCTGGATAAAATTTTCCCTGAAATCAGCTGCTTATTCGGCGTACCGCAGCCGGAAAAATATCACCCGGAAATCGACACCGGCATTCATGCCATGCTCTGTTTGGAGCAGGCGGCGCTGTTGTCGGCGAGTCCCGAAGTCCGGTTTGCGGCATTAGTCCACGATTTGGGCAAGGGCGTATCGCCTAAAGAACACTGGCCGCATCATCATGGTCATGAAACTAAAGGCTTGCCTATTTTGGAGCGAATGTGCAGCCGCTTGCGCGTACCCAACTCCTTTAAAGCGCTGGCCTTGCAAGTCATGCAATACCATACCCATTGCCACCGGGTTTTTGAGTTACGCGCTTCAACAATAACCGATATGCTGGCCGCTTTGGGCGTCTTTAAACCGGGTAATAAATTACCCGAGTTTTTGTTGGCTTGCGAGGCGGACGCCAAAGGCAGGACCGGGCTTGAACAGTATCCGTATCCTCAAGCCGAGCTGCTGCGCGGTGTCGCGAGGGCGGCGGCGTCCGTTGACACGTCGGCTATCCTGAATGGCGAACTTAAAGGCGCGCAAATCGGCGAGGCGATTCGACGCTTGCGGATCAAGGCCGTCGCCGAGTTTGGCAAATCGCCATAAAAGCCCGCGGCAGCGGCCAAAGTGTGTTGAATAATGCGCTAAAGATCATTATAGTTAAATTCCTTTTGTTACCCTGAATCATAAGCCATGCCCTCATTCGACATCATTTCCGAATTCGACAAACACGAAATTAAAAACGCCGTTGACCAAGCCAACAAAGAGGTTACCACGCGCTTTGATTTTAAAGGCACCGACTCCAGCTTTGAATTGACTGACGATAAATTGATTATGACGTCTCAATCGACGTTTCAGTTGCAACAAATGTTCAGTGTCGTTTGCTCGAAACTCAGTCGGCGCGGCGTCGATATAGCCTGCATGGAGGTTGGCGACCCCAAGCCCGGCGGCAAATCGGTACGTCAGGAAATCATCATGAAGCAGGGCCTCGATTCGGTATTAGCCAAAAAAATCGTTAAATTGATTAAGGATAAAAAACTGAAAGTCCAAGCTGCCATTCAGGGCGACCAAGTCAGGGTGACCGGCAAAAACCGGGATGATCTACAGGATGTGATTAAGATGCTGAGAGAGGAAAAACTGGAAATGCCGTTGCAGTTTGAGAATTTTAGGGACTAAAGCAATGCTGTGGCGGGACGTGGCTGGACGGGGTTTACAACCCCGTCCGAAACGTTTGAAGGATGAAGATATGGCAGTAATTATCGAAAACGGTAGGGACAGGGGTGCAACCCCCGTCCCGCTCGCGGCACGGATCGAGCTAGGCGGCTCAGGTCTACCCGCATGCTTGTTCGCCAATGCCGGGCATGGCGATATAACCGGGCAAGTCTGCCACTCTTTTTAACCATGCGCGAACCGACGGATAGGGTTCCAGGTCGACTCCGCCTTCCGGCGCCAGCGCTGCATAGGGATAACAGGCAATGTCGGCAATGGTCGCCTGTTCGCCGGCCAGCCAGAA
>DAINRH010000333.1:0-3504 GCA_036741905.1 Methylobacter sp. | reverse complement strand
TCACTCTAGGCGCCTAAATTTAATGATTTTGCCCCAAAAGTCAACTTTTATAGGCTTTGGTGCAAAACGATTTCCCGTAACGTTTTGATAAAACTCAGGGTGTCCAGGTCATCGCTCCTATATTAGGCTACCTGCATAACTCGGAAGGATGTGGGTTATACAGATTTTACAGGACTGCATTATGCGAAACGTCAAAAGCAGGTGCAGCGGGCGACGCGGAAGTCGTTGCCTAGGTGCAAAAAATCAGTCTATGCAGTTCGCGGTGACGGTTCTATATTTTTCAAGATAATTCGGCACGGATACGGCTGTGTGAACTATTGGCGATTTTAAATATTGGCAATGGCGATGGGGAGTACGTTCGACGGATAAAATTGCTTGTGCGGAATCGCTTAAATTGAAGGGGGAAATATGAATTAGCGGTTTTTGATGTCATGAAACGAACGGATAGGCCTAAAGGGCCTCAATTTTATAACCCGTGTTGCTCCAGCAGAGCGCCTCGGCTGTATTCTTGCTCCATGCGGCAAGTACAAAGCGCTGGGCAGCCTGGTCGCCTATTTTAAAATTATGGACGGCAGGGCGGTGCGTATGGCCGTGTATCAAGCGCAGGCAGCGTTGTTCACGCATGATATTAACGACCGTGTCCTGGTTAACGTCCATAATGTCCTGGGATTTTTTGCGTTTGTGGAAATAACTGCGGACACGATACCAACGCGCTGCGAGTAAACGTAAAAATAACGGTTTTGACAGCACGGTTCGTTGCCATTCCTGAGTATGCGATTTTGCGCGGAATGCTTGATAAGGCAAGTCGTCGGTACACAATAAATCGCCGTGTGTGAGCAGCGTCGGCGTGCCATGCAAATCGATGACAGTATACTCATCGATAAGCGTAACGCCGGTATCCTCGGAAAACCGTTTGCCCAGCAGAAAATCGCGGTTGCCTAGCTGTAAATAAACCGGCGTACCCGAGCCGGTCAGTTGCTTAAGCTGTTTTCGGATTTTATTGTTGGGTGGGGTAGGGTCATCGTCGCCTATCCAGGCATCGAAAAGATCGCCCAGTATATAAACGGCGGCGGCTTTGGGCGCCCTTTCGCTCAGGAATGAAAGAAACCGACGGGTGATTTCAGGCTTTTCCAGGGAAATGTGGAGATCTGAGATGAATAGGATGTCGAGGTTCAAGGTGAAAGGTGAAAGGTGAAAGGTGAAAGGTGAAAGGTGAAAGGTGAAAGGTGAAAAATTACGACTTATCCGCCTTGCACCTTGCGCCTTTAACCTTGCATCTAATTTATAACTTCAGCTTTTTCGACGATGATGTCGGTTTTAGGTACGTCCTGATGTCCGCCGCGGTTGCCGGTAGCTTGTTTAGCCATGGCATCGACGACATCCATGCCTTCAACGACTTCGCCGAATACGGCATAGCCCCAGCCGCTTGGCGTTGGGCTGGTATGGTTCAGCGAGGCGTTATCTTTATAGTTGATAAAAAACTGGGCTGTTGCCGAATCAGGCACGTTGGTGCGCGCCATGGCGATAGAGCCGCGTTTGTTCGGCAAGCCGTTATCGGCTTCGTTTTTGATCGGGTTATGAACCGATTTTTGATTAAAAGCCGTATCAAAACCGCCGCCTTGCGCCATAAATCCGGGGATTACGCGATGGAAAATAGTATTGTTGTAAAAGCCTTCATTAACGTAAGTCAAAAAATTTGCCGATGAAACAGGCGCTTTTTCAGGATTCAGCTGAATAATAATTTCACCCAGAGAGGTTGTTAATTTAACTTTTGATGGTGTATCAGACATAATATTTTCCGTTGCAAATGAGGGTGTTGTGGTTAAGAGCAGCATCATGGAGAAAATGAAAGCGCGCATGGATTTCCTTATTAAGTGATGCAAAGAACGGATTTTAAGTGTTTTTGTCTTGAAAGAGAAGCATGCGCTTGGTAGATTGTGCAGCTTTGTTTAATCTGCTGTCTCGACTTATCGGCAATGGAAAAAATGTTGCTTAACTGAATTATTTACTGACATGTTGAAAATATATAACACTCTGACTCGAAAAAAAGAACCGTTTCAGCCTCGCGTAGCGGGCAAAATCGGCATGTATGTCTGCGGCATGACGGTTTACGATTATTGTCATATCGGTCATGCGCGGGTCATGGTGGTGTTCGATACGGTTGCGCGTTATTTCCGACATCAGGGTTACGAGTTAACCTACGTGCGTAACATTACCGATATTGACGACAAGATCATTCAGCGCGCCATCGAAAACGGCGAGGACTACCACACATTGACCGAACGGTTTATCGATGCGATGCACGAGGATGAGCGGGCGTTGGCGGTTTTGCCGCCCGACCGTGAACCCAGGGCGACCCAGTCCATCGGCGATATTATCGCGATGATTAAAACTCTGGTGGAGAAAGACTTGGCGTATGTCGGCAGCAATGGCGATGTGTTTTATGCGGTGAACCAATTTAAGGATTACGGCCGCTTATCGGGTAAAAATCCGGATGATTTACAGGCCGGGGAGCGGGTTGATGTCGATCTGGCCAAGCGCAATCCGATGGATTTTGTGTTGTGGAAGATGGCTAAAGCCAATGAGCCTTTCTGGGAGTCGCCTTGGGGCAATGGCCGTCCCGGCTGGCATATCGAGTGTTCGGCGATGTCCACCTGTTGCCTGGGCAATCATTTCGACATACACGGCGGCGGCATGGATTTGCAGTTTCCGCACCATGAAAATGAGATTGCCCAGTCGGAAGGCGCGACCGGCGAGAAGTTTGTTAATGTATGGATGCACAATGGCTTTGTTCGCGTTGACGATGAAAAAATGTCCAAGTCGTTGGGTAATTTTTTTACCGTGCGCGAGGTGCTGAAAAAGTATAGGCCTGAAATAATACGGTTCTTTATTTTGACCAGTCATTACCGCAGTCCATTGAATTATTCAGACGAATCGCTCAATGATGCAAAAGCGGGGTCGGATCGGCTGTATACGGCTTTGCGCGGCGTGGAAACTATAGCCGAGGCGGCGATTGAGGAAGCTTATAAAGCCCGTTTTGAACAGGCGATGGACGATGATTTTAATACGCCGGTTGCGCTGTCGGTGTTGTTCGATTTGGCCAGAGACTTGAATAAAGCTAAAGAATCCGACCGGCAGAAAACGTGCGCCTTGGCGGCTACGCTGAAATATTTAGGAAGTTTATTGGGAATATTGCAGGAAGATGCTGATACTTTTCTTAAAGGTAGCGGGGATGCCGCACTTGGGGAAGATAATGTAGAGCAACAAATCCAGGCCCGTCTGGATGCAAAAATAGCCAAGGATTGGGCCTTAGCCGATAAAATCCGTAACGACCTGAAAGAGCAGGGCGTGATTCTGGAAGATTCGCCGGACGGCACGACCAGCTGGCGGCGTGAATAGATTTTATCGTTCCCACGCTCCGGCGTGGGAATGCCGTGGCAGACGCTCCAGCGTCCCGCAACGCTGGAGCGTTGCGGACTGAATTCCCACGCCGGAGCGTGGGAA
>DAINRH010000332.1:0-3606 GCA_036741905.1 Methylobacter sp. | reverse complement strand
GTGGGGCAAATGTTTTTGGCGACGAGTCGGTGTTTCGCAACGCTGGAGCGTTGCGAACTGAATTCCCACGCCGGAGCGTGGGAACTATGCATATTTTTCGTGCTAAGCGTGTCTTTCGTGGACAAGAACAATGCCGGTCGGGGTTTTTTATCGTTCCCACGCTCCGGCGTGGGAATGCAGGAGTAGACGCTCCAGCGTCCAGGAACCTGTGTGGGGCAAATGTTTTTGGCGACGAGTCGGTGTTTCGCAACGCTGGAGCGTTGCGGACTGAATTCCCACGCCGGAGCGTGGGAACTATGCCTAATTTTTCGTGCTAAGCGTGTCTTTCGTGGACAAAAAACTATGAACCTGTCGGCGCTGTTCATTTACCGTCCGGTCGCGACCAGCCTGTTGACGCTGGCGATTATCCTGGCCGGTATCCTGGCTTTCCTGAATTTGCCGGTAGCGTCATTGCCGCAGGTGGACTTCCCGACTATCAATGTCCAAGCCCAGCTGCCCGGAGCTGGCGCCGAAACCATGGCGGCGACGGTCGCCACGCCGCTGGAACGGGCCTTGGGACGCATCGCCGGCATTACCGAAATGACTTCCAGCAGCTCGCAAGGCTCTACCCAGATTACCCTGCAATTCGACCTGAATCGCGACATCAACGGCGCCGCCCGCGATGTGCAGGCGGCGATCAATGCCGCCGCCAGCCTGCTGCCCAGCGGCATGCCGAACCGTCCGAGTTACCGGCGGGATAACCCGTCCGATTCGCCGATCCTGATACTGGCGCTGACTTCAGACACGCTCAGCCGCGGCCAGATGTACGACGCCGCCTCGACCATCCTGGCGCAGAAAATATCGCAGATTCCCGGCATCGGCCAAGTGCAGCTCGGCGGCGCGGCGCTACCGGCGGTGCGGGTCGAACTGAACCCCAACGCATTGACCAAATACGGCATCGGCCTGGAGGATGTCAGAAACACCATCACTCAAACCAACATCACCCGCCCGAAAGGCGTGTTGGAAAACGGCGAGCAACGCTGGCAAATCCAGGCCAATGACCAGGCGCGCAAAGCCGGGGATTACCTGCCTCTGATCGTCAGCTACCGCAACGGCGCGCCGGTCAGGATTGCCGATCTCGGCGAGGTGGTCGATTCGATCGAGGACTTGCGCAATACCGGCTTGAAAAACGGCAAACCTTCGGTGCTGCTTATTCTCAGGAAGCAGCCGCTGGCCAACGTGATTCAAACCGTCGATCAGGTTAAGGCGGTGTTGCCGCAATTGCGCGCTTCCATCCCCAGCGCCATCGACTTGTCGGTGGTTGTCGACCGTTCGTTGTCCATTCGGGCTTCGATTACCGAAGTCGAGCGCAGTCTGTTGCTGGCGATAGTGCTGGTCATTTTGGTGGTGTTGGTGTTCTTGCGCGATGTGCGCTCGACGCTGGTGCCGATTATTGCGGTGCCGGCGTCCTTGCTCGGCGCTTGCGCGGCCATGTATTTTTTCAACTACAGCCTGAATAACCTGACCTTGATGGCGCTGACCATCTCCACCGGTTTTGTGGTCGACGACGCTATCGTGGTATTGGAAAACACCAGCCGCCATATCGAAAAAGGCGTGGCCCCGTTCAAGGCCGCGCTGCTGGCCGCTAAAGAAGTCGGCTTTACGGTGTTGGCGATGAGCGTGTCGCTGGTCGCGGTATTCCTGCCGATTTTGTTGATGGGCGGCGTGGTCGGCCGTATGTTCAGGGAGTTTGCGGTAACGCTGTCGGCGGCGGTACTGGTGTCGTTGCTGGTGTCGCTGACCGTCACGCCGATGCTGTGCGCGCGTTGGGTGGGCCGGGAAAGCCCGCAGCATGGCCGGCTCTATCAAGGCATAGGCCGGGCATTCGACCGGATGCAGGCGGCTTATGAAAGTTCGCTGCGCTGGGCGTTGCGTCATGGCCGCATCATGATGCTAATCTTGCTCGGCACCATAGGCCTCAATATTTACCTGTACACCATTATCGACAAAGGTTTTTTTCCGAGCCAGGACGGCGGCAGGTTGCTGGGCGAGGTTCAAGCCGACCAAGGCTCTTCTTTTTGGGCCTTGCAGAAAAAATTCTTTCAATTTACCGAGCTGTTGCGGCAAGACCCCGCGGTCGATACCGTGGCCGGGATTGTCGGCAGTCAGCAGAGCGGTAATAGCGCCCGAGTCTTCGTGGTGCTGAAACCGCATGAGCAACGGGAACCCATTGAAGAAGTGATGGGCCGTTTGCGCGACAAGGTCAAGCGCATTCCCGGCGCCGAGCTGCATCTGTCAGCCGCGCAAGAGCTGCGTATCGGCGGCCGGCCCTCTCTAGGCTTGTTCGACTACGCCTTGCAATCCGACGATTTGAAGCTGCTTCGGGAATGGATGCCGAAAGTGGTCGCCGCACTGTCCAAACAGCCTGAATTGAGTGACGTGAGTTCCAATCAGCAAGACAAGGGCCAACAGATCGGTTTGGTGGTCAACCGTGATATGGCGTCGCGTTACGGCATTAGCCAAGCCATGATCGACGCCAGTCTCAACGACGCATTCGGCCAGCGTCAGGTGTCGGTGATCTACAACCCGCTTAACCAGTACCGGGTGGTGATGGAGCTGGCCCCCGAATATTGGCAAAGCCCGGAGGCCCTGCAACAGGTTTATATCAGCGTACCCGCCAAGCGCTTGCCGTCCGGCGAACAACCGGGCGCAGTGCAGGTGCCGTTGTCGGCGCTGGCGAGTTTCGCGCCGACCAATACGCCGCTGTCGGTCAACCATCAAGGTCAGTTCGCCGCCGCCACGCTGTCGTTTAATCTTAAGCCCGGCGTCTCGCTGTCCACCGCTACCGAACTGATCGAAAAAACCATGCGCGACATCGGCGTGCCGAATGCTATTCAAGGCAGCTTTCAGGGCTCGGCCAAAGCTTTTAAAGAATCGCTGCGCAACCAGCCGTTTTTGATATTGGCCGCTTTGCTGAGCATCTACATCGTGCTGGGCGTTCTCTACGAGAGCTATATCCATCCGTTGACTATTCTGTCCACGCTGCCGTCGGCCGGGGTCGGCGCGTTATTGGCGCTGATGGCTTGCGGTTCCGAGTTCAGCATTATCGCGCTGATCGGCGTGATTTTGCTGATCGGCATCGTCAAGAAGAATGCGATCATGATGATCGACTTTGCGTTGTTTGCCGAACGCGAGCACGGTCTGGATTCGCGCGAGGCGATTTATCAAGCCTGTTTGCTGCGTTTCCGGCCGATCATGATGACTACGCTGGCCGCGCTGTTCGGCGCGCTGCCGCTGGCCTTGGGCACTGGTTACGGCGCGGAGCTGCGCCAGCCGTTGGGTATTTCGATTGTCGGCGGGCTGATTTTCAGCCAGATGCTGACCTTGTATACGACGCCGGTGGTTTATCTTTATCTGGACCGTTTTCGGCTGTGGTTTGGCAGACGCTTCAGAAGCGGACAAAATCTTTCAATATGAAAAAAAATTTTATTCACCACGAAGACACGAAGAGCACGAAGAAAAAATAAACGTCGTGTCTTCGTGATGAATTTTAAGATTTGATCGTTCCCACGCTCTGGAGCATAAGTATCTACACAACTTTTCGTAAACTTTGGCATGATGCCGCAT
>DAINRH010000331.1:0-3629 GCA_036741905.1 Methylobacter sp. | reverse complement strand
ACAATGGCCGCAACATCGGCGAAGAGCCGCTCAAAATCCTGGCGTTTTTCATAGGTGCGGTCGATAGTAAACTTAGCGTTGCACATCCTGAATTTGCGCCGCCGGCCTTGCCTGACAAGGAGTGATGACATAAAAAAAAGCCCGGCAGGCTTTATCGCCTCCGGGCTTTTTTGCGTTAACAACAACGCGTTATTTCTTCATTTCTTTTTTGAATAGCGCATCCAACTTCTGGTTGGTTTCCTGGCTGTACTGCTTTGAATTATCAATCGCCTCCGCTTTCGGCGCTGCTACGGCAGGCGCGGTAACGACGGGTTCCGGGCTAGGCGCTTGAACTACCGCGGGCTCTTCCTCCTCGGACTGATCTAAACGAAATACCGGCCCGTAAGAAGTGTCCACATCAAAATTATCCCAAATATACAAAGGTTGGGCGATTGGCTTGGTAGGAATCGGCAGGGTAAGCAAATCGGCAATTCCCACTCCCATGCGTCCGCCCATGTTTACCAGGCCTTTAAACGCGCCCCCGACAACGCCGTAAAAAATGTTGCTTTTATTGGTCGTGTTAATGATGTTTTTGGGGATTTCCAGCGCACCGGCGGTCAGATTGGCAAAAGCATTCAGCGCCTTGTTGCCAACCTTACTGCCATAACTCCGATGTTGCGTGTCAGTCGCTCGGTTAACCGGCGCCGTGTTGCCATAACCCTCCTGCATATCGGCTTGAGCGATAGGCGTATAGGCAGTCGCCAAGCCGGTGAATAAAAAGAACACAAAATAACGACTGAGTTTACGCATAGCAAATCCTGTTGGTTAGTTCAAATAGTGAAATCAGTATAGCAGAGCTGCAACTATTTACCGATCCGCGCCTTGGCAAAGGCGCTAGCCATTGAACCCTGCGCAGGAGCAGGTTGTTTGGGTTTGTGTATGACCGGTTTTTGATGGCTCCGTTCAGGCTTGGCGTCGCCCAGTTCGGGACTGGTTTTCATCGACAGCGAAATGCGTTTGCGCTCGACATCGACCTCCAGCACCGTCACCTTGACCATCGCACCGGTTTTAACCGCATCCCTGGGATCTTTGACGAAAGTATCCGATAAATGAGAGATATGCACCAAGCCGTCCTGGTGTACGCCGATGTCGACGAACGCCCCGAAATTGGCGACGTTGGTAACTACGCCGTCCAGCCTCATGCCGACTTCAAGGTCGGTGATTTTCTCGATGCCCGCCTTGAACTCGACGCTTTTAAATTCCGGCCGAGGATCCCGGCCGGGCTTTTCCAGTTCCTGCAAGATGTCGGTCACCGTCGGCAAACCGAAATGCTCGTTAGTGAAATTGGCGGGATTCAAGCCGCGTAGAAATTGGCTCTGGCCGATCAGGTCGCGGATCGATTTCCCGGTCCTGCCGATAATGGCTTCAACCACCGGATAAGCTTCGGGATGCACCGAAGACGCATCCAGCGGATTATCGCCGTTCATAATACGCAAAAATCCCGCCGCCTGCTCATAGGCCTTGTCGCCCAACCTCGGCACTTTTTTCAATTGCTTGCGATTGGTAAACGGGCCGTTTTCATTACGGAACGCGACGATATTTTCACTGATGCCGGCGGACAGGCCGGACACCTGCTTAAGTAAAGCTACCGAAGCGGTGTTCACGTCGACGCCGACCGCGTTGACGCAATCCTCGACCACGGTATCGAGGCCTTTAGCCAACTGAACCTGATTCACATCGTGCTGGTACTGGCCGACGCCGATCGATTTGGGATCGATCTTGACCAGCTCCGCCAACGGATCCTGCAAGCGTCGGGCAATCGAAACCGCGCCGCGCAAGGACACGTCCAGCTCCGGAAATTCCTTGGCGGCCAATTCGGACGCCGAATAAACCGACGCGCCCGCTTCCGACACGGTGATCTTGGTAAACCTCAGTTCGCTGTGCCGTTTCATCGCATCGGCCACCAGTTGGTCGGTTTCGCGGGAACCCGTGCCGTTGCCGATGCTGACCAAATCGACGCTGTGTTTTTGAATCAGTTTTGCCAACGTATTTATCGCCCCATCCCAGTCCTTGCGCGGCGGATGCGGATAAATGGTATCGGTCGCCAGCAGCTTTCCGGTCGGATCGACAATCGCAACCTTGACCCCGGTGCGTATGCCGGGATCCAGGCCCATCGTCGCTTTGGGACCTGCCGGTGCGGCCAGCAGCAAGTCTCTTAAATTGCTGGCGAACACCCTGATTGCTTCCAGCTCGGCGGCTTCGCGCAACCTGAGTTTCAAGTCCAGGTCGATGCGGGTGTACAGCTTGATTTTCCAGGCGAAACGCGCCGTTTCCGCCAACCAGGCATCGGCCGGTTTTGAGGTATCGGTAATCTTAAGATGGCGGGCGACAAACTGGGCGCAAAGATCGTGCTCTTCTTTGTCCTCAGCGCCGGGTTTAAGCGTTAGATTCAGCAAGTCCTCGTTGCGCCCGCGAAACAACGCCAAAGCCCGGTGCGAAGGGATTTTGTTGATCGCTTCTTCGTAATCGAAATAGTCCTTAAACTTTGCCGCTTCCTGTTCTTTGCCGGTCACAACCGTCGCATGAACAATGCCTTTTTGCCAGATGCGTTCGCGCAGCTCGGCCAACAATTCGGCGTCCTCGGAAATGCGCTCCATGATGATCTGCCGTGCGCCATCCAGCGCCGCGGCAACATCCGGCACGCCTTTATCCGCATCGATATAGCTTGCTGCGACTTGCTCGGGAATCAGGTTGCGGTCATCCAATAACGCATCGGCCAACGGCTCAAGCCCTGCTTCGCGGGCAATCTGTGCTTTAGTGCGGCGTTTGGGTTTATAGGGCAAATACAAATCTTCGAGCAGCGTTTTAGTGTCGGCATCGATAATCGCTCTTTCCAACTCCGGCGTCAGCTTGCCTTGCGAAGCGATACTGTCCAGAATGGTTTTTCGCCGCGCGTTAAGTTCGCGCAAATAGCCCAAACGCTCTTCCAACAACCTCAATTGAGTGTCGTCCAGACCGCCGGTGACTTCTTTCCGGTAGCGGGAAATAAACGGGACAGTCGCGCCCTCATCCAACAAATTCACAGCAGCGCTGACTTGTTTGACGTTAACAGCTAATTCTTCGGCAATGCGTTGTATTACATCCATTTCTTGAATTCTTGTGCAGTTTAAGATGAGCGCATTGTAGCAGCAAGGCATGGCTTAGATAAAAATAAGCGCATCATATCGAAGCCATATTAGGATATGCCCGGCAATAACGTGAACTTATCGTTCCCACGCGAAGCGCTCATCGTTATACACAAGTATCTGCGGACTGGGGCTGGACGGGGTTTGCAACCCCGTCCGAAACGTTTGGCGGATGAAGGTATAGACGTAGTTATCGAAAACGGTAGGGACGGGGTTGCAAACCCCGTACCGCTCGGTCAGCGCTGCTTGCAAAGCAGGCAAAGCCTGCACTCCGGCTTTAAACAAGAGCTGGAAACTTATATTCAGGCACTTATTTTCAGCTTTATTGAGGCGACGCAGCCTACTTATCTACACTCGAATCAACAGCCGATAACGTGCCTGCTTCCGGTTTCGCTGCCGTCGGAAACTGGCCGGCCTGCCAGTTTTTATCCACGGATTCGATGGAGTTCGCCAGGGTCTTAATAT
>DAINRH010000330.1:0-3678 GCA_036741905.1 Methylobacter sp. | reverse complement strand
ATAATGGCTTCAATCAGAGTGAAACCGGCCATGCATTTTGGACTTCTTGGCATCGTCATGTCCCGTAGTTGGTACGGTAACCCTCCAGCCGTACCTGTGTGTTAAGAGGACCGGTGACAAAAACAATTATACGTAATGCAGCGCCGCTGTCAGATGTAATAGTACTACCCTCAGGTCCTAGGTCGCTGGCAACAACTGTGACTAAAGCCGTATATCCGTTCATATTAGGGATTAGCGAACCATTGATATCGACGATATTCGCTCGTGCGCAGACTGTCGTTGCCATGCAATAGTTATTGTAATCACCGATGTCGTCATAAAGATCACGGCTCGCTTCAAGCACATTCGCCCCGCCATCAGGATCATTGAAGTTCTGCAACATAACCTCTTCCAACAACGCTTCGGCAATCGCCAGCGCCTGCTTTTTGACCACAGGATCAGCGGAATGCTGAACGCTAAAATTGATCGAAGAGATGATACCCGTCATCGCTATGCCGACAATGACCATGAATATGACCAGTTCTATCAGAGATATGCCTTTTTGATGGTTAGCCACAGCTTGCCGCCTCTTCATGCACATATCCTGTTTCTGCTTCTAGACAGACATAGCGGATGACATCACCACCGGAAATGGTAAAAGTCCTGACGGCCGCCACAGAAGGTTGCCCCAATCCATTAAAAGTAACAATACCAAAATTGGTCACGCTGACGCCGGTCAAAGCCGGGTAAGTTTGCCCTCCCACAGCCACTTGACAATCGTTGCCAACACTTACCGGCATTGCCGGATCTCGCTGCGCAATAGCCAACTTCTGCGCCAGTCTGATCGATGCTTTCACTGTCTCGGCGCATCCAGCGGCATCATGACTGGCAAAGTTCAACCGGGATGAGGCTGTGGCCGACAAGATACCAATGACAACCATGATCACAATCAGCTCGATCAATGTAAAACCTTTACAAGCACAAGGCTCAATCATGGGACACCGATTCAAACAAACTTTGTCCCGTTTTAGATTGCGGCCATCTATGCACTAGCATATTAGCTTGTTCAATGGCTTGTGTGCGTTCTCCTATAAAGTCCAGGCAATGTACATATTCAATTTGGACGCCATATGAATGCGGCTGCCGGTTTCTAGCGTAATTAATCCAGGCCATGATGTCCTGATTTGATGCCCTGTATTTAAGCTGAACTCCATGCTGACGATGCAGAGCAATTTTCTCCAGTAAGTTATTAACTTCAAAAGGATTAACTTCGCTTCCTTTGGTAAAAATAACGTCACTTTTTTCCAGCAGGTCCGGCCTCATCTGAGCGATCCCCAAATCCCGCCAAATGACGCCCTCTCTCCAGTAATAGTTAGCATCACGCGATTGTAAAGTTCGCGCAATACTATGCCAATACAAGCCGCGTTCCGCGTCGCCGTGCTGTAGTCGATCCAAACCATAACCGGCGGAAACCGCCGCAAAAGCGGGCAACCCCAACAATGTCATTAAACCGATCAGTAATAAATTACTAATAAAACCAGAACGAAACCCCAAAAGAGCCCTCGTCGATATTGTAGGAAGCTGCCAATGAGCTGCGCCCATCTCGATAAATTGCTGGTTAGCGATAGCTAGGCAGGCTCCGAAAACAGCCAATGAAATAGGAATATAAAACGGGTAATCCACCAACGCATGAAACAACATTGGAGTAATGGCTACAGCCGAAAGGATCAGTGGTAAGCGCTGCTCGGCGATTGCCTGCTGGCGAAATTTAAACAGCTGCCCATATACAGCGACGATCAACAATAAAAACAGAAAGAACCCTAACAATCCGGTCTCAAACGCTAATTGCAAATAATCGTTATGGACAAACGTCAGGTGCCTGTCGAGAAATGGCGGCACTTTATGCGCTTCAAAATAATAGCCGAAATTAAAATAGCCGCTACCCAACCATAAATGCTCGGCTAATCCACGCCAGGCAATTTGGTATATTTCCCAACGATATGAGGAATCGCCATGTCTGAGCGTTGCGAAAACAGAGTCCAGACTCCAACTGGCAAGTCCTAGCCAGGCATAAAATTTAAAGAATCCCAAAACGGCAAGAAAGCCGACGGCTACTGCACGGTATCGTTGCCGCTGCTCCACTACTGCGGCTTGTCCTACAAAAACTACTAAGAATAAAATGCCCGTCAGCAAACCCAGATAGCCGCCGCGGCTTTGCGTTGTCAACAGGGCTGCAAACAACAACAGCGTCAACACATAGACGCCGCGTCCGCCTCGCCCCAGCAAATAGTAGGCAAGAACCGGCGTCAAGCCGAGATTAAGCGTCATCGAGAGAATATTGGGGGTTGTAAACAAAGCCAAAGCGCGCGCGCTTTTTTCAACAAGAAAACCCCAACCTGTCAACCATTGCAACACTGCCCAAACAGCAATCAAAGCAATGACTCCACAGAATATTTTAAATCCGGTTTGCGTAAACCAAGTGGGGCGACAGGAAGCGGCAACAAAAGCAATCAGTAACGTTGCGGGACGGTAGAGACTGCTGGCGTGGTAGGTGGGACTGAGATACAGCACATTAATGAACAACAGCAGGCAAAAACCGATTAATGCGGTGCTAATCCACGACACTACAAACGGTCGTTTTTGTTGAGAGATAATCATTGTTACTAAAAAGCATAACCCCAACCACCAGAAAAAAGGTTCTGTGCTGCGCGATGCCCGCAATAAGCAGAGTAATGCGATAACGAAAAGAGGAGTTATTAATCCTATTTTGGACGCAATGCCCTTAACATTTAGTGTAAAGGACATTGCTATTCAGAAACGAAACATTATTGTCTTAAATACATCACATCATAAAACTTACTTTCATTGACATAGATTGCGGCCCTCTAACAAAACAAGAATAAATAAGCGCAATTTATGCAATATAGATGCGGTGATAGTCAATTATGTAGTCGAGCAAAGGTTAGCGTTCATTTGATAAGTTGAAGCAGTACCTCCATCGGGAGTAATCGTGAATATACAAGTAGCCGCAGCACCTGAAATACTGACGCCACGTTGTATCACATTGCTAGCGATATTAGTGGCTGTATCAGCCGCCTTGTTTGATGCATATCGCATTGTAGCCGCCGAGTCGAGCGCACCTTTGGCTGCGTTGATCACAGCATTATTAGCATCGGTCGACAAATCCGTAAACTTGGGTAAAGCGGTCGCCGCCAAAATACCCAAAATTACGATAACGACGACCAGTTCGATCAAAGTAAAGCCGGATTGTTGTTTCATACCGGATAATTGTTTCATATTAGATAGTTGTTTCATTTTTATGGCCCTTCGTTGTTATTAAGTAAATAAAAAATAAGTAAATAAAGATAATAATTAAATGAGGAAAATAAATTACGTATAGAGACTCCCAAAGGGCGGCGTTATTTAAAGCTTAGATTAAGTTAACGATTTTCTCAATATCATATGATTTTTGATCAAAGCTTATCGGTGGAATGCTGTTTTATAACTTACACAATAATCTAACACCCGGTCGTATTAATAATGCTGATTATCGGAGCCGCATTGGCAACAGGTTCAGTATAGGTAAATGAGCAAGTGCTGGAAGAACTGCCGCCGCGAACCTGAAAAGTTGCTACCGACCCTGATGAGGTGTAGTCATATCCTTCCGCCTGCAATTCAGTCTGGTTTGGATTAAATACG
>DAINRH010000329.1:0-3682 GCA_036741905.1 Methylobacter sp. | reverse complement strand
TCTTTTTTACTCGTTCTTCAATGTTACTCATAATTATTGTCCTCAAACAATGTAGTCTCCCAGCGTCTAATCCGAGACCTACAATAGTATTGTTATTAATTTTATTTGAAATCCCGTCTCCGGAAATTCCAGACGGCGGGGGGAATTATACTTTATATTGCAGCAATGTCACAATATTAAGGCATGAACATACATACGGCCTATAGGCAACACCCCTTACGGCATGAACATGCCACCATTGACATGAATGTTTTCACCCGTGATATAGGCTGCGCCATCGGAAGCCAGGAATGAAACCGTATGCGCTATTTCTTCCGCCTTACCCAAACGAGACAGCGGAATAGACGACAGCAAGGTATTTTTAATATCCTCGCTCAGCTCCTTGGTCATATCGGTATCGATAAACCCAGGCGATACTGTGTTGATGGTGATATTGCGCGAACCCACTTCTTTAGCCATGGATTTGGCAAAGCCGACCATACCGGCTTTTGCAGCTGCGTAATTTGCCTGCCCGGCATTACCGGTCGAACCGACTACCGATGAAATATTGATAATACGCCCTGTTTTGGCTTTCATCATACCGCGCAGCACTGCTTTGCTCATGCGAAAAACCGAAGTCAGGTTGGTATTGATAATATCATCCCACTCTTCATCCTTCATGCGCATCAACAAATTATCGCGGGTAATACCGGCATTATTGACCAGTACGACCGGAGCGCCAATCTCGTCATTCACAACTTTCATAACCTCTGCAATGGAGTCAGGATTGGCGACATCAAGCTTCAAGCCCTTGCCATGCTCGCCCAGATAGGCTGAAATCGAGTCAGCGCCGTTATCTGTGGTGGCAGTACCAACCACAAAAAAACCATCCTGAGCCAATCTTTCCGCAATTGCCCGACCGATGCCGCGACTGGCACCCGTTACTAAAGCTACTTGTTTATCCATTGAGTTGCTCCAATACTTTGTTTAATGTTTCCGGATTATAAATAGACAGATGCTCGGCATCTTTGGCGATACGTTTATTCAGCCCAATCAACACCTTGCCGGGACCGCATTCAACAAAACAGGTAACGCCCTGATCATGCATAAACTTGATACTGTCGGCCCAGCGCACCGGCTTGTAGAGTTGTTCTTTTACCGCATTACGGATGACTTCGGGGGCGCTGTGCGATGCAACATCTACATTATGAATCAGCGTCATTTTCGGCGTATCGATCACCGTCTGCTGCAATTGCTCATCCAGCTTTTCGGCCGCAGGCTCCATTAACGCGCAATGCGAAGGCACGCTGACCGGCAACAGTACAGCTCGTTTGGCGCCTGCCGCTTTTGCCGCCAGCATGGCTCTTTCAACGGCGGCAACGTTACCGGCAATAACCACCTGCCCCGGCGAATTGAAGTTGACCGCCGAGACTATTTCACCCTCCGCCGAATCGGCGCAAACCTTAACAACCTGATGATCTTCAAGGCCCAAAATTGCCGCCATTGCGCCGACGCCGGAAGACACCGCCTCCTGCATCAGTCGCCCTCTTGCTGCAACCAGTTTTATGCCATCTTCAAACGACATGGCGCCCGAACAAACCAAAGCGGTATATTCGCCCAAGCTGTGACCAGCCATCCATGCGGGACGTATATTACTGCGCTTACGCCAGACCTCCCAAACCGCCACCCCGGCGGCCAACATTGCAGGTTGCGTATTATGGGTTTGATTAAGCTCGTCTTCCGGACCATCGGCGACAATAGACCACAAATCTTTGCCCAGCGCATCGGATGCCCGCTCGAACACCTGCTTCACCTCAGGGTAAACAGCGGCCAAATCGACTAACATGCCGACAGACTGCGAACCTTGACCGGGAAAAACAAAAGCTACGTTATAAATTTGGTTATTCATTTCAATACGTTTTTAGTATTTGATTAGCGCGGAACCCCAAGTGAATCCCGCCCCAAATGCTTCAAGCAAAACGACCTGGCCGCGCTGAATGCGGCCGTCGCGAACACCCTCATTAAGAGCGAGCAGCACCGATGCGGATGAGGTATTGCCTTGATTTTCAAGGGTCAAAATAACATGATCCATGGACATTTTTAATTTTTTTGCCGTTGCCGCAATAATTCGCGTGTTCGCTTGATGAGGCACCAACCAGTCGACATCGGATTGCTGCATATTATTGGCAGCCAAAGTTTCATCGACGATGCGGCCCAGCGTGTTAACCGCCACTTTGAACACCTCATTACCGCGCATATTGATGTAGCCGGCCTCATCGGTATTCGCCTCGGTAGCCGCCTGAGGGTTTGGACAATACAGCAGATCTTCATATTCACCATCAGAATGAATATGGGTCGATAAAATACCGGCCTCATCCGAAGCGCTCAGCAATACCGCACCCGCGCCATCGCCAAACAAAATACAAGTACCTCGATCAGTCCAATCGACAAGGCGCGAACAGATTTCGGAACCGACAACCAGAACCTTCTTGGCAGCGCCCGACTTTATATATTGATCGGCAATGCTCAACGCAAAAATCGACCCCGAACAGGCGGCCTGCACATCAAAAGCGACGCAGTTTTTAATACCCAAGCGCCGCTGTAATAAACAGCCTGTGCTCGGGTAAACGCGATCGGGCGTCCCGGTCGCAACAATGATCAAATCAATCTCATCGGGATCACAAGCCGCGGCGTCTATAGCTTGCCTTGCAGCAATCTCCGCCATGCTTGAGGCCGTCTCTTCAGCGCCGGCAATACGACGACTTTTAATGCCGGTTCGCTCAAAAATCCAACTATCGGAGGTATCGACAGTTTGTGATATCTGTTCGTTGGTGCGAACTTGTTCCGGCAAATAACCGCCGGTGCCGATCACTCTTGAATAACGAATCATGCATTCTCTCTCAGGGCTAAAGTCTTCTCGACTTGCTCGCTTATTTTTTTAATAACATCTTTTTTGACTTCAATTTCAGCAAGATGAATAGCCGTCTTAAACGCCAGCACGTCAGCGCCGCCATGGCTTTTAATAACCAGGCCGCGTAACCCTAAAAAGCTTGCGCCATTATACAAGCGCGGATCGATACGTTTTTTAAACGATTTAAGTACCGGATAGGCCAGTAATCCCGCCAATTTGGTTATCATACTTTTGCCAAAAGCTTCTCTCAATGCAGTGCCGATCATTTTTGCCGCGCCTTCAATGGATTTGAGAGCGACATTACCGACAAAACCATCGGCAACAATCAAATCGACTTCGATATGCCCGGCATTTAAAGAATCGCCTTCCACATAGCCTATGTAGTTCAACGACGAATTCTCCAGTAATTTTGCGGCCGCTTTAACCTGCTCATTACCTTTCATATCTTCTTCGCCGATATTTAATAAGCCCACCTTGGGATTATCAATATTTTCAACCGCTTTAACCAGCTCGGCGCCCATCACTGCGAATTGAAAAAGATGCTCCGCCGTACAATCCACATTCGCCCCCAGATCAAGCGCATGGGTATGACCATTAATTGACGGTAACGTGGAAATAATGGCAGGCCGATCAATACCGGGAATCATTTTAAGCACAAATCGGGCAGTAGCCATTAAAGCACCGGTATTGCCGGCGCTCACGCAAGCATTCGCGCGCCCGTCACGAACCAGATTAATGGCAACCCGCATTGACGAATCTTTTTTATTTTTTAGCGCTTTGGATGGAGATTCA
>DAINRH010000328.1:0-3685 GCA_036741905.1 Methylobacter sp. | reverse complement strand
GGGGTTGCACCCCCGTCCCTAGCGTTTTCGATAACTACTGCCATATCTTCATCCGTCAAACGTTTCGGACGGGGTTGCAAACCCCGTCCAGCCATAGACCGGCTTTTGGAATGCTCAACTAGGGTCTTTAGGCTAATCCAAACGATAACCTTCCTCCATCAAGACGCGTCTTACCACCGGTCGCTCAAGCATCAATCGATAGTGTTTCAGGCACTTTTCCGGCAGCGTAATCCCGGTTTTATAGGCCCAAAACTCAACATAAAACAAAGCCGCATCGGCGATGCTGAAAGAACCCATGACATAGCCTTCAGGCGGCAAACCGTCATTAATGACGGCAAAGCCTCGGGTCACGACATCAATTCCTTGAGTCCTTACGGTCTCAAAATCGGCTTCGTTGACCGCGAACCGGTCGGTCGTAAAAATTCTGGCAAAACCCTGGCCGTGAACGGTGCCCACCACGTAATCCATCAACTCGATAACGCGCGCGTCACCGTCCGGGTCGCCGGGCAACAGATTGGCTTTGGGATAGCTTCGCGCCAGCCAATAGGCGATCGCTTGAAATTCCGTCAATGCAGTGCCGTCGTTGCGCACCAGCGTCGGGATGGTCGCTTTCGGGTTTACGGCAAGATAGTCCGGCGTATTTTGATCCCCAGCCATTAGATTCACGAGATGCGCTTCGAAAACCAAGTCGAGCTCTTCCATTAGTATATGGATGCCTGTCGAGCAGGAACCGGGCGTTAAATACAATTTCATTCGATTTTCCTGTGGGTTTTGAACGGACTGCGCTACCGGCATTCCAGAAAATAAGCGTTAAGCGTTAACGCAAAGTTTTGCCAAAGCCCGGCGATGTCCCGCATCACCGCGTTAAGGTAAGTTTTGTCCGGTTTGTGTTCGTCGGGGAAGTTGGATAATGCGCAGGAGGTGCGGTGTTTATCGACGACAAACAGTAAGAAGTCGTCGGCGAATCCGTTGAACGCGCTTAACGCTTGCCGGGTTAAATCCGATAATCCTTGATTAACCGGGCTCGCGGCGCTATCGAACGGCAGCGTTTTCACAAAGGCCAGCGCTTCGTCATAAGCCTGTTCCAAAACGGTCAGCACATTGCGTTGCAAGCAGCCGTCCCATTGTTGCCGCGAAAGGTCTTGGGCAAGCAACTGCGCGTATTGTTTTTGCAACACCGGCTTTCGTTCGGCGATATAGCGGCACAATTGAGCGATGCTGTCGGCGTTGGTCATCATTTATGTCCTTTTAGGATATGGTCGGTAATAACTTCCCGAAACATAAACTCATCGTTTCCACGCTCTGCGTCACTGCCATTAAGTTAAGAAAAAAGCCCCCTCTCCTGCGCGCTAGTTCCCAAGCTCCCGCTTGGGAATTCAGTACGGGAAGCTCTAGCTTCCCGGCTCGCAAAGCTGGAGCTTTGCTCACTGGGTTCCCAAGCGGGAGCTTGGGAACCAGCGAATCTCTTAACTTAATGGCAGCGACGCTCTGCGTGGGAACCATTAACGTCCTTCGGTTAAATGCGACGGAAGCATTAATTCAATTTCTCCAGCAAGCCCGGCTTAATCTGCTCCAGCCAGCCGATAATCCGGGTTGTGGTCATTTCGGGTTGGCTATGGTGATCCAGCACCAGGCCGACAAACTGATTGTCGATAACCGAGTGCGAGCGGCTGAAATGGTAGCCTTCGGTGCTCCAGGCACCGATAACTTCTGCGCCGTAAGCCACACAGTGCTGATACAGCTGAATCAGCGAACTGGCAAAGCGATCGTAATATTTTTGTTGATTGCCCAAACCGAACAGCGCAATTCGCTTTCCGGATAAGTCGGCATCGTCGAGGCGGAATAAAAACTCTTCCCAGTTCCCCTGTTCACTGCCTGTGGTTCTGCCGGGTAACTCGCCGACCCCATAACTGGGCGCTCCCAGAATCAGGGCTTTATATTGCAATAGCTCCGACACTCTGGCCTGATTAACATTCGCCGGTTCGCTGGCAATGTCATCGCCTAAAACCCGGTACATGATCTGAGCCATCGCTTCCGTTATGCCTGTCTCTGTGCCGTAAAATATTCCGATCTTGTTCATAATGAAACCCAAGTTAGTCGTCGGTTAATGCACAGCAATATTTAAACCAACACCTGTTTATTGAGTAGAAGCGGCCGTTGGCGCGTTCCGGAAGCAACCTGCTTAGAGAGTCGTTGGTCATCTTAGTAACAATACAGCCGAAAAGTGGGCGGGTTTGTTACAAAATAACGACGTACAAGGGTGGGTTGGACGCGTCCAGCGTTTGTTATCTCCTCGCCCTATCAATGGCTTAGGCTTATTTTTCACGCTTTCAAGCAATGCGCTACAGGTCTGGCATCATAATTGATGCTTTATAAGCACTATGGATTTGGAAGCTGAACATTATGACCACCTACGCCATCGGCAGTGTAAAAGGCAATTACCGCTTACTGCTGAAGTTACTGGAAAAAATCCACTTTAATCCGGACAACGATTGCTTATGGTTTACCGGCAATTTAGTCAATGAAGGGCCTGAGTCTCTGGCCGTACTCAGGTTGGTCAAGGACTTGGGCAAAAAAGCCGTTACGGTGCTGGGCAATCAGGAGTTGCACTTGTTGGCATTAGCGGAAGGTTTCGCACAACCCGAAGCGGGCGATAGGCTGGATGACATTCTTAACGCCCCGGATCGGGACGAACTATTAAAGTGGCTGCGTCGCCGGGGATTTATTCATCACGATTCCAAACTCAACTTTACCCTGGTACATGCGGGCATTCCTGCTGAATGGAGTTTTAGCCAGGCGTTAACCTTTGGCTATGAAGTCGAATCGGCCCTCTCGCAAAATAATTACATGGCATTGCTCGAAAACAGGGAGCAAGGCCAATCCCGTTGGCATGCAAAACTCAGGGGTTGGAAACGGCTGAGTTTTATTATCAATGCCTATACCCTGATGAAATATTGCGACGGGCAAGGCAAACTGGATTTCAATAGCAGTGGTGCGGTAGGAACTCAAGCGGAGGGTTTGCTGCCTTGGTACCGGCTACCCGACCGTCTTACGTCCAGTTTGAATATCATTTTTGCCGATGATGCTGAGTTTGAAGACGACATTTTCCCCGGCATTTATCCGTTATCAAGCCAAGGACAGCTATCCGCATTGAAGCTGGCGGCAAGCCCTGAAAGAATCAGCATAGTCTGCTCGGAAGAGTTATTGGGCAAAGGAATGCCCGGTTTATTTACGTGATAATGTTATGCGCGATGTTTTATCGCTTTTGGCTGGGTATTAAAAGCTATCGCATGTCTTCTAGCAATTATGACTAATGATGAGTTTTAACCTTTACTCAAAATCATTGAACATTGTTATTTATGTTAACTCCGAGGTAATTCGCTGTGACAGCTAACGCCCCCTAGTTGACATTCGAAGCTTTGCGCTCAATGTCGGCAGGGGTTCAATTAGCAGCCATTCAACGCAAAGTTAAGCGGGCTGAGCGATAGCGAAGCTCCGCTTGAACGTTGAGTTGGACGAAGCCGCTATCGCGGAGAATCCCCTTCGAACGGTCAGTCGATAAAACAATTAAAATTTAACCTCAAGCCCTCAATCCGAGGGATCGTTTAGCATCAAACGTAATGAGGTTACCCAACAATGACATCATCCGAAACAGAGTTCAAGAAAAACTATCAAACGCACCTTA
>DAINRH010000327.1:0-3713 GCA_036741905.1 Methylobacter sp. | reverse complement strand
CCGCTGCTGATCAGCAGCGAGGATTGGTCGCTTATCGAAGCGGGCCTGAAACAACGCGCCGAGCTGCTCAACCTGATTTTAAAAGACATTTACGGCAAGCAGCAGTTGCTGAAAAAAGGCCTGTTGCCCAATGAACTGGTATTGGCGCACGACGGCTTTTTGCATCCTTGCGTGGGCGCCCTGCCCCAACTGCAACGCGAGCTGATTGTGTATTCGGCCAACCTTGCCCGCGGCCATAACGGCCGCATGCTGGTATTGGACGATCGCAGCCAGGCGCCTTCCGGTGCCGGTTATGCGTTGGAAAACCGCACCGTGATGACGCGGGTGCTCACGGATATTTTCCGGGAAACCCAAGTGCATCGGCTGTCCGGCTTTTTTAAGGCCCTGCGCAAGGGACTGGCCGATATTGCGCCGCATAATAAAGAAGACCCCAGGATTGTGATACTGACGCCGGGCTCGCTTAACGAAACCTATTTTGAGCACGCCTATTTATCGTCTTATCTCGGTTTTTCGCTGGTACAAGGCGACGACCTGACGGTACGCGACGGCCGGGTCTGGCTTAAGTCGCTGGACGGCCTGCAACCGGTCGACGTTATCTTGCGGCGCGTTGACGATTCGTTCTGCGACCCTCTGGAATTACGCAGCGCGTCCCGGCTGGGCGTTGCCGGATTGCTTGAAGCGGTACGCCGCAACAATGTGGCGATTGCCAACCCCTTGGGCAGCAGCGTCCTGGAAAATCCGGGGCTATTGGCTTTTTTGCCCAGGCTCGCGCGCTACTTTTTAAATCAGGAATTGATCCTGCCTTCGGTTGCCACGTGGTGGTGCGGCCAGCGCCGCGAACGCGATTTTGTGCTGCAAAATCTTGATCGACTGATCATTAAACCGATCAATCGCAGTTCCGGGAATTACGTCCTGTTCGGCGGTCAGTTAAGCGCCAGGGAAAAAGACCTGTTACGTGCCGCCATTATCGCCAAGCCGCATTGTTATGTCGGCCAGGAGCAGGTCAGTTTCTCTACCGTGCCCTCGTTTATCGACCGCCATATCGAGCCGCGGTTTGCGGTAATACGAAGCTTTGCGGTTGCCAGCGGCGGCGACTATCAAGTGATGCCCGGCGGCCTGACCCGGATTGCCCGCCAGCAAGACGATTTTATTGTGTCGAATCAGGCCGGCGGCATCAGTAAAGACACTTGGGTGTTGGCCGATGAACCGGACAAACAGGTTAGTTTGTGGTTTCAGCCCGGCCGGGACGTGGTCTTATCTGCGACAGCCGAACCCTTAACCAGTCGCGCAGCCAATAACCTGTTTTGGGTCGGCCGCTATCTGGAGCGGATCAAGGCCGCGACCCGCTTGATGCGCACGATATTGCTGAAGCTGGCGGAAACCCTGGAACTTAACGATCCGCTCGACAGCCAGTGCCTCACTGTCTTATTGAGCGCCCTGACTCAGGTCACCGGCACTTATCCGGGCTTTGTTACCAGCAATGCGTCGGTGCTAAAAGAACCTCAGCATGAATTACTGGCGCTCGCTAAAAATGTCCAGCGCTCCGGCACGTTGGCGGCCAACATCCAAACCTTTGCCCAAACCGCGTTCAGCATCCGCGATGTCTGGTCGCAAGATACCTGGCGTTGTGTCGATAATATTCAACGGCGCTGGCAACAACGGGTCGTGAACGGCGATTGCGACCCGGAGCAATTGCAAAAACACCTGGACGATTTAATTACCGGCTTTGTCGCATTTATCGGCTTAACCACGGAAAGCATGACTCGCGAAGCGGGGTGGCTGATGCTGGATAGCGGTCGTCGCCTGGAACATGCGCTGGCCTTGATCGCATTGCTGCGCGCCACGGTGGTGCAGCGGCATGAACCGGCATTGCAAAACCAGATGCTCGAAGCGGTGTTGATCTCCACCGACAGTTTGAGCATTTACCGGCGGCGCTACCGCTCATTTATCAAATTGCCGATGGTGCTGGAATTATTGCTGATGGATGAAACCCATCCACGTTCGCTGGCTTATCAATTGCATCAATTATCCGACCACCTCAGCGCCTTGCCGAGAGAACGCGGCAAGGGACAATTGAGCGAAGAAGAGCGTTTAATACTCCGGGCCTATACCGACTTACGCTTGGTCAAAGTGTCCGAGTTGGTTAACGCTGCCGACGATGACGGCGTTTACAGCGAACTGGAAAGCGTTTTGTCGGCGATGACCGAGCTGTTATGGCAACTTTACGAAGTGCTTGCGCAAGCCTATTTCAGCCATTCTCAAGTGCCGCAATTGATGACGCCGACGCAACCGGAGGATGATCTGTGAAATACCGCATTACCCACCGCACGCTCTACCAATACAGCCAGCTGGTCGGCCTGTGCCAGAATGAAGCGCGATTGCAGCCTCGCGATTTCTGGCGTCAACAATGTCAAACCAGCCGCTTTGACATTAGCCCCGAGCCGGGCGACTTTCATGAGCGCCAAGATTTTTTCGGCAACCGTGTCGCTTATTTCGCCATCCAGCAAGCGCATCAACGCTTGGTGGTTACCGCAATCAGCGAAGTCACGGTATTTCCCAGGCAAAACCGCGACGATTTGGCTAACTTAATAACCTGGGAGCAAGTGCGCGAACAGTTGCAAGGCGGCCCTACACAAACGCAGTCGCAGTCGCAAGGCCATTATCAGCAGCAAACCAACTTTGATGAACTACTGGATGCCAAGCTGTTTGTGCTGGACTCGCCGATGGTCGTCGCCGGCATCGAACTGGCTAATTATGCCCAAAACTCATTTTCGCCCAATCGGCCATTGGTACAGGTTGTGACCGATTTAATGCAGCGCATCCATAGCGATTTTACCTACGACCCGAGCAGCACCACGATTGCCACGCCGTTATCCGAGGTGCTGCAATTTCGCCGCGGCGTGTGCCAGGATTTTGCCCACTTGGCGATCGGTTGCTTGCGTTCCTTCGGCATTGCCGCGCGTTACGTCAGCGGCTATGTGGAAACGCTGCCGGAACCGGGCAAGCCGCGTTTAGTCGGGGCCGATGCGTCGCATGCCTGGTTTGCCGTGTATGTGCCGGGTAGCGGTTGGCTGGAGTTCGACCCTACTAATAATGCCGTGCCGTTCGATCAACATATCACCTTGGCTTGGGGCAGAGACTACACGGATGTCACGCCGCTAAAGGGCATTGCCTTCGGCGGCGGCCAGCATACCTTGTCGGTGTCGGTGGATGTGCTTAGGTTGGAATAACATAAACGCCGCTGCCCTTCTCATCTGAAGTTTTCCAGGTTTTGCGTCCGTAGCGTATAAAGGGGAACCTATTAAACTGGGGTTTGCCATTATCGGGCGTTATGCAAAAGCTTCTCGATGAAGCTTTCCATTGCCTGCGATGTCGCGGGCAAAAGCGCCGGGAAGCTCTGTAGACCCCGTCCACTTTTTCTACGCCGCAAACCCAGCAGCTTTGCCAATCAACACCGGCGCGATCACGTCCTTCTTCGCCTGAAAGTGGTGTTACTTAGAATTATTAATAACTGATGTTACGCATGTACCTAATATAAAAGCGTAATCCACGAAAGGCACGAAAAAAAACTGGGTACAGGAACAATGAGTAAAGCCCATCGTCAAGATTGGAAAGATGCATGCCGTAAACCGGGAAACATACGGCGCTCTCTATTTTTCCAGCAATTCCCAATTTAAAACCCTGCTAGAATAAAGATTTTATCAACGCTCCAG
>DAINRH010000326.1:0-3721 GCA_036741905.1 Methylobacter sp. | reverse complement strand
CCGGAACCCAGGCACAGGGAGGTGAAACTTCGTGTTACACAAGTATTTACGGGATTCCGATAGTCCCTGGCCTGGCGTTGGGCAAGAAGCAGGTCTGCTGCCTGGCAACGTTCTGATGTGATTTAACTATTTTCGTGTTTTTTGTGGACTACGCTTTTTATTATGAGCCGAATTTTTATATTTAATGCGTCGCATCCCAACCCGGCTGCAACAAGTTTTGGCATTGCAATTCAAACGACTCGCCCAGCACCGGCCCCAAGTCCGCTACATTGCCGTAAAGTCGTCTGAGTTCCGGTTCGTAAGGTTGCTCTACGGCTCTGGACAATTGCTCGATTGCGGCATCCAGCGCCGATTTTGAGGCGCGGCTACCGGCTTTCAACTTGAGAGCCTGTTTGATGTACGCCAAAGCCGGTTCGACAAAAAAGGCATCGGGCTGTTTTCGGCCCAATTGGTAGATTTCTATCCATGCGCTCAGTTGCTCCGGTTGGCAATGTTCCGGCAACAGACACAAGTCTTCATCGGTGCTGAGCAAAAACGACGGCTGCGGCTCAACTTCGTTAATGATGAGGTGATGCAACAGCGCGCAGATAAAATCCTTGCCCTTAAGATCGGCATAACGATAAAACAGGCTGCCGCGTTGATGAAGGTTGCCGAGTTTGCCGACCAAGCGGTAGCCGCCGACGCTGATGTCTATCGGCAAATCGTCCAACGGCGCACCCAGGTTTTTGGCTTTTATGCGTTCGACAAAGCCATTAATCACTTGCTGTTGCCGTTCGAACTCCAGCTCGCCCGGTACGCCTGCCAACCACCGGCCTTGGGCTTGCAGTTTTTTGACGGACAGCGGCTTGCCGTTTAACGCCTCGCGTATCCATTCGTGATAAATGGCATATCCATCCAGTTTGGCGATGGAAAACGGTTCGCGCTCTTCGTCATCGGCTTCCATGCCGGTAAAACGCAAATCCATTTGCCGCTGCATGAAATGACGCTGCGGATGGCGGAAGAAACTGAACAATTCGTTCAGTTCGATTACTTCGGTTTGCTCGGCGTCTACGGAGATTGTGCCTTGCCACCACAAATTCGCAGGGGCGTTTGACCGCTCTCCACGGCCGGACAATGCCCTGGCGGTTTCGCAATCGGTCTCGGAAAAGCTGAACAAACCGGTCGTCCCGTCGAAATAGCGCCGACTGAACGGTTGCAACGGATGCCGGGTAATCAGGTCTTTAGGGTCAATCTGCTGTTTATTTCCCCTCACCCAACCCTCTCCCTCCGGAGAGGGCTTTGCATCGTTTATGTCAGCCATTTGGTCACCGACATCCTGCAAAACCTCCAGCAATTCGCTGATCACCACCGACGGCGGAATGGCGTCGTTGTGGCTGATCGACTGGCCGATGTAGGTCATAATCAACTGTTGTCTGGCCGACAGCAGGATTTCCAGGAACTGATAGCGGTCGTCGCTGCGGCGCGAGCGGTCGCCTTTGCGGAAGTTGTGGGCCAGCAAGTCGAAGGTCGGGTTACGGTCGATTTTGGGGAACTCGCCGTCATTCATGCCCAACAGCGCAATCACTTTGAACGGAATAGAACGCATCGGCAGCATCGAACAAAAGGTCAGCTGGCCGCGCAAAAAACCGTTGGATGATTTACGCTCGGCGACCATGCCTTCCAGCCAGCTGATAATCACTTGCAGCTCGACATCGTCATTATGCACGGAGGCCAATTCGGCGGATAATTCCGCCAGCAGTTCGTTAAGCTGCTGGCGTTCGACCGGTTCCGCCGCCGCCAATAACTGGTCGGCGTAATAATAAAGCTGTGTGCTCCAGTTTTTTAGCGGTTTCGCTTGCTTGAGTTCCTTGCCGGCTTTAAACAACAGCTGCATGAAATCGCACAAGCCGCCCAAGGCCTGCGCCGACGAGCCTTCAATATCTTTATAAGGCAATACGCCGCTAACAAAATCTTGGTCGCTGCCCACCGCATAGCCCATCAGCAACCGGTCCAACGCCGCCTGCCAGGTATTTTCGCTGAGTTCCGGCAGGCCGAGTTCCTGTTTGTGTTGCGCCGACTTGCCCCAGCGCACATGGGTATCCTGCACCCAGTGTTTGATCAGCTCCAGGTCGACCTCGGACAAGCCGAAACCCGGATACACCACCGGCTGCTCCAGTAAATCCAGCACCGTTTGCCAGCCGAAACGGCTTTGGCTCAAGTCCAAAAAGCGGATAAAGGCGTCCAGCGCGTTGTTGCTCAGACGCAAGCTGCGGTCGGCGATGGCGTGTTGGATGTCGTCGAATACCGCGGAAATAAACGGCTCGTATACCTGGATGTCCGGCGCCATCACCACAATGTCGCGCAGCTCCAGCGTAGGATCTTTTTCCAGCGCTTGCAGCAGCTGGTTTTTCAGCACCTCCACCTCGCGCATTCGGGAGTGACAGGCATGAATGCTGATCGAGTCGTCTTTTTGAAGCGGCTGTTCATTCAGGCTATTATTTAAAATACCGTTTTGCAGCCGTTGCAGGTTAGTGGCTGCCTCGCTCAGCTCAAAACTTTCCGGTTCCAAATCGAATTGCGCCTGCTCCAGCAACATTTCCTGAAATTCGCGGCCCTGCTGGCCTAAGCTCGACAGCAGCGGATGGCCGCTAAGGGTTTCGTCGTTCGCTCTCTGCCGTTTGCCGGCCAGATCGGCCCAAAAATCTTGCGCCGGATTGAGCAGGAAAAGATGCAGTTGGCAATGTTTGGACAGGCCTTGCAAGTAACTTAAAAATAACGGCGGCATGGTGTTCAGCCCGAACACCGAAATCCGCTCCGGCAATTGCGCGCTAAACGCGCCCTCCTCAGCGTCATTCAGTTTGGCGATTACCTCCAGCCATAACGAGCCGCGGTGTTTGCTGCCGGTCTGTTCGGTTATTTGCAGCCATAAGGCTTGTTGCCAGCGTTCGGTTGCCGTTTGATATAACAACTGGCCTTTTAGCCAGGCCGCCAGCATATCCGGCCGCATCATCTGGTATTGGTCGAAAATCTGCGCCAGTTGCTGGGACAGTTGATAACGTTTTAGGGCGATATTTTCGCCGGACAGGTATTGCGTTAACGGCAAAAACGCCTCGCCGTCGAGCCTGCGCAGCAACGCCTCAATCCGCCACAGCATCAAATTACGCTCGAAAGCCGCATCGCTTAAGCGGCTGTCGATGCTCTGCGCCAGGGAGCTGAAAAACTTGCCGGGAAATAAAAACTCGTAATTCCCCCAGACTTTAAACTGACTGGCTAATTGCTGCGATAACCAGCGCTCCATGCCCTGACTTTGAATCAAGAAGACTTCCTTGGCGAAAGGCGATGCCAGCGGCGCGTTTTCGATCACGGCGGTCAGGTGGAAGACCAGATTTTCGGTTTTATTGGAGCTGTGCAGGATGAACATGGGCGTTTGATTTTGCCGTCTCTATTTAGATGCTGAATTTATGATGGATATTCACCACGAAGACACGAAGTTTATGTTTTTTCTTCGTGTCTTCGTGGTGAGAAAAATACGTAATTCGGGACTGTGCTTTCCTGGAAATGGCCTAAAGAATTTATACGAAATAACTTGGGCAAGTTGCTAATAGCCGAAGCTTGCACTCCCGCTGAAAATTTATCGGCGCGAGTTGTTCACGTTATTTCATGCACACGCCGAAGCCTTCAAGGCGTGGCCCACAGCAGATGGAACCGCGGCGCATGAACAAAACTTTTCCGGACAACGCTA
>DAINRH010000325.1:0-3752 GCA_036741905.1 Methylobacter sp. | reverse complement strand
ATTGAAAGCAACGGCCCAGCAATTTTTAGGCAAAGTTGTGTAGATACTTATGCCTGAAGAGAGGGGGATCAGCAGCCCCAATTAGCGGCCGCGTTGAGCATCGTTACTTTATGAAACCCAAATCATCCGGTTCTTCAATAACCGGGTTAATCAACGTGCCAATGCCCTCAATCTCAATCCGGGCGATCTGCCCCGGCTGCATATAACCGCGCGGGGTCATCTTTACGCCGACGCCGCTGGGCGTGCCGGTGCTGATGACATCGCCCGGTTCCAGCGTCATCGCTTGCGACAAATAGGCGATCATTTCATAACAGTTGAAAATCATATGCCGGGTATTGGCGTTTTGCCGCAGTTCATCGTCAATCCAGGTTTTAATATCCAGGTTATGCGGATCGGCGATTTCATCGGCGGTAACGATCCACGGTCCCAACGGACCGTGGGTATCGAATGATTTGCCCAGCGTAAAGGTCGGCGAACGAAACTGCCAGTCGCGCACCGAAACATCGTTGGCGACGGTAAATCCGGCAATGACTTGATGCGCCTTGTCGAGCGGCACATGGCGACAGCGCTTGCCGATCACAAACGCCAGCTCGCCTTCATAATCCAGCTTATCGGAGACTTTAGGCCGGTGTATGGCATCGCCAGGCCCAATCACGCAGGTGCCTTGCTTGGTGAAAAAACTCGGATATTCCGGCTTATCCATGCCGGTTTCTTCAATATGATCGGCGTAGTTCAGCTTGATGCCCAAATATTTTCCGGGCCTTGGCACCGGCGCATGCAGTTTGACCTGATCCAGAGCGATACGATCATTGCCGCTGTCGATTTGCTGTTGCATAGCATTCAGCGCAGCGGAACCCACGCTCAGAAATTCGAGCATAGTTCGCGGGATTTTAGTATTATTTTTTCCGTCAACGACACAGCCATCAACGACAGCGCCTACACGGGTTTCGTGGTCATACGTAAAGGTTACCAGTTTCATGAATTAGGCTTATCCTGTTGATTTCAAGTGCGGCTATTATAAACACGAGCGTAAACATAAGAGTTTGCGCAAAAAAAAGATATAATTAATAATTTTTTAACACAGAGGATCAGAAAATGAACGAAAACTGGATTGCTCCCTCCATTCTGTCAGCCAATTTCGCAAAACTGGGTGAAGAAGTTGACAATGTTTTAAAAGCGGGTGCCGATGTTGTGCATTTTGATGTGATGGATAACCATTTCGTGCCCAATCTGACCATCGGGCCTTTGGTTTGCGAAGCGCTGAGAAAACACGGCGTTACCGCACCGATTGATGTTCATTTAATGGTTGAGCCTGTTGACCGTCTTATTCCCGACTTCGCCAAAGCCGGCGCCAGCATCATCACCTTCCATCCCGAAGCCTCCGTGCATATCGACCGCACCCTGCAACTGATTAAAGATTCCGGCTGCAAGGCGGGACTGGTATTTAACCCAGGCACGCCGCTGCATTATCTGGATTATGTAATGGACAAACTGGACATGATTTTGTTGATGTCGGTTAACCCCGGCTTTGGCGGCCAGTCTTTCATCCCGTCAGCGCTGGATAAATTGCGTGAAGTCAGAACAAGAATCGACAACAGCGGTTTGAATATCCGTCTGGAAATCGACGGCGGCGTTAAAACCGATAATATCCGCGACATTAAAGCGGCCGGAGCCGATACTTTTGTGGCGGGTTCGGCAATTTTCAGCCAGCCTGATTACAAAAAAGTAATCGATGAAATGCGCGCTGAATTGGCTAAGGCAGTTTAAAGGCTAGCAATACGTAGGGCGGTTTCGCGTTAGCAAACCGCCAATCAACGCACAATGCCGATGACAGCCTGTCGTAGTTGCGGTGGATTGCCTGATGGCGAATCCACCCGCCTTACGCTGTTTTTTTTGCATGAGTAGAGTCCATTTTATATTTTATATTTTGTTTTTTGAAAGTTGAGTAACCAAATGAAGCCCTTTAAATTAAAAAGCATTGAAGATAGGCTTATTGCAATTCGTTTAATAAGAAAAGGCGATGTATATGGTAGAGATGATAAGCTCAGCTATGAAGCAGAAGAGCCACTGATTGAATTTTTTGATGCTAGTTACAGATTTCCTGAAAGCGCATTAATTAAAGATCAAGCCGACATGCCAGGATGTTATTCAGGTGATAGATGTATTGTTTCTACAATATTTAAAAAAGAACTTAGCAACGGAGCTAAGCTTTCAACACCTTGGCCGCTTTTTATGTCTAAAGAAAATGTCAAATCAATTTGTGAGTGGTTATTATCTGAGCTAACCGAGGAAGAAATAAAAAACAGTGGCATTGAGTTCCATCCTGATTTTTATGAAAAAAACAACACAGAAAACTGTACTATGAAAGAAAGTACTAACTTTTTCTCTGATGCTGATATTTTCGATTTTGATCGTGGATATCCTGAAGATAAATTGCTTGAATATACAAATAGAAATAAATACTTGAGTACAAATCTAGAACTTACAAATAAATTGATAGATGACATCCATTTGTTAGAGCAATACGTTGCAGAGTCAGAAGCAAGATTAAATATTATTAAATCTAAAAAAAGAATATTAATGGCTCGTCAGTTTTTTGAAAAACAAATAGACGATCACAAAGACTATTTTATTGAACGTGAAATTGCAAAACATAAAATTGAGAATTAGTCATGTGCAGGATACTAATAGCGTCTCACGATTGACATAAATATGGTATGCGGCATGTACGCTATCAAGCTGATCATACTAAAGAGTTATAAATAATGAAAACAACGCTTTATCCAATCGAAGAGTTACACAAGAAGCCATGCAATTTACTGACATTAAAACAAAAACTAAAGTTATTGCATTGGCGCTGCAAGAGTTAATTAATAAAAATAAAGTTGCGGAGCTAAAATTTTATAAAGGCAAGGTAAATACCTTGATTCGCTTGGAAAGCGTAATACACATCCTGATAATAGCTCTTTGTTTTAAAAGCGGCCTCACTTGCCGAACTCTATACAGCTGAATAACAAATGACCCCAGAACAATTCAATCACTATGCCCGGCAGGGCTACAACCGCATCCCGATTTGCCGCGAAGTGCTGGCCGACTTGGATACGCCCTTGAGTGCCTACCTAAAACTGGCCGACGGCGCTTATTCCTATTTGTTCGAATCGGTACACGGCGGCGAGCAGTGGGGGCGTTATTCGATTATCGGTCTGCCCTGTAAAACGGTCGTCAAAATTACCGGCAACCAAATCAGCCTGGAACAAAACGGCGAACTGATGGAATCGGTCGTACACGACAACCCGCTGATCTGGATAGAGCAGTTCAAGGAGCGCTATAACGTTCCCGACATCGACACCCTGCCCCGCTTTAACGGCGGCCTAGTCGGCTATTTCGGCTATGAAACCATCGGCTATATCGAGCCTAAGCTGCGCAGTACCGGAAAGTCAGACCCGCTGGGCAATCCCGACATTCTGCTGATGGTATCCGAAGAAATGCTGGTGTTCGATAACCTGTCCGGCAAAATGCTGCTGCTGACTCACGCCAACCCTGAACAAGACGATGCCTATAACCGTGCGCTTGCGCGAGTCGATGATTTGGCCGTCAAACTGCGCGAGCTGCAAGCCAAGCCGACCAAGAATCACAGCCACAAAAAAGTCGAAGAGTCCGATTTTATCTCCGGATTTACCCAGCAAGGTTTTGAAGATGCGGTATTGAAAGCCAAGCAATACATCTCCGACGGCGACATCATGCAGGTGGTG
>DAINRH010000324.1:0-3755 GCA_036741905.1 Methylobacter sp. | reverse complement strand
GAATAGCTAAGGAATTGGGGATCGATCCTGCGGAATTTGAATTGTAAGCGCGTAAAGCCGTCATAAGCTTCGATGGGCGACCGACCGGTCGCCTGTTATTGCCCTCGCTAATTGCCATGCACCGACAAATACATCAAGACCAGATTGGTAAACAGCAATATTATCGACCAGCCTTTCCAGAAAGCCACCGGATTTCGTTCCAAAAGAGGGGGGCGAGTTTTGTTCAGAAACGCTTGATTCGGATGACGCAGATCGAATATGAACTCGGACAGCTCTTCGTAACGCTTGTAAGGATTCGGATGCACTGCCTTCCTGATGGCGTCATCAACCCAGGCCGGAATTTCGCGATTCTCATAACATATAGCGTCATACATTAATTTGTTTTGCGCGGCGTTTGTCTTGCATTTGGCCACTTCGGCGCCGTAAGGCAGCTTGCCGGTCAGCATTTGGTAAGCGATCACGCTCAATGAAAACATATCCGAACGCTCGGAACCCTGTTCCCCCAGAAAATACTCCGGAGCGGTATATTGGGCGGTGCCGAGCATATTGTTGCGCCTGAGCGGTGTGGTCATTTCGATAATGCCCGCGACCCTCGTCGAACCAAAATCAATGATCTTCACCGTGCCGGTGCTATCGATCATAATATTGTCGGGTCTCAAATCCTGATGCAGCATTTCCAGCCGGTGAAAAGCCCTCAAGCCTTTCGCTATTTGTTCGATAATCCCTCGCACGGTTTCCAGGTCCGGTTTCGGGTTGTCGATCATCCACTGAGTCAAGGTCTGGCCGTCAATGAATTCGGTGACCACGTATAAAAAGTTGCGCTTGCGCGTCTGTGTACAAGGTTTGAGCACATGCGCATTATTGATACGCCGGGCGATCCAGTCTTCCATCAGGAAGCGTTCCAGATAAGCCGGATCGCCCCGCAGGTCGATGGAGGGGGTTTTTATAACGACCTGAGAGCCGGTTTCGTCATCTACCGCCAGATAAATGTGACTGCGGCTGCTGGCATGCAACTCCCTGACAATGGTGTAGCCGTCAAACAGAGCCCGTGCTTCCAATACAGGCGGGAACGGTAGCTCGGTTAACGAGCGGTAAAGCTCATTGGCATCCTGTTTAGGTAAGTTTTCGACCTTGACGATCTGGATCGTCAGGTTATCCGTACTGCCTTGCCGGTAAGCTTCATCGGCGATCGTTTTGGCCGTGGCATCGAGATCATCCCCGGCCTGATTGACGGTATGGACGATGAAACGCGGACTGACAGATTCATAAACGCCATCGGTCGCGAACAAGAAAATATCGCCATTTGTCATGGGCTGGGCTTGATAATCAATGTCAAGATGGGAGCCGATCCCCAAGGCGCGGCTAAGGTAGCTTTTATCCTGCGAAACCCAAAGCCGATGATCTTCGGTGAGCTGTTCCAGGTCATTGTTACGTAACCGGTAGATCCGTGTATCGCCGACATGGAAAATATGCGCGGTGGTAGATTTGATTACCATCGCGCTTAAGGTACAGACGTAGCCTCTGTCGTTATCGTAACAATACCGGCTTTGCCGGGTTTGGGCATATAACCATGAGTTGCTTGCTGTTAAAACCCGCTGCACCGACTTCTTTACCGACCACGCTTCCGAGGTGCAATAATAGTCTTCCAAAAAGCCTGTCACTGCGGCCTGACTGGCAATATGACTGACATCGCTGCTACTGATCCCGTCGGCCAAGGCAATAGCAATGCCTTTCGAACTCAACTGCGGTTCTTTGGGGATATAAACGCCGTGAAAATCCTGATTGATTTCCTTACGGCCTTTGTCGGAGTATTGGCCTACGGAGATTTCTAATTGACAGGACATTTTTTCATGCCGAATGGGCGCAGCCAATCACAGGGCTGAAACTCAGTAACTTTTATAAGGAAGAAATTTGCCGCTCATCACGATCTTGACGCGGTCTCCCTTGGGATCGGGTTCGCGTTGAAGATCCATGCTGAAATCGATGGCACTCATAATGCCGTCACCGAACTCTTCGTGAATCAGCGCTTTAAAGGTGGTGCCGTAGACGTTGATCAGTTCGTAGAAACGATAAATCAACGGATCGGTCGGCACTGCGGAGGGCAGGGAGCCTTTGTAGGGTACAACCTGTAGTTGTTCGATAGCCTCGGCGGGCAACTCTAGCATGGCGCCAACCTTGGCGGCCTGTTCGGCATTAAGCGTCATCTGTCCCAGCAGGGCTGCTGTCGTCCACTCCTTGCTCTGACCGATGGCGTCGGCCAGTTGAGGCCATGTCAGTTGTTTACGCAGTTTGTGCGTGATGATCAATTCGGTAACTTCGTCGCGTGTCATGATGAACTCTTTTGCAAATTAAACAGTGATTGTTAATAAGCCTCAGCCGCTTATGAACTGAGGCTTTATTTTTATAGTTCGGATAAATTATAAGGCGCGTTTAGGCGCGGTTTTTATATGCGTGGAATAGAGGGTCAATCCGGTAAACGCAAGCCCTCCAACCAGATTACCCAAAACAGTCGGAATCTCATTCCAGATAAAGTAATCCATGATCGAAAAATTTCCTCCCATGATCAAACCGGCTGGAAACAGAAACATGTTAACGACCGAGTGCTCGAAGGCCATGCCAAAGAACAGCATGATCGGCATCCACATGGCGATCACCTTGCCGCTAACGGACGTGGAAATCATCGCTCCAACCACGCCGGTAGATACCATCCAGTTACACAGCATGCCCCTGATAAAGATCGTAAACCAGCCGGCCACGCCGTATTTCGCATAGCCCAGCGTACGTGCTTCACCGATGCCGGCCAGCTTTACGCCCACATCATTAGGCGCAACGGAAAAACCGTAGGTGTAGACAATTGACATCATAACAGCCACGGTTAATGCTCCTAGAAAATTACCTGCAAAGACCAAGCCCCAGTTTCTGAAAATACCGTTGATGGTTACGCCTGGACGTTTATCAATCAGTGCCAGCGGCGTCAAAACAAAAACACCGGTCAGAAGGTCGAAGCCTAGCAAATACAGCATGGAGAAACCGACGGGGAATAAAATTGCACCAAAAATTGGAGAATTCGTTTGCACAGCAACAGCGACCGCAAATACCGCAGCCAACGCCAGGATCGCACCGGCCATATAAGCCCTGATCAAGGTATCCCTGGTTGACATGAAGATTTTGGATTCACCAGCGTCGACCATCTTTGTGACAAATTCTGAAGGAATCAGATAGGACATAACTCACCTTTAAAAAATTAGATACACCATGAATTAAGGTGTCGGATAAAAAACACTTTCATTCGTTTGATTAAGCTTGTTTTCGCAAGCTGTCGATCCCCTTGAAACGAGCGTTTTTTACTCGTTCTTTGTAGCGGCCTAATTGAAATCAAGGCGTGAACAACAGACGAGTAAAGTTATCTCCGCCTATTTAAAATAAGCGACTGTTCAACGCCGTTGTTGAAGGGAAGAGAGGATGCGCCATTGCACCATCGTTCTGAAATAAAGCATGGATTGTGCCAAACATATTAATCCAACTGCTTAGCGTGATTCAGCGAGACTTTAGCTAAAACAGAGCCGGATTTTTTGCACCGAAATGCATGGCATACGCACCAAAATGGGATAAATCGAGCAAAATAGAGTTCTAAATTTCTACGTTAGTTTTTCCCGTCCACCAAAAAATACATCAAAACCAAATTTGTAAACAGCAACATTATCGACAAGCCTTTCCAGAATAATAACGGATTGCGCTGTATTAACGGCATGGCT
>DAINRH010000323.1:0-3762 GCA_036741905.1 Methylobacter sp. | reverse complement strand
GTGAGTTCAATGGCCGCTTTGCGGATTAAGCAGAATATGGGACAAAGCTCCTCTTCACGGCTGAACGGTTACATATTTAGAAGCCGGGTCGAAGGGTAATATGATGAGTGATTCTCGCATAGCAGCCATATCTTCCATTGGGGTTTTACCAAACAGTCGTTTAAATTCACGGCTAAATTGTGAAGGACTCTCATAGCCAACTTTAGCGGAAGCATGCGCTGCTGAAGTACCGTCTTGAAACATGAGTAACCTGGCTTTATGTAACCGCGTTGTTTTCAGATATTGTATTGGAGATGTTGCAGTCACGGCTTTAAAACTGGCATGAAAGGCAGCCAAACTCATCCCGGTTTCATCAGCCAGTTTCGCGACGTTAAGATCATCTGCAAAATCAGAGTGTATCCTTCGCAAGGCCTTACTGATTTTACCCAAGTGATTTTGCTGGCTTAGTAATGCGCGAATAGCTTCACCTTGATTGCTGGTTAAAACCCGATAATGAATCTCCCGCAAGATTGAATGGCCAAGAATATCCGTATCGTTAGCCGAAGTTAATGCTTGCAACAGTCTTAGTACTGTATTAGAAAGCTTAGCATCCAATGGGGTGGATACCATCCCATGAGTTCCAAGCTCAGAATGGGAAGACCCTTGATCAAGCATCAAGATCAGCTCGGAGAGAATGGGTATATTAATGCGAATCGAAATACCCATTAAAGGCTCTTCTTCACTGGCGATCGTTTCGCTTTCAAACGGCAGTGGAACCGACAGCACCAAAAAATGCTGCGGGTTGTAATGAAAAACTTCTTGACCTAAATAACCAATTTTACGACCTGAGCAAATCACCACGATGCTTGGTTCATATAAAACCGGACTGCGCGGCAAAGAGCGGTTCCAGCGCATGAGCTTCACACCTTCTAAAGGGGTGAGAGTAAAGCCTTCAGTCGGCGCCAAACGCTTAAGGAGGTCGCATATGTCGCTTTGATCGGACTCCTGCCAGCAGTTCATCTTAGTCATAAAAATTATATATTTAGGTTACAAAACTATATTATATCAACTATAAATTCATATTTATAAATAGTTTTAGGCAATAAATAAGGAGTTTTATGTATTCAAAAAATCTCATTGCCTCAGTAAACTACTATTGGTCTAGTTTCGATAACAAGGAGTAAATATGAAAGTGCAATTAAACCTACTTGCATTCATGCTGGGAACAGCATTTAGTGCGGTATCGCTAAATACTTATGCTGAAGCAGCAGATGCCCAGGCGAATTTAAGTAAATTAAACGTCCCTGCAGGCTTTAAAATCGAAGTCTATGCGGATGTGCCAGATGCACGCCAAATGGCATTAGGTACCAATGGAAATATATATGTCGGCACGCGTGGCAATAAGGTCTATGCAGTCGTTGACAAGAACAAAGATCACAAAGCAGATCAAGTAATTACCATATTAGACGATTTGAACATTGGTAATGGTGTGGCGATGTACAAGGGTAACCTGTACGTGGCAGAACAGAACCGTATTACACGTTATGCTGCGCCAGATTTTGATTTGACACTGCCATTCAAGCAAATGCGCGAAGTCATCTATGACAAGCTGCCGAATAAGGCTCACCATGGCTGGCGATATATCGCTTTCGGTCCGGACAACAAGCTATATGTAACAGTGGGTGCGCCTTGCAATATTTGTGAAACAAAAGGGATTGAAGGTTCTATCATCAGAATGGATCCGGATGGCAGTAACGTAGAAACCTTTGCAAAAGGCGTTCGCAACTCGGTAGGTGTCGATTTTCAGCCAGACACCAATGTGGTCTATTTCACCGATAACGGCGGCGACATGATGGGCGACGATATCCCGCATGACGAATTAAACGCAGCGGTCAAAGCAGGCCAGCACTTCGGTTTTCCTTACTACGCTGGCGGTGACGCTCGTTCCCCGCAGTTGAAAGATAAAACACCACCAAAGAATGTCGTTTTTCCGGCAGCTGAGTTTCAGGCGCATAGCGCCAACCTGGGTTTTAAATTCTATAGTGGTAAACAGTTTCCTGAGGAATACCAAGGTAGCGCAATTGTCGCCCAACATGGGTCATGGAATCGCAGCAAGCCGGTTGGTTATCAACTGATGAAGGTGAAATTCGACGCCCAGCATCGCGTGACTGGAACTGAGGTGTTCATTGATGGCTGGTTGAATAATGGCGAAATCTGGGGACGCCCAACGGATGTGCTGCAATTGCCTGATGGCTCATTGCTGGTATCTGATGACTACAACGGCGTGATTTACCGCGTTAGTTATGGCGAAGGTAATGCTGACGCTAAAGCACCAGCTACTGCTACAGCACTTGGCACTGTAACGGGTTTGAAAATGCCTGAGTCTTCGATTGCCCATCCGGATGGGCGTATATTTGTTACGGAAATCGGTGAATTCGGCAAGAGCGGTGACGGTAAGGTGACTGTGATTAATGCTAACGGTTCAAAATCTACATTAGCTGATGGTTTGAATGATCCAAAAGGAATCGATATGTTCAATAATCAGCTGTATGTTGCAGATATGGATCAGGTAGTACGTATTGATCTGCAAGGTAATAAAACGGTAATTGCAAAACCATCAGATTTCCAGAGCAAACCAGTTTTTCTGAATGACATTGAAATCGATGGCTTAGGCAACGTGTATGTATCCGATAGCGGGGAAGATAATGGTAAACATGCTGCCATTTACAAGATTACGTCTCAAGGGCAAGTGGTGCAACTCATCAGCGATAAATCCGGCATAAAACGCCCAAATGGTTTATTAATGGATGGCCCCAATGCATTATTGGTTGCAGACTTTGGTACAGGAAAACTGTTCCGCATAGACTATTCTGAACAAGACGGCAAAGTTAAGTCTAATTTGACGCTGCTGAATCAAGGCTTTGGTGCTGCTGATGGTTTGATACGTGATCCTAGCGGTGTACTCTACATCAGCGATTGGGCTGGCGGCAAAGTTTGGCAATTAAGCGAACCCAAGGCGACTCCGCAATTGATTAGCGAAGGAAATCAGTCGTCAGCAGACATTAACTTATCAGCCGATGGTAGAACGATACTGATGCCCGATATGAAGGCCGGGACATTGGTTCCAATTTCAATTCGTTAATTGATAAAACAATATAAAAGGCCGGAATTCCGGCCTTTTATATTTTGAGATGTTACATGAATGATGCATGCGACTTGTGCTGCAATTTGCCCACAAGCTAAAGCTTTTGTCTAGACTGTGCAGCATACAATAATAAAGTCATAATCTGACGCCTTGAGATGTATTTTATATTGGGAAATTAGATGAACAAATGGTTAATATTAGGTGCAGCAATTGTTGCAGAAACCATTGCTACTGCGGCATTGAAGTCAAGTGAAGGCTTTACGAAACTAATTCCTTCTGCGGTTGTGATAATAGGATATGGAATAGCATTTTACTTTCTTTCAATAACCTTACGCTCGATTCCAGTCGGTATTGCTTATGCAATTTGGTCAGGCGTAGGAATTGTTCTGATTACTATTATTGGCTGGGGATTTTTTGGTCAGAAACTAGATATTCCCGCACTTATTGGCATTGGTCTAATTATCGCTGGGGTCGTAACGATGAATGTTTTTTCCAGTTCAGGACACTGAAACTGTAAAAATCAAGGTTAACTGCAGCGTTCACTTGAGGCCGTTGTAGTGTATTTCAAATTTAAACTGGCCGTCAGCTATGCGGATTAAGGTAACCTTCTCTAGTTAATCAAAGGCCAGTTCGATTCT
>DAINRH010000322.1:0-3768 GCA_036741905.1 Methylobacter sp. | reverse complement strand
GCGACTAACAGTGCGGTGCCGGCAATAAAGCCGTCGACTAAAATAAGCATGCCCAGTTCGGCGGCTTTAAGATAAGCGCCGACCATCATCGCGATTTCAAACCCGCCGAACGTGGCCAGCACGTCTAAAGGCTCCGTTGCGTCTTTATGCTTATTGAGCGCCCGCTGCAAGACGACCACTTTATGTTGCAACTGCCCGTCATTTAAGCCGGTGCCGCGGCCTACGCAGCGCACTAACGACAAACCGGTTAAACGATGCATCAGCATGGCGGCGGATGAGGTGTTGCCGATACCCATTTCGCCAAAGCCGATGCAGTTACAGCCGCCTTGATATTGCCGCAAAACTTGATCCGCTCCGGCTTGCACGGCGTTGGCGCATTGCTCGGCGCTCATCGCCGGATCGGTTAAAAAGTTCCGGGTGCCTTTGTCGATCTTTGCATCAATCAGCTTGGGATGACTGCTCAAATCAGCGTTGACTCCCGCATCGACAATCAATAATTCTAAGCCGTGTTGGCGTGCGAAAACGCTGATCGCCGCACCGCCGGTCAAAAAATTGGCAACCATTTGCGCGGTCACGGTTTGCGGATAGGCGCTGACCCCCGATTCGACAATGCCGTGGTCTCCGGCAAAAATAAGGACGCACGGCTTTTTTAAATGCGGCGTCAGGCTGTTTTGGCACAATCCAATTTGTAACGCCAGGGATTCCAATTGACCCAAAGCACCCAACGGCTTGGTTTTCTGGTCGATTTTGGCTTGTAAAGCGGCGCTTAGTGTCGAGCTGAGCGGAGGGATGACAAAATTTAGCGGCACGGTGTATTCCAAACGTTTTCAAATAATAAATCTTTAAGGTCTTTACGATCCGCCCATTGCTGTTGTTCCAGCATCGGCTTGTCGTAGAATTTATCGACATGGCCGAGGCATAAAACCGCGAACGGCTGGCTGTCTTCGGGCATGTTTAGCAGGGTTTTCAAGGCTTTCGGCTCGAACATCGATACCCAGCCCAGGCCGATGCCTTCCGCTCGTGCCGCCAGCCACATATTTTGTATCGCGCAGGCCAGTGAGGCCAAGTCCATTTCCGGCAAGGTGCGGCGGCCGAATATATACTGTTCCCGCTGCTCGCACAAGGCGGCAACCAGCACTTCCGGGCATTCCAGTATGCCTTCCACTTTCAGCTTCATAAACTCGTCTTCGCGTTCGGCTAAGGCTTTGGCGGTGCGGGTACGCTCCTGTTCGACCAATGCGTGTATGGCTTTGCGAAGCTCCGGGCAGCTGATGCGCATAAATCGCCACGGCTGCATAAAACCGACGCTGGGGGCATGGTGCGCGGCATTAAGCAGGCGCAGTAACAGCTCGGGATCGATAGGGTCGGGCAAAAAATGGCGCATATCGCGGCGCTCGTAAATGGCGCGATAGACGGCGGCGCATTCCGCGGCGGAGTAACGGTTTTGTGTCATGGGCAGGTTGTTTTACGCCAGGCTTGCATTGCCCTTTATTGCCATTGTGGACGGGGCAATAGGGAGATTGAATATAAAATGCTGTACCTCAATCCTGAACTATCAGCTGGGGATTCCATACAATTTCCCATAGATGCTGATCAGGGTCCTGAAAATAGCCGGCGTAACCGCCCCAGAAAGTGTCGTGAGCGGGCTTTACAATAACAGCACCGGCATTTTCCACCTGCTCCATAACGGCGTTAACTTCCGCTTTTGACGAAAGATTATGCCCGAGGGTGAAGTCGGTTGGGCTTGCACCGCTTAGGGGAAGCCCCGAATCATGGGAAATGCTCTTGCGCGGCCAAATCGCAAGCTTCAAACCGGCCTGCAAGTCAAAGAAAGCCACTGCGCCCTGTTCAAATTCCTTACCGATAATACCTTCCGTCTTCAAACCAAGGCCGTCACGATAGAATCGAAGCGCCCTTTCTAAGTCGTCCACACCGAGGGTAATGACATTAATCCGGGCTTTCATGCATGATCTCTGATAAATAACTAAACATTATACGGATGAACCGCCTCAAAACCATGCACTTTGGCTTTGGTGGTAAAGACAGGCGGCGTCCAGCTCTCCTGTTTTTGTCCGGCCAGGAATTCCGCCAGCCATAAGGCCTGATTGCGTATCGGCAAAATAAAAGCATAGAGTTTTCCGTTCGGCAGCTCGGCGACATCGCCCAGCGCGTAAATGGATTCGTCGCTGGTCTGCAAATAGGGGTTAACCTTGATGCCACGGCCTGTTTCCAGGCCGGCCAGTTCGGCCAACTCGGTGCGCGGCTTAAATCCGCAGGCAACAAGCAGGCCGTCAAATTCGGCCGTCGCCTCGGTTTTTACGCAAACCTTGTCTCCCTCCTTGATAAATTCCTGTACAGCTTGGTTGAGCAGCACCTTGACGCCGGAATCCTGCAACACCTTAAGCAACAAAGCCGAATCCTCGGGCGCCAATTGACGCTCCATTAAACGATCCATTGCATGAAACAGGGTCACGTTATCGCCCGCCGTCGCCAAATCCGACGCCACTTCGCACCCGATTAAACCGCCGCCGACAATCGCCCAGTCAGGCTGTTGGTTTCGATTTAAAAAACCTTGCCGGAATTTGCGCAAGGCTTTCAAATCAACCAGGCTATTCAAGCAGAAAAACAGCTTTTCATAAGGTCTGAAGGGCGGCGGAATGAACGCGGCAGAACCTTGCGCAAGGATCAGTTTATCGTATTGCAACGTTAGCTCCCGATCGCTCCCGGATATGGCTATGGATTTAGCCGCGCGATTAACAGCCGTGACTTCCACGTCGCAAAGCACGTTGATATTGCTTGCGCGCAGTTTGTCAAAGGGCTTCAGGATGATGGATTGTTCAATATCGGCCTTGGTAAAACCGCGGGACAGCAATGGGCGGGAATAATAGCCGTCAAGTTCCTTGGTTACCAGCGTAATCCGGTCCTCGGCAGATAACGCGCGGTACTTTTCCGCAAAGCTGACTCCGGCAATGCCCGAGCCGATAATAACAATATGCATACTGTATTCCGCTAAAGATTGATTAGGCCATTAAATCATATTCGCTTTTTTCTACGCCGCACTCGGGGCAACGCCAATCATCCGGAATGTCTTTCCATAAAGTGCCGGGTGCAATGCCGGTATCCGGGTCGCCTTCCGCTTCGTCGTAAATATGACCGCAAACGCCGCATTGGTATTTTTTGTAATCAGACATAACTTTTCCTCTTTTAGTGTTTAAAACTCAGCTGACTTTAACAGGTCCAGGTTAATTTTCAATCCGAATCTATGCTTTCAATCGATAGCTTTTATTCGATACAGTGCGGAAATATCGTCATCGCCGTAACCTTCAGTCATTAGCCGCTCATAATCGGCAAGGGTCATGTCGATCAAAGCGGTCGATGCGCCGGATTGTTTGGCCATGCTTTGGCAGATTTTTAGGTCCTTATGGTGCAACGCGAGCTTAAAGCCCGGCGCGAAGAGACCTTGGGTCATCGTGGCGCCGCGATGCTGTAAAAACCAATTGCCTGACGCGCCGCCGGAAATGACCTCGATCACTTTATCCATCGGCAAACCCTGAGCCTGTGCAAAAGCCAAGGCTTCAGTCACCGCCTGGTTGATACCCGCGCCCATGATTTGATTCACTGCCTTGGTGGCTTGACCTGAGCCGGTTGCGCCCATAGGCATAATGCAGCGGGTCATGGTTTCCAGCACCGGCCGGGCTTGATCCAGTACTGCCAAACTACCGCCGACCATCATCGCCAGCGTGCCGTTTTTAGCGCCCTCAACGCCGC
>DAINRH010000321.1:0-3812 GCA_036741905.1 Methylobacter sp. | reverse complement strand
TTCATAACCCCGGGGTCGGTGGTTCAAGTCCACCTATCGCCACCATACAAATCAAAGGGTTACACATAGTTTTAACCCTTAGTTTTTCTAAATGTAGTATTTCTGTCTACATCGACCGCCAAGTTTTCAGCATACTGTTCAAGATGAACGCTCGACAAATGAGCGTACTTCAAAACCATAGAAATATCCGACCAACCACCGAGTTCCATAAGCACTTGCAAAGGCGTACCATTCTGTACATGCCAACTCGCCCAAGTATGGCGTAAATCATGCCAACGGAAATTTTCAATCCCAGCCCTGGACAGTGCTTTTCTCCAAGCATGATTATTAGCACGAGTAACCGGATTTCCTTGATACGTAAATACATAAACATCATGCTTCCCGACTTGCTCGCCCACCAAAGCAATAGCATCATCATTCAAAGGAATAGAAAAGGATTTTCCGCTCTTTGATTGATCAGCATAAATCCAAAGACAACGACGGGACAAATCAACCTGAGACCAGCACAAAGCTGTAACATTAGACTCACGCAAACCAGTAGCCAAGGAAAAATTAACCATAGTCAACAAATGCAAAGGCAACTCACTTACAAGCCGTGCATGTTCATCACGAGTAAGCCAACGAACGCGTTTGACCGGCTCAGGCAATAACCTAATCTTAGGAGCAGAATCAAGCCACTCCCAATCAATACAACAATTCAATATCGACCGCAAAAGCTCCAACGTTCTATTGACAGTGCTATTACTAACACCTTGGGATAATTTAGAATCACGAATAGCATCAACCTTATCACGAGTAATTTCATGAACACAAAGGCTTAATAAATGCTGATCAAGCCAACGCAATTTAAATTTATCCGTCTCAATGCTTTTTTTATGTGAATGCTCAGCTAACCAACGGATAACAACCTCGGGCCATGTGCGGCGAGGTTTTGCACCGAGATGCTTTACACGCCAAGCTTCAGCTTTTAAACGGTCATGAAGTTCCTGTGCCGCCTGTTTATCTACAGTCCCAGCAGTTCGTTGTACTTTGCTACCATCTGGAGCGGTGAACTGAATCCACCAGATTTTACCGCGCTTATAGATTGACATTGCTTAGTATCCTTTGTTTGTTCACTACCTTCCGGCAAGCCATTTACAGAAAGCGGGTAACGGCCAGAAACCCAGTCAGCTAGGTGCTCACAGACGAAAATCCAACGTTTTCCAGCTTTTCGACCGGGAATCAATCCAAGTTTGGCCTTTCGCCTTAAAACTTCGGGGTTCATTTTGAGGAAATCGGCAGCTTCATCTATGTCAAAAATCTGCATCTGTTTTAATTCCTTTCAAACTAAATAATGCCTATCTTCAACAATGGCCTGAACGGCCGGTGCATCAGATAGACGTGAAACAGGGTTAAAAAATTTGTCGCGAGCTTGCTTTTTTATCGGTTCGTTATTCTTGCACACTGTTTCAACATGCTTTCTCAAACAGTCCGCCGAGCAGAATACAGTTTGATTCCAGATCAAAGCCGTTTTAAGCAATGTTCTGCCTGGACAGATAGAACACGGCACGATAGAAAAAAGGTTACTCATGCCTGTCAAAAAGCGTTGAAAAGTTTCCAGTCAAGCTATAGGGTTATTGAATTTCAGCCGCCTTTTTCCGCTGTTTAAATCGATAGGAATCATTGCCGGTTTCCAAAATATCGCAGTGGTGCGTAACGCGATCCAACAACGCGGTGGTCATCTTGGCGTCGCCGAAGACCTGGACCCATTCCCCAAAATTGAGGTTGGTGGTAATGATCAACGAGGTTTTCTCATACAGCTGACTGATCAAGTGGAACAGCAAAGCTCCTCCGGATGCGGGGAACGGCAAGTAACCAAGTTCATCAATGATAACGGCATCCATGACGGACAGTTGCTTGGCCAGATTGCCGGCTTTGCCCTGTTGTTTTTCCTTGTCCAGCTGATTGACCAGATCGACCGCGTTATAAAATCGCACGCGTTTTCCCTGGTGAATCGCCGATACGGCCAAAGCGGTTGCCAAATGGGTCTTGCCGGTTCCGGTACCACCTACCAGGATTAAGTTATAGGCTTGCTCCATAAAGCCAGCCGTTGCCAGCTGTTCGATCCTGGCTTGCTGTAACGGCGTTTCTTTCCAATCAAAGCTCATCAGATCACGGTGATGAGGAAAGCGTGCGGCTTTAAGCTGATAACTTAAGCTACGTGCCTGCCGGTCGACCTGTTCCGCTTCAATCAGACGATCCAGCCAGACTTCCGGCATCACTGGCTTTTGCTGGAGGGCGTATTCGGCCTGCCAATCGCTCCAGGCCGCGGCCATGCCATACAGGTGCAGGTTTTTCAGTCGAGCGGTACGGTCAATGGACATGGCGCAAGCTCCGTAAAGTATCGTAGCGGCTGCAATCGGCCACCGGCTCCAAGGTCAGTGTCGGTGTTGACAGGGGCAGATCCTTCAGCGCCTTAGGCTTTGCGGCATCGGTTAACCGGCGCATTTCATTGAGCACAATCGCTGAGCTGATGACACCCGTCTGCAAGGTCAGGTCACACGCCACTTCCAAGGTTTCCAGGCCACAGTCACCGAGCGATCTTGCCATCAGCAACAGGTCGACAAAAGCCCGATCTCCCTTGTCTTGTTTGAGAAGTCGATCCCGAACCACCTTAATCGACACCGCCAACTCCCAAATCTGAAACGGTGCACCATGCCGGAGTGCACCTGGCTTCTTCTCCAGCACGGGGAGATAATGCCACGGATCACAGATCAGTTGGTCACGACCAAAACGACGCGGGTGCTCTGCAATGATCTGCCCGTCAGCAACCATATGTACACGATCTGCGGTTAAACGGACCGAAACCACGGTATTCGCCCATTGCGCCGGTACGCTGTAGCGATTACGATCAATGCGTATCAGGCACAACTGTGAAACGCGCCGTATCTCTTCCACGTAGCCATCAAAGCGCGCCTTGACCGACATGAGCAGCGGTTGTTCTTCAGCAAAACAGTCGGCAATGGTACGTGATGATTGCTCTGGATGGGGTCGTCCTGCCAACTCACGACAGCGCATCGCCAGCCAGGCATTCAGTGCGGCAAAATCTTCAAACTTGGCCATCGGGGTAAATAACCATTCACGGATATTGCCCACTTGATTTTCCACCTGGCCTTTTTCCCAACCTGATTCCGGTGTACACGCGACCGGCTCAAACAAGTAGTGATTGGCTAAAGCCAGAAAACGTCGATTAAAGCGTCGCTCTTTGCCCACAAGGATCGCATCAACGACGGTCTTCAGATTGTCGTAGACCATGCGTTTAGGAACTCCGCCAAAATAAGCGAAAGCTTTGCTATGCGCATCCAGCACCATTTCCTGGGTTTCACGCGGATAGGCCACCACAAACATCTGACGGCTGTAGGACAATCGGAAGTGAGCCACTTTGATGGTTTGCACCACGCCGCCCAGCAGCACCGTTTCTTGGCTCCAATCAAACTGGCAGGTCTCGCCCGCTGGAAAGGCTAGAGGCACAAAGGCCTGTTTGACGGTGGGACTACCGGCTCGCTTTTTCTTCCAACGCTTCACGTGACGCTGGACGACCGTATAAGAGCCCAAGTACCCCTCCATCTGGAGACCTTCATATAACCGTTGGGCCGTACGCCTTTGTTTACGAGGGAAATAGGCTTCTTGTTCAAGCCAGGTTTCTAACAGCTTGTGAAATAAGCCCAGCTTCGGATGGGGTTGATTTTGACGCTGATAGACAGGCTCTTCAATCGTTTTGAGATGTTTACGGATGGTGGGGCGGGACAGATTAAAGGTACTCGACAGAGACG
>DAINRH010000320.1:0-3905 GCA_036741905.1 Methylobacter sp. | reverse complement strand
GGACAATACTTTAGCATCTTCTATGAAATCTCCCAAATGAGAATCTTCATCGTCGCCGATAGGTGTTTCCATTGAAATAGGTTCTTTGGCTATTTTCAATACCTTGCGAACTTTATCTTCCGGCATTTCCATGCGTTCCGCCAGTTCTTCCGGTGTTGCTTCCCGCCCCAGTTCCTGGAGTATCTGCCTGGAAATTCGATTCAGTTTATTGATCGTTTCGATCATATGCACAGGAATACGAATAGTCCTGGCTTGGTCTGCAATAGATCGGGTGATGGCCTGTCTTATCCACCATGTTGCATAAGTTGAAAACTTATAGCCGCGACGATATTCAAATTTATCGACTGCTTTCATTAAGCCGATATTGCCTTCCTGAATCAAATCGAGGAATTGTAATCCGCGATTAGTATATTTTTTAGCGATTGAAATGACCAGTCTTAAATTAGCCTCGATCATTTCTTTTTTCGCTCGTCTTGCCTTTGCTTCGCCGATAGACATGCGCCGGTTAATGTCTTTTAGCCCGCTAACGGTCAAGCCGTACTCGGCCTCTATATCGGCCAATATTTTTTGGGCTTTCCTGACTTCTTTTTCGCGTTCTTTTAATGTTTCCGAGTACTTGCTTGCTGTATTCAAATACTGATCAAACCATTCTGAACTGGCCTCGTGCTCAGGAAAAGAGGCAATAAACTCCTTGCGCGGCATTTTTGCGTAATTGACGCAAATCTCCATAATGAGCTTTTCCTGTTCACGCACAGCAGTAACGCCATTAGGAATAATAGCCGTTAATTTCTTTAAGTATTGTGGAGTCCATTTAAACTCCATGAACAAGTCAGCTAATGCCTCGAATTCTTTTTCCGTTTTGTCGCTCGAATAACCGTGTTTTTTGATTGCAGTGGCAGCTGTTTTCAGCTGTTTCCTTAGCGCTTCAACTTTTTCTTTGACCTCTTCGTAATTCAGTCCTTTCGGTTCTTCTTCGGCGGCAGCGGCGGTTTCTTCAATGTCGTCGCTCACGGGTAGGGTGCTGACAAAGTCCTCTGGCTCGCTTAAGTCAACAAAGCCTGAGATTAAATCGGTAAGGCGAATGCCGCCTTCTTCGCCGGAAATATTGTCAAACGATTGCAGGAAATCTTCAACAACGATACAAGAGCGCGCAATGGCTTTAACCAGTTGTTGCTGTCCTTCTTCGATGCGTTTGGCAATTTTCAATTCGTCTGCGCGAGTCAGCAATTCCACCGAGCCCATTTCCCGCATGTACATGCGTACCGGATCGGTAGTTCTGCCAAATTCGCTGTCGACAGAAGCTAAAGCTGCGACTTCTTCGGCATCTTCATCGTCCGTAGTAACGGCCGCAGAGTCAGTAATTAGGGAGTCTTCGTCCGGGGCAACCTCGTAAACCTGAATCCCCATATCATTGATCATGCCAATAATATCTTCAATTTGTTCAGGATCAACAATGTCACTGGGCAAGTGATCGTTAACCTCTGCATAAGTCAGGTAACCCTGAACTTTGCCTTTGGCTATCAATTGTTTAAGTTGGGACTGCTGCTGTTCTTGATTCATCATTTACTCACTGAAGACTCTGCTCGACCTGACTTCATCGAACCGAAAATTATACTACAAATTCCTATTATTTGGCACCAAAATTTTGGCTGTCAGCATTTTTCGCAGCAGCTCTTTCTCCTGTGCATCCAGTCCTGAGGTCTTGCCTTTATTTAGTAATCCGGTTAAGGCGGTCTCTCTGGCTTGGGTTAATAATCTGTCCAGAGAGTCGCAAAATACCGCCTCTATCTTGTCATCTGCAACCTGTGAATCCAATAAAGCTAATGCTTTTATGGGTTTTTCTTCGGCGGTGTCTCGATAGCACTCCATTAAAACGGCTGCATTTGCCGGATTTTTGTCTGCAATCATTTGCAGGATGTTTTTAAACAGGGCCGCGCCTGAAAATTCCAATCCGCTCCAGTCGATCTCTCGTTGCTCAATCAGGTCCGCCAGCTTGGGGTTCTGAACCAGTAGGGCGATTGCAACCCGCGCCGACGACAACCTGCCGCCATCCTGGGGGCGGTTTCTGCCTGTTTTTCGATCTTGTTTGGAGGCAAGTGTAGTCGCATTCTCCGAAACATCCAGATTGGCCCAGCCGGACAGTTCCTTTAATCGCGCAAACATCATCTCTTTAAAAACACTTTCCGGTAGTTTTTCCAGGTACGGCTTGGCTTTGTTTACTAGCTGTGCTCGCCCTTCCATTTCGGATAGATTCAGCTCCTTCGAGAAATGTCCGAAAAAATACTCCGACAGGGTGTCAGCGGTCTGCATGCGACCAATAAATCCATCAACCCCTTCCTCTCGCACCAGCGAATCAGGGTCATGATTTTGCGGTAACAGCATGATGCGAATCTGTCGGCCATCCTTTAGGCTGGAAAAAGCTGATTCCATCGCTCTCCATGCCGCTTCCCGTCCCGCCTTGTCGCCATCAAAACAAAACACCAGTTCCGAGGAGAACCGGAATAATAAATCAAGGTGTGCTTGCGATGCTGCCGTTCCCAGGGCTGCAACCGCATAATGAATGCCAAACTGAGCCAATGCGATAACATCCATATAACCTTCAACGATCAAAATCCTTTGAGGTTTGGGATTCTTTTCAAGAAGTTCATATAAGCCGTAAACTTCTTTGCCTTTGTGAAATAGGGACGTTTCCGGAGAATTCAAGTATTTGGGTAAAGAATCGTCAAGAACTCTTCCGCCAAAGCCTATAATGCGGGCGCGTTTGTCCCGGATGGGAAACATGATTCGGCCGCGAAAGCGGTCGTAGGGCTGCCCGCTCTCTTTGGTGACTAACAGGCCGGCGTCGAGTAGTAGTTTTTGGTCAAAGCGGCTCGCTAAGGCTTTCCATTCGTCAGGCGCGTAGCCCAGCATGAAATCGCCGGCACAATCGCCGCTGACGCCCCTGTTTTTTAAATATTCAACCGCCTTTTTCCCTTCGTCGCTAGTTCGCAGTTGTTCGGCATAAAAGGCGGCTACCTGTTCCATTAGTGCATACAGGCTGTTTAGGTCGTCCTTCTTTTGCTTGGGGCGATAGTCGCTTGATTCTCTGGGAACGTCGATCCCGACAAATCCAGCCAGGTCTTCGACGGCTTCAACAAAATCAAGATGACTAAAATCCATCAGGAAACTGATGGCGTTGCCGCTAGCGCCGCAGCCAAAACAATGAAAGAATTGTTTCTTCCTGTTTACGGAAAAGCTGGGGGTTTTTTCGGTGTGAAAAGGACAGCGGGCGACGAAGTTGTTACCCGTTTTTTTTAGGGGGACGTGCGAATCGATTAAATCGACAATATCAACCCGCACTAACAGCTCATCAATAAATTCGCGAGGGATTCTACCGGACACACAGTGCTCCGACGACTGCAAGGATGCAGGAGATAGGGCAATGCGGAAGCGATTGCCAGGGAAAACCAGTAAAAAAACTATCCAGCTAGTGCAGCCTTGATTTTGATACTTACAACCGACATGTCGGCGCGCCCTTGCATTTTCGCTTTAAGCAAAGCCATGACCTTGCCCATATCTTTAACGGATTCTGCGCCGGATTCTGCAACAGCGTCTTTAACCATTAAATCAATTTCGGTTTCGGTCAGGGCTTGAGGCAGGAAATCCTGAATCACCGGAATTTCAGCCTCTTCAATGGCGACCAAGTCATGTCGACCAGCGTCCGCAAACTGCCTGATAGATTCGCGGCGCTGCTTGAGCATCTTGTCGAGAACTTGGATAACGCGCTCGTTATCCAAAACAATGCGTTCATCGACTTCTACTTGCTTAATGGCGGCCAAAATCAAGCGAATTACGCCTAGCCTTGCTTTGTCGCCGCCTTTCATGGCGGCTTTCATATCTTCCTTGATACGATCTGTTAACAAATC
>DAINRH010000319.1:0-3907 GCA_036741905.1 Methylobacter sp. | reverse complement strand
TTTATGAAAAGACTAATATAAGCTTCCATTAGTGATGCCCTCCTTCACCATGAGAAATCGACATGATTTTGAAATCCGCTGTTTCAGCTTGTTTCGGTTTCCATTGACGAACACCCCAGATAATCAAACCGATGATAAAAAATGCGCTTGGCGGTAACAGCATCAAGCCGTTTGGATCGTACCAACCGCCGTCTTTGGTGAGTTTGAAGACTTCAATACCGAGTAATTTACCCGAACCCAACGATTCTCTGATAAAAGACACGGTAATCAAAATCAAGCTGTAACCCAAACCGTTACCAATACCGTCCATAAAGCTCGCTAAAGGCGGATTTTTCATCGCATAACCTTCAGCGCGCCCCATCACGATACAGTTGGTGATAATCAGGCCCACGAATACCGACAATTGCTTGCTGACTTCATAAGCAAACGCTTTCAATATCTGATCGACCACGATAACCAGCGACGCAATAATGGTCATCTGCACGATAATCCGGATGCTGCCGGGAATATGATTCCTGATCGCGCTGATTGCCGCACTGGAACACGCCGTCACCATCGTCAACGCCAACGCCATAATCAGCGAAGTCGACATTTGCGAGGTCACCGCCAGCGCCGAACAAATACCCAGAACCTGTAAAGTAATCGGGTTGTTATCAACCAACGGTTCTATCAGTACTTTTTTGGTTTCATCATTTAAAATTTCACTCATGATTTAACTCCTTTAACCGTTCTTACTTTAGCTAAATACGGGGCAAAACCTTCTTTGCTCATCCAGTATCTGACCAGATTAGTCACACCGGCGCTGGTTAGTGACGCACCCGCCAAACCATCGACCTGATATTGCGAACCCGGCTTGCTGGTATCGACGACACCTTTAATCAGGGCTAACGCAGGCTCGCCAACTTCAGCTTCCTCTATCAAGCCTTTTTCCAATGAAGCCTGCTCGGTTTCGGCATAGACTTTTTTGCCTTTCCACAGCGCACGCCAGTTCGGGTTAACGACTTCACCACCCAACCCCGGAGTTTCCGCTTGATCGTAAAAGTTGATGCTTTGCACGGTTTGTCCATCAGCATCTAACGACAGGAAGCCGTATAAAGTTGACCATAAACCGTAGCCATTAATCGGCAGAATAACCGACTTGATTGCACCCGCCTCTTTTACCAAAAAGACCTTCGCATATTTAGCTTTTACCCTGATATGGGCAATATCTTTTTCTTTAGGAATCGCAACGCTTAAAGCAGGATCTTTTGCTGCCTTACGTTGATCGTATTCAGCAGGATTCATATCTTCAACATAATCGCCTGTTTCCAGGTTGACGATTTTAGCCTCGATTTTATCCTTAAATACCGCGTCAATATTGCCGCCTTCCTGAAGCAAACCGGCTACTTCCAGAATATTCTTCTTCATGTCCTGTTCTTTATTACCGACTTGAAGAGGCTTTAAAGCAACCGCTGAAAATGAAACCAACACCGCGCAAACCAGACACAACGCCACCGCGATAGCGATAGTTTTTTCCAAACTATCATTACCCAAGGCAAGAATTTTGTCCTTGTAAACCTTGAACTTTTGGTAATGCTCGCACTTATCCAATGCGGCGCAAATTTTATTAAATTGTTCGCATTTAAGCATGACGTTTCATCCTTCTTCTGATATTGGCCTGAATGACAAAATAATCAATCGTAGGCGCGAACATGTTGGAAAATAGAATTGCCAGCATAATACCTTCGGGGAATGCCGGATTAACAACCCTGATTAATACCGTCATGGTTCCGACCAATCCCCCGAATATCCAGCGTCCGGTATCGGTCATTGCCGCACTGACCGGATCGGTAGCCATATAAACCATGCCGAAAGCAAAGCCGCCCATGGTCAAATGCCAGTACCAGGGTATCGCAAACATATGATTGGTATCGCTGCCGATAAAGTTGAACAGCAACGATGTCGCCACCATGCCAGCAAACACGCCGCCCATAATGCGGTACGACGCAACTTTGGTATACAGCAGGAAGGCCGCGCCGATCAAAATAGCCAGTGTTGAGGTTTCGCCAAGACAGCCCGGTTCGAAACCGAAAAAGCTTTGCATCCAGCCGTAGTTAGCCGCATAAACCGCATCAAGACCGCCATTTGCCGCCAAACCTAAAGGCGTAGCCGCTGTATAGCCGTCAACCGCGACCCAGACCGAATCGCCTGAAATAGACGCAGGATAAGCGAAATATAAAAACGCCCGTCCGGTCAACGCAGGATTCAGGAAATTTTTACCGGTTCCGCCGAATACTTCCTTGCCGATAACGATACCGAAAGAAATACCCAAAGCCACCTGCCATAAAGGCATATCGGGCGGCATAATCAATGTGTACAACATTGACGACACCAAAAAGCCTTCATTGACTTCATGACCGCGAACGGTTGCGAACAACACTTCCCACACGCCGCCGACAGCCAGCGTGACTATATAAATAGGCAGAAAGTACAACGCGCCGTGAACCATATTGGAAAACGGATTCATGGTGCTGTAGCCGAAGATCATCATCGGAATACGACGCCAATCCTGGGCTTGTTCCAGGCCCATATTTGCCATTGCTAAATTGGCCTGATAACCGGTGTTATACAAAGCCATCAAAATGCAAAAGAACGTCGCGATGACCACAAAAGTCATGGTTCGTTTCAGGTCGTTGCCGTCACGAACATGCGTGGTGCCGCGCGTTACATCCGCCGGCGTATAGATAAAAGTATCGACCATCTCGTAGAGGCCGTAATACTTTTCGAACCGCCCACCCTTAGTGAAATGCGGCTCCATGCTATCTAAAATATCTCTAGGCGACATTATCCTTCCTTCTCAATTTTAGTTAAATTCGCTCTCAGAACAGGACCGAAGTCATGTTTACCGGGATCCACAAACGTAAATAAGGACACATCCTCCTCATCAAGCTCCAAACAACCTAATAATTGGGCTTGATCGGAGTCGCCCACCACCAACGCTTTTAACAGCGGCGTAGGCAGAATATCCAGCGGCATCACGGCTTCATAAACGCCGACCGGAACAATCGCCCGGTTGCTGCCGTTTTTATCGGTTGTTAATGGGAATTTGCGATTCAGCTTACGGTCAACGCTTGAGGTATACACATTGAGTGCGGAATATTTGTTTTTACCCGGAACAATCCAGCCGAACAATTCACGCGCACGGCCTTCTTGCAATACTGAAACTTGATTGCTGTAACAACCCAAAAATGCCGCCCAATCCGCCGCAAGATGTCCGTACAACACAGAACCTGAAATCACCCGGTTTTCGACTTCTTCCAATTGACCGGCCACCAAATCATCGGTATTGGCGCCGACGCGGGTACGGATCAGCCTTGGTTTTTTAACAGTTGGCCCGGCTAAAGAAACAACGCGTTCAACATTGAGCTTACCGGTGGTAAATAATGCGCCGATGGCCATTACCGCTTGATAATCCAAATGCCAGACGAATTTATCGATAGCAACAGGATCAATCAGATGAATGTGAGTGCTCGGCAACCCCGCAGGATGAGGACCGGAAAATTCGGCGACGGTTACAGGCGCGTTACCAATTGCAACATCGGCGCCGGTCGCTTTACAAACGTAGGTTTTACCTTCCGTCAACTTGGCAATAACCGCCAAACCATTGGCAAAATCATCGCCGCGTTCTTTAATGATAACCGCAGGATTTGCCGCTAACGGGCCGGTGTCGATTGCAGTAACAAAAATAGAACGAGGCTTGCTGTCTACAGCAGGAATTTTACCGTAAGGACGGGTGCGCAATGATGTCCACAAGCCGGACGCCAACAGGTTTTCTTTAATCTGTTCGGCCGACAAATCATTTAAGTCGGAAGCCTTGTATTTTGCAAATGACTCCTGCGCCGTTCCTTTCAGTTCGATCACAACAGAC
>DAINRH010000318.1:0-3912 GCA_036741905.1 Methylobacter sp. | reverse complement strand
GTGCAGGCTTCGCCTGCATGCGCAAGCAAAGCTTGCACTCCTCCCGCACACCGTTGTCCACTTTATTTCATGCTCGTTCCTTAACCGTAACTTATTTCATGCTCAGGAAAATTTTGATGATGGGATTTTTGCCGTATCTTTTTGTTAATAGGGTAACGTTGTCGATAATTGATTGATCGACAATACAATTTCTAATATAGGGCTCGCTGCCGAAATAAATGCTATCCACTTTCATGCCCAGTCTCAGTTGCGATAAGGCAATTTCAACAATCGTGGTGGTGCGTAACGGCTTATTTCGCGCATTAAGCACAAGGCCTTTTCTCCAGCGCTCGGTAGCCACCGCGAGCAGTTTCGCTTGAGCGATCGTTTCTTTGAGTTCTTCAAGGGTCTCACCTCTGAGCACATGCATGAAAATGTCGACAATTTCAGGATCGTAATGGCTTTCTTTCTGGATTATCAATTGGCTGAGCGCAGCGTCGGCGAACATGACTTTACCGGTCATTGAGCCTTCAAGGTAGGCGATATAGTCGCTGACCACGCTGAGAATACGCGAGCCTAATGGAATGTTGTGTTCAACCAAACCGTCGGGAAAGCCTTCGCCGTTATAATGTTCGTTTTGATGGCGGATTAAGGTAACCGCGCCTTTAAATTGGGTTAAGCCGTGCAATAAAACTTCACCGTCCACCGCATGTCCTAAAAAGCGGTATTTATCGACCATAGACAGTGAATAAAAAGGCTTGGTCAGCAATTTCTCCGGCAAACTTATCTTGCCCAGTTGTATCAGCAATCCGGCGTAGAGAATGTCGACTTTCTGTTCCGCGCTGATGTCGTATACGGCGGCAATCAGCAAGGCTTTTTCTGCGATATACTTCGACTGTCCGTCTTTAATGCCGGGGTGCGTTTCGATAATCCGCGACAGTTTCCGGACGAAATCAATATCGAGTTTTTTTAAACGCTCATCCGCCGGGTCAAGATGCTCGGTAGCATGCTTGAACTGTTCTATATATTGCTTAACTTTTTCTTCTATTTTCATAAATTCGTTTAAGAGGTTATTGTCGCCAAAAGCGTTGCGGCTAGCCACGCTCCAGCATGGCAACTCAGCGCTTTTCCTATTTACTGAGTTTTTCATGCCCCTATTATGGCGGTTTCTTATTGAATTTACTTGTTTTGCCGAGTTCATGCCGAACAGATAGAGAACCTGATGACTTGCCCGGCGATATGGAGTTCGAAGCGGCGCGGTTTATTTAAGTTTGACTGATCTTGATGAGCGGCATGCCGGTAAGCACCGTCGGCCCTGCCATTCGGCAACAGTGCGGCGCTATCGCTTCCGGCTTTTTTAAAAATTTCCAACAGACTGTCGTTCATATAAATATATTCAAAATCATTATTCGCAACAATTACACCGGTATGGAGGTGACTTGGCGACTGGTTAACCGGCGTCACTTTTGCTGCATCTTCCCCGGCTTGGGCTAAATCCAAATTCGCCTTCATTGAATATAAGGCGTGCTGGAAATCGCCAAGCAGCTCATTCCCGGCTAAATCCTGCACATTGCCAAACCTTTTCTCGAACAACCGATAAAAAATAGCGTTGATTTTTTTTAGCATGGCCGCGACGCTTTTGATTACATTGAACGTTATCGCCAATGCAATCATTACCGAAGCGGCAACACCGGCTAACAACGGATAATCCTGCGCTAAAAACAACGGGTGCATTAAGTGGAAAACCGGCGCCAAAAGCGCCGACAACGCGAATGCTATTATTGCCATTTTTTTCCTGACATCTATTGCTTTGATTAGGCCGACCGTTGCGGCTAATGCGGCCGTTTTTTTTGTGCTTTTACCGGCCCCGAGCATCCGGTTAAGCCGCTCTTTTTCTTCATCTTTTATCAGAATATACCGGTTAGTCACAGGCCTATTAGTCTTCATTTACGCTTCACCTATTCCCTCTGTTATTGACTCGCGTCGCCTTGCCCGGCTGAATTCAGGATTTGCGATTTTCGCCGCTTTAAAAAAATTCTGCCGCCTTCAGGCGATTCCAAAATCATTTCAACGCAGCCGCCCAAGATAAAGTCGTAAGAGAGTATTTTAAAATTATCGACCATACCCTGTACCTTCACATGATTGCCTATCCTCCAGATGCTGCTCATACTATTTCTATCCTTGCCGCGCGTAGCGCCCATTACCAAAATTCCGCAGACGCTTGAGCATAAAGATAAGCGCTAAACATGAATACACCGCCACATTAAAAGTCTTCATACTGGTCATCCTCATAAAATCCTTCCCACTCGTCGCCCTCCTCAACAATCGGCAGCTGTAATTCCGGCTGGGTTGCTACCGGACTATTGCTCGCCGCATTAGCGGATAAGAAGGTGGTTTTGTTCGTTGCCGATACTGAATTGTCATTTGAAGTCATTGAGTTACCTATCATTTAAAATCAACTATATCCGACAGCTATTGGGTCCGTTCTTGTCCTGCGGTTCTTCCGCCGCTACGGCTTGCTCTGCCAAAGCGGCATGTTGCCGGACCGAAAGACCGTATCTCCGGTTTAAGGCTTTCCGGCCTGACAGTCTGCCGATAATTTAACTGTGGGAGCGGCTAAAGCCGCCATTGTCGCGGCTAAAGCCGCTCCCACAGAGCCTTCCTCACTCGCCATTATAAATTTGAATGAATACCGGCTTCATTCGCTCCGTCTTGCGCCTGTTCGTTCAGCGTCATAAGCAGTTCGATAATAGGATCGTCCATAGCTAATGTTTTAACGATGTCTATGTCTTTAGTTGTGCGGTCCGCGAGTTCAAGAACATACGCTTGCCCGAGCAACTGTTTTTGAGCATTGGTCACAATGCGCAAGGTCGGTCGTAACCGATCCTGGGGATTGACGTTGACGACAACGCCAATCTCTCCGCTATTGAGTACGACAACGCATCCCGATGGATAGATGCCGAGCGCCTGAATGAATTTCTCCACCAAAGGCGCATCGAATATCGCATTTCCCGAGGTATACAGGTATTTCAATGCCGCAACCGGGGTTAGCGTTTCTGTGTAAAAACGCTCTCGCGTTAGCGCCTCGTAAACGGAAGCGATCGTGACCATGCGCACCAACAAGCCGACTTCCTTGCCTTGCAATTTCTGCGGATAACCATTGCCATCCATGCGTTCATGATGGGAATGCACGATTTTTAATACGTCGACAGGAATTTCCCGCGTTTTAGCCAATACGGCGAGGCCGTATTCGGTATGCTTTTCCATAATCGCGCGCTCGGCAGGCGTTAATGGCTGCTTTTTTAACAGTATTCTGTTGGGAATTTGCACCATGCCGATGTCATGCAATAACGCGCCCAAACCCAGCACATACATTTTTTCTTTCGGAATGCCTATATGTTTGCCGAAAGCCAAAGCCAGAATACAAACATTGACCGATTTACGCGCCAATGTGTCGTTCTTGTCTTTGGACTGGATCAATCCGATCATCGATTGGCTATCTTTTACGATGCTGACGATCAGTTCCTGCACGACGCCCCTGACCTTGGGATTGTCGACGCAGCGACCCAGCCGTACGTCATTTAATACATCGCTTAAGACCGTCTGGCTTTCCTGATAGTTTTTTCGATAGGCATTATCTTCATGACCTTGGTTAGCACTATCACGCTCAACCACGGTTTCGTCGTTGTACTGCTCAGCGATTGTTTCGGCTTCCGGTCGGCTGATGACATCAACGCCCCTTTCGGTATCGATATAAACGAATTCGCAGTACTCCTGTAACGTATTTATCTGTTTGTTGGCGGTAATCAGAAACTTTTTGCGAAAGAAAGGCATGTCGATCCATTTTCGATCGGTGCCGCAGATAAACATGCCTTTTCGCAATTGTTTTACATTAATTTTTTTAGTCATTTTTCAATGCGTCGAAACTTGGCC
>DAINRH010000317.1:0-3925 GCA_036741905.1 Methylobacter sp. | reverse complement strand
CCTGGGATACGCCTTGCGATTGCTCCTTTGAGGCAACCGTGATTTCAGCCATCAAATCATTCACCAGCTGGATCTGCTGCACTACTTCTCCCATGGTTCGTCCTGCATCCGCGACGTGTGCGGATCCGTCTGCAACGTTTGAAACAGACTCGTCAATCAATCCTTTGATTTCTTTCGCTGCGGCGGCCGAGCGACCGGCGAGACTGCGTACTTCGCTGGCGACGACGGCAAAACCACGTCCCTGTTCACCAGCCCGTGCAGCTTCCACCGCCGCGTTGAGCGCGAGAATGTTCGTCTGAAAGGCAATGCCATCAATGACTCCGATGATGTCGGCAATCTTGTTGCTCGATTTGGCAATCATGCCCATCGTGGACTCCACATTCGCCATGGCAACACCACCTCTCGTAGCCACCTCGCTGGCAGCCCGAGCCAATTGACTGGCTTGATTGGCAGATTCGGAGTTTTGTCGAACAGATGCCGTCTGCTGCTCCATGGCCGCAGCTGTCTGTTGTAGATTTGAAGCGGTCTGTTCGGTTCGACCGGATAAATCATTGGTTGCTGATGCAATCTCCATGCTGGCTACCTGCACACCGGATGCCTGTTCTAAGACATCAGCGACCAGGGACTGCAGGTTCAATCCTGATTGATTGATGGCACGCGCTATGAGCCCGATTTCATCGCAGCGGTTGAAATTCAATGCCTCTCCGGGCTCGCCGCTGGCAACTTGTTGCGCGACACCAAGAATTTTGCTCAGTGGCGAGGACAGCTGTGCCTCGATAAAGAGAGCAGCAAGCAGTAGTCCGATTCCTACTGTCATGCCAATCGTGAGGAATGCACTTGTTGCTAGAGATGCCTGTGACAAGGCAACACCGGTCATTGCGGCGATCACCAGCAAGGGCAAGCGGACGCGCCACGCGGCATTCATCGTTTGCAATGCGCTCATCCAGCGCAGCAATCCGGTGCGAACTATGAGTCCACGATGGAATGCCAGGCCTGACGCCTCACCGCCTTTGAAGCGCTTATACAGAGAAGCTGAGGCCTCTATTTCAGCGCGCGAGGGCTTCGTGCGGACAGACAGGTAGCCAACCAACTGGCCGTTTCGGCGCATAGGAGCCGCGTTGGCGCGCACCCAATAGTGATCGCCGTTTTCTCGGCGGTTCTTGACCAATGCTGTCCAAGATTGACCTTCCTTCAGGCTGCGCCACATGTCCGCGAACGCCTCTGCGGGCATATCAGGATGGCGCACCATGTTGTGCGGCTGACCCAAGAGTTCATCAGTGGAATACCCGCTCGTGCGTACGAATGCCGCGTTGGCGTAAGTGATGTGACTTGCGGTATCGGTGGTCGACAGCAACGTTTCGTTGACAGGAAACTGGTATTCGTTCTGTGTTGTAGGGAGGTTGGTTCGCATGCTGTTCTCACAAAGTTTCTATCGCTGGTTCTTGCAGCGGGCCATTTCCCTAAAGAGGTGCTCGCGTTTCTCTGAACACTCAAATCGAATCTATAAGTTCAGTCCAGGGTTGATGAATATGCTTCCTTCTTGAGTTCCGGCAGGGATTTGAAGTAAACCGTTTCCGTCCATCGAAATGGCAATGTCGTTGTCCTTGAGCAGCTTCGTGAACTCATTGCTGGTGAACTGGCTGCCCTGGTCTGTGTTGAAAATATCGGACTTACCCCAGCGGTCTATGGCTTCCTTGACAGACTCAATGCAAACGCTCACATCCATCGAAATCGACAAACGCCAAGCCAGCACCTTGCGGCTATGCCAGTACAGCACCACCGTCAGATAGACCCAGCCCTTGGCCATGGGGATGTAGGTGATGTCCATGGCCCAGACTTGATTGGCACGGTTAATTTGCAGGTCCCGCAGCAGGTAGGGATAGACTTTGTAGCTGGGGTTCTTCTTGCGGGTGTTGGGTTTGCGGTACAGCGCTTCAACGCTTCAACGCTCATGCGGTGCATCAGCGTGCGCACATGCCGACGCCCCGCCACTAAACTTTCACTGTGCAGCATGTCACGCAACATGCGGCTGCGAGCAAACGGGTAGTCCAGATGCAACCCGTCGATCCGGCGCATCAATTTCCGGTCTTCGGGACTGCATTGCTGCGACTGGCAATAGATGGTGCCACGGCTGATGTTGAGCAACCTGGCTTGAAGGGTGACAGCCAAGTCGTGATCGCGATCGATCATCTTCTTGCGCTCTGAAATCGCGCGTTGCTGAGCGCGCCGTAAAAAAAGTCTTCTCCAGCCTCAGCAGCACGTTCCAATAACTGCTTGCGACACTCGTTGATTTGGGTGAGATGCAAATCGTGCTTTTGCGCGATTTCGGCTTGCGTCTTTTCGCCGCGAACGGCCTCCAGTGCCACCTGCGTCTTGAATGCCGATGAATGCCCCCGACGGGGACTTCTGCTCATCTCTTGCTCCGGTCTCAGTGTGCCTATTTTGAGGTATCGTTACGGGGTGACTGCGCTTATCGATCTGTTCAGTTTTGCGGGACCACCTCTCAGGTGGCAAGGTCATTGCGCTATTTGACGATATTTGCAACCCTAAACTCCGTAATTTCTTCCGCGTCGTAACCAGCCCGCCGGAGCACCGCATCAGTGTGTTCACCCAACGCCGGAGCCCCTTTTCCCGGCTTGACCGGGGTTTTGGAAAAGCGAATCGGATGACCTGTGGCCTTGTACTTGCCAAGGTCGCGATTGTTCAGCTCCCAAATTAGATCCAGTGCCTGCGCCTGCGGATCGGTGTACAGATTGGAGCGATAGTTGACCGGGCCACAGGGGACGCCGGCCGCTTCCAGTTTTAGCAGCCAGTAGTCGTTGCCATGCTGTTTCATCTTGGCTTCAATTACATGCATGATCTGCTTTTGCTTGAAGTGCACTTCATCGGAAATATCGCCGCTGTTCTTGTCCATATCTGGGTCGATAATCCCCAGAGCCTCGCAGGTGCCCGCTCGCAAGGCGTAATTTAGCGCGGCGATACTGATATAACCATCGGCGGTTTCATACACGCGATAGTACGGATAGGTTTGTCGGTCGGTCGGCCGGTGCAAGCAGTCAGGGACTTCGATCGGCCGCTTCGACTCGGGCAGGTCCTGGCGCAGCCGCAGTTCAGCGAACTCATCGATGATCTGCGTATGTACCTTACCCTCTTCATGCGCAGTCTTAAGGATGCGGATTTCATCGGCGTGCTGCTTGGCGTCGAGCTCATCGACATGGATCATCTGCATGGCCTGCAGTGCCATCCCGGTGCTGAACAAGGATGTCTCGATCTTCTGGCCAACGCCGGTCTGGTTACGGTGATACAAAGCGCTGACGATACCGAGTGCATTGAACATGCCGGTGCTGATATCGATGATGGCGATCCCGCCGGGACCGCGCGGCGCGCCGATTTCATCGGCATAGTTTGACATCACGCCGGAGGCGGCATGGGCAATTATGTCGAAACCCTTGCGTTTACGATAAGGCCCGACTTCACCGAAAGCCGTGCTGGAGAGGAAAATAATGCGCGGATTTATCTTCGACAGTGTCTCGTAATCGATGCCCAATTTTTCAGCAGCACCCGGTACGAAGTTTTGCACGACGACGTCAGCGCTCATGACCAACTTGTAGATGATCTCGCGTCCGGGGGCTTGCCGCAGATCGACGCTCAGACTTTCCTTGCCGCGATTAAAGGCCAACGACATGCGCGTATTGCCGTGGTATCGTTTTGCCGAACCGAGGCGGCGCTCTTCGGCGCCGTCCGGCGGTTCGATCTTAATCACATGCGCGCCGAGATCGGCTAGCAAAAAACCACAATACGGCCCGGCAATATATTCCGAAAAATCCAGAACTGTCACGTCTTTCAATAGCTTTTCCACACTTTTTCTCCCGATGTTCCTGAGCAAGCCAAGGACGGCGCCGCCTCTGAAAATGAGCGGGCTATC
>DAINRH010000316.1:0-3935 GCA_036741905.1 Methylobacter sp. | reverse complement strand
GCCTCGCTTCCCAGCAACGCCCTCAAGCGCGCCACCAATTCATCGGTGGGATGGACGCGCCACTCATCGCCCAACTGTAGACCCGCTTTTGCAACCTTTGACGTATAACTGATACCCACCGGACAACCGCCGCCTTTAAACGGCTCCAAAACCGCAATCAACTTCGTCACGAAATCATCGCCGTCTAGCGCATTCCAGACCAACTGGATGCTTCTGGCGAAAGCCTCCCTGGCCTGCTCCATGCTGTACAGCTTTTCTACCGTCAAGCGCAGCGTTCCCAAATAATCATCAATTCCCAATGCACCTTCGGCAATCAACAGACTGTCGCGGGAGAAAATGCCCCGGTATTTTTCGTAAATTTCGCCAAAGGCCGCAATTTCAAGCCTTCCGGTTCTATCATCAATAGTTGCAAAGCCCATCGTTTTACCGTTCTTGGTCTGACGGGTACGCACTTCGACAACCAGACCGGCGGTTCGCGCTTCCATCTTCCTGCTTTTGGAACGTTCCACATTGGCCAGCAGCGACTCGATAGTGCCGTTGGTAAACTGCCTTAATTCAGCCTCGTATTGGTTGATCGGATGCCCGGTCAAAAACAAGCCCAGCACCAGCTTTTCAGCATTCAGGCGTTCGTTTTCCGACCACGGCTCAACCACGGTGGAATAAGCATGAGCGTCATCGACATTTTCGGCATTAACGGCCAAACCGAACAAATCGTTCTGACCCGTTTGTGCATTTTTTCCGTGTTGCTCGGCGACTTTTAATATTGTCGGCAGCTCCGCCAAATGCCAGGCCCGATTATCATCGAATTCATCGAAAGCACCGGCGCGTATCAAAGCTTCCAGCACCCGGCGATTGAATTTGCGTAAATCCACCCGCTTGCATAAATCGTACAGGCCGGAAAACGGGCCGTTTGCTCCCCGCTCGATCAGCATTTCTTCAATAGCCGCCTCGCCTACTCCTTTTAGCGCGCCCAAGCCGTAAACGATATGGCCCGCGTCATTAACGGTAAATTTGTATTTGGAAACATTGATGGTCGGCGGACAGACTTCCAGCTTCATCTGCTTGCATTCTTCAATCAAAATCACCACTTTATCGGTATTGTCCATATCGGCGGACATCACCGCCGCCATGAACTCAGGCTGATAATGGGCCTTCAGCCAAGCGGTTTGATAGGCGACCAGCGCATAAGCGGCGGAATGCGATTTATTGAAACCGTACCCGGCAAATTTCTCCATCAAATCGAACACGTAAGTGGCGATTTTTTCATCGACCTGATTTTCTATGGCTCCGGCGGTAAATTTATCCCGCTCCTTGGCCATTTCCTCCGGCTTTTTCTTACCCATCGCCCGGCGCAGCATGTCCGCGCCGCCCAGCGTGTACAGCGCCATTTCACGAGCGATTTGCATCACCTGCTCCTGGTACAAGATAACGCCGTTGGTGGGCTTTAAAATCGGTTCCAACAGCGGGTGCGCATACTCGGCTTTAGCGCCGTGCTTGACGTTGATGTAATCGTCGACCATGCCCGATTCCAACGGTCCCGGACGGAACAGCGCGACCAGCGCGATAATGTCGTCGAAGCAGTCGGGTTTCAGTTTTTTGATCAGCTCCTTCATGCCGCGCGATTCCAGCTGGAATACGGCGGTGGTCTGGGCGTTGGTCAGCAGCTTGTAGGAAGCCGGATCGTCTCGGGGAATAGTGGTTATATCGACCGGCGGCTTGCCCAGCTTCTGTTGTTTAGCATTAATGTCCTGCAAGGCCCAATCGATAATGGTCAGGGTGCGTAAGCCCAAAAAGTCGAATTTGACCAGACCGACCGCCTCCACGTCATCCTTGTCGAACTGGGTAACCAGGTTATTGCCGTCCTGGTCGCAGTACAGCGGGGTAAAATCGGTCAACTTGGTCGGCGAAATCACCACGCCGCCGGCATGCTTTCCGGCATTCCTGGACGTGCCTTCCAGCGACAGCGCCATATCGATCAGGCTTTTAACTTCCTCTTCGGTGTCGTAAAGCTGTTTCAGTTCAGGACTGTCTTTTAGCGCCTTGGTCAGCGTCATGCCGATTTCAAACGGAACCAGTTTGGACAAGCGATCAACAAAACCGTAACCGAAACCCAGCACCCGGCCGACATCGCGGATCACCGCTTTGGCCGCCATCGAACCGTAGGTGATAATCTGCGCCACATGATCCCGGCCGTAATTGCGGGCGACGTAATCGATCACTTCGTCGCGGCGGTCCATGCAGAAATCCACGTCGAAGTCGGGCATCGAAACCCGCTCGGGGTTCAAGAACCGCTCAAACAGCAAGTCGAATTCGATAGGGTCGAGGTCGGTAATTTTCAGCGCGTACGCCACCAACGAACCCGCACCCGATCCCCGCCCCGGTCCGACCGGAATCAAATTGCTTTTAGCCCACTGGATAAAGTCGGCAACAATCATGAAATAACCCGGAAAACCCATCTGGGTGATCATTTTCAGCTCGAAATCCAGGCGCTCATAATAAACGCGCCGGTTTTCCTCATCGGTCCCCTTGCCCACCGCCGGATAATGCTGCAAACGCTCTTCCAGGCCTTTCATCGACTCCTCGGCCATAAACTCGCCCAGATTCATGCCTTCGGGCACCGGAAAATCGGGCAGGAAATTTTTACCCAGCGTCAGTTTTAAATTGCAGCGCTTGGCAATCTCTACGGTATTTTCCAAGGCCTCCGGTATATCGGCAAACAGCGCCTGCATTTCCTCGACGCTGCGCAAGTATTGCTGATCGGTGTAATCCTTGGGCCGACGGGTATCGTCCAGCACCCGGCCCTGATTGATGCAGACCCGCACTTCATGGGCGGCAAAATCCTGTTGATGAACAAAGCGCACATCGTTGGTCGCCACCACCGGCAAGTCGGTGGCCAGCGCCAGCTCGACGGCGGCAGCGATATAACGTTCCTCTTCCGGCTTGCCGACCCGCTGCAATTCCAGGTAAAAGCTTTGTTCGAACAAGCCGCCCCAAAACTCGGCCAGCCGCTTGGCCGCATCAAAGTTTTCAGCCAACAGCGCCTTGCCAATCTCTCCGCTCATCGCGCCGGACAACGCAATCAAGCCGTTATGGTTGGCTTCTATCCACTCCTGCCTGAGCATCGGCACGCCTTGGTGCTGGCCTTCCTGATAGGCTTTTGAGATCAACTCGGTCAGGGTAATGTAACCGGCGTGATTGTTGACCAGCAAGGTTAAGCGATACGGCGTAGCGGGATCTTCGGGATTAAAAATCAGCACATCGGCGCCGGCTATCGCCTTGATGCCCTGCCCTAACGATGCTTTATAAACCTTAACCAGCGAGAACAGGTTAGCGTGCTCGGTAATCGCAATCGCAGGCATATTTAACTCGGCCAAACGCTTGACCAGGGGCTTGATTTTGACGATCCCGTCGACCAGGGAGAATTCGGTATGGAGTCTTAAATGGACAAAAGCTGGCTGCATGAAGATTAGAAAGTTGATTCAGATTTACTGTTATGCCGGATACGATATTTTACCCCGTCCGCAAGATTTTCGTGCGACCAACATAATGACAATCGTAAAACAGTTAACTGAGGATAGGGTCGGTAATAACCTCCAGAAACATAAACTCATCGTGCCCACGCTCCGCGCTCATCGTTATGCACAAGTGTCTGCGGGCTGTCGTTAGGCGTGCGCTACAGACCTTCCAGGTTTTTAAAACCTGGAAGGTCTAACGGGCAACGTTTTGACACGGATGGGACGTTTCGAATCGGACAACATACCCTATCCCGCTTGATTCGAAAGTTACCCCTTCGGCTACGTTCAAGACAGACATGGCACTGAATAACTATTGCAGGGATGTAAAGCCAGTACTCAGTCAAGCTTATAATGTCGAGTGAAGACAAGGCTATGTGGGAGCGGCTTTAGCCGCGACAATCGCGGCTAAAGCCGCTCCCA
>DAINRH010000315.1:0-3940 GCA_036741905.1 Methylobacter sp. | reverse complement strand
TTCCGGCATACCGGCTTCCATTTTATGATCGCCATCGACAATGTTTTTATACATGCGCGTTCTACCGGTCACGTCATCAGATTTAACCGTCAACATTTCCTGCAAGGTATAGGCAGCACCATAAGCTTCAAGCGCCCAGACTTCCATTTCCCCGAAACGCTGTCCGCCGAATTGCGCTTTACCGCCTAATGGTTGCTGCGTAACCAAGCTATAAGGCCCTGTTGACCGCGCATGCATCTTGTCATCAACCAAATGGTTCAACTTCAGCATATACATATAACCAACCGTAACTTCACGCTCAAACGGTTCGCCTGTCAAGCCGTCATAAAGCGTAACCTGTCCATGCTCAGGCAAATCCGCCAACTTCAACATAGTGCGGATTTCATCTTCGCTAGCGCCATCAAATACAGGTGTCGCCATAGGCACACCACCGACAAGATTTTCAGCCATTTCCAAGATTTCTTGATCGGTAAATGAATCCAAATCTTCTTTATGACCGCTACTGTTATAAATTTTGTCCAGATATTCTCTGATAGCAGTAACTTTAGCCTTCTCAGCATCATATTTAGCCTCAAGCATTTTACCTATCTTGATGCCTAAGCCTTTTGCTGCCCAGCCTAAATGTGTCTCCAACACCTGTCCGACATTCATCCGCGAAGGTACGCCTAATGGATTAAGGACAATATCAACCGGATTACCATCAGCGGTATACGGCATATCCTCAATCGGCCTAATCATAGAAATAACACCTTTATTTCCATGACGGCCAGCCATTTTATCACCGGGCTGAATACGCCTTTTAACCGCCAAATAGACCTTGACCATTTTTAGAACACCTGGCGCCAAATCATCACCCATTGTGATTTTTTTACGCTTGACGTCGAATTTCACATCAAAGTCTTTTCTTTGCTGTTCTACTTGCGCTGCAACGGTTTCCAGCTGAAGATTGATATCTTCATCCTTCATACGAATTTTCAACCACTCTGAATGCTTCAAGCCATTAAGATAAGCTTGCGTTATTTCAGTTCCCGCTTTTAACTGACCCGGACCTGATTGAGCAACTTTTCCAACCAAAAGCCTGGCAACACGAGCAAAAATATCTTCTTCAAGAATTTTCAGCTGATCATCAAGGTCTTTTCTGTAACGTTTGATTTCTTCCTGCTCAATATCCAGAGCACGCTTGTCTTTCTTGACTCCATCACGGGTAAATACTTGGACATCAATAACCGTACCTTCGATGCTGCCAGGTACACGTAACGATGTGTCTTTCACATCGGCCGCTTTCTCGCCGAAAATTGCTCGCAGTAGTTTTTCTTCCGGTGTTAATTGGGTCTCACCTTTTGGCGTTACCTTACCTACCAGAATGTCACCGCCTTTTACTTCGGCGCCGACATAAACTATTCCGGACTCGTCGAGCTTGGACAACGCTTCTTCGCTGACATTAGGAATATCCGCAGTAATTTCTTCAGGGCTATGCTTGGTGTCGCGCGCTACGCATGTTTTCTCTTCAATATGGATCGTAGTGAAACGATCTTCCTTGACGACACGCTCTGAAACCAGAATCGAATCCTCAAAGTTGTAACCATTCCAAGGCATAAACGCAACCAACATGTTTTGCCCTAACGCCAACTCGCCAATATCCGTAGACGGACCGTCTGCCATAATGTCGCCGGCATTAACGATGTCGCCCGGTTTTACCAGCGGTTTTTGGTTGATACAGGTATTCTGATTCGAACGGGTATATTTAATCAGGTTGTAAATATCAACACCCGGCGTACCTGTTTCAGTCTCAGTATCATTTACTCGCACTACGATTCTGGCCGCGTCAACGGCTTCAATCTTGCCGCCACGCGCTGCCACTACAGTTACACCGGAATCTTTTGCAACCGTTCTTTCCATACCTGTACCTACCAATGGCTTTTCAGCTCTTAGCGTAGGAACAGCCTGACGTTGCATGTTTGAACCCATCAACGCACGGTTAGCATCGTCATGCTCCAGGAACGGAATAATGGAGGCCGCCACAGATACAATCTGCTTGGATGACACGTCCATATATTGCACAGTGTCCGACATAGCTAAAGTAAACTCGTCTTTATGGCGGCATGACACCAGTCCGTCAACCAGCTTTCCGCTTGCATCTACAGCAACACTGGCCTGAGCGATAACAAACTCGCCTTCTTCAATCGCTGACAAATAGTCGACATGATCCGTTACTTTGCCATCAATTACTTTTCTATAAGGCGTTTCCAGAAAACCATAATTATTGGTACGCGCATAGACTGATAATGAATTTATCAAACCGATGTTTGGCCCTTCAGGTGTCTCAATTGGACATACGCGACCATAATGCGTTGCATGTACGTCACGAACCTCAAATCCAGCACGCTCTCTTGCCAAACCGCCTGGCCCCAAAGCCGATACACGGCGTTTATGGGTCACCTGCGACAATGGATTATTTTGATCCATAAACTGCGACAACTGGCTGGAGCCAAAAAATTCTTTTACCGCAGCGGAAACCGGCTTAGCGTTGATTATTTCCTGTGGCATCAAGCCTTCAGAATCTGCCAATGTTAAGCGCTCTTTAACCGCTCTTTCAACGCGAACCAATCCAACGCGGAATTGGTTCTCAATCATTTCACCGACAGAACGAACCCGTCTGTTGCCTAGATGATCAATATCATCAACGTTGCCGTTGCCGTTACGAATATCTATTAATTCTTTAAGTACATCAATGATGTCGTCTTTAGTTAAAGTACCCGGACCTGTGGTTTCCTGACGACCTAAACGACGGTTAAACTTCATCCGTCCAACAGTAGACAAGTCATACCGTTCATCGGTAAAGAACAGATTTTGGAATAGATTTTCAGCCGAATCTTTGGTCGGTGGTTCGCCAGGGCGCATCATCCGATATATTTCAACTAGTGCTTCAAGACTATTGGCTGTAGTATCCAGTCTCATGGCATTAGACATGTACGGACCTTTATCCAAGTCATTGACGAACAGGGTATTCAGATCGGTAATACCGCTTTCAATGCATCGATCTATTATCCCCACAGTAAGCTCGTCGTTCACATTAGCAACCAACTCGCCTGTAGATCGATCAACCAAGTTATGCCCTAATATCTTGCCAACCAGATAATCCTTGGGCACCTCTACTTCGGTTAACCCGGACTTTATCATTTCACGAATATGCTTAGCCGTGATCCGACGGCCTTCTTCAACTAATACTTCGCCTTTTTTACCCTTAATATCAAAGGCTGCAATTTCTCCACGCATCCGTTCAGGCACGATGTGGAAAATGCATTTTTGAGCATCAACTGTAAATTTATTCATTTCGAAGAAAATCTTGAGCATTTCTTCGTTATCGTAGCCTAAACCCCTCAGCAAAATAGTTGCGGGTATTTTTCTACGCCGGTCTATCCGGACAAAAACGCAATCTTTATGATCAAACTCAAAATCCAACCATGAACCACGATAAGGGATAACCCGCGCATTAAATAACAGTTTTCCTGACGAATGGGTCTTTCCTTTATCATGATCAAAGAAAACACCTGGCGAACGATGTAACTGGGAGACAATCACCCGTTCCGTCCCATTAATGACAAATGTTCCGTTGTCCGTCATCAAAGGCAACTCCCCCATGTAAACTTCCTGTTCACGAATATCCTTAACTACTTTTGCATTCGCGGAGGCTTCTTTATCATAGATAACCAAGCGAACCAATACCCTTAGGGGGGCCGCATAGGTCGCGCCTCTTTGTTGACACTCTCTTACATCAAAAACAGGCTCCCCCAATCTATATTTCACATACTCCAGCACTGCATATCCGGAATGGCTTTCAATTGGAAAAACACTGGAGAATGCTGCATGCAATCCACTGTCTTCGCGCTTTTCAGCTGTAACACCTGATTGCAAAAAGCTCGCATATGAATTAATTTGC
>DAINRH010000314.1:0-3942 GCA_036741905.1 Methylobacter sp. | reverse complement strand
AGCGTTGAGGATGTTTCAAAGCAAGGCTTTGGCAAATCGTTCGACCACGCTTTGGCCGACAGCCCTGCCATCTATGACATGCGAACTCGGCATGCTCAAATTTTTGGCACCCCGGGGTTTTACCAGTACAGCTCGCGTGAAACCATTCAAGCTATTAGGGCATATGCACAGTCTGAGCCGCTCACGATCAAATCCGACGCGGGGGTGAAAGCATGAGGCTGGCTATTTCAAACATTGCCTGGGATATCGTGGAAGATGAAGCGATAGCCAAGCTACTTCATCGTTTTGGTGTTGATGCGATTGATGTCGCGCCAGGTAAGTATTTCTCTGAGCCAGCCAAGGCAACAGACGAGGACATCGCTCATGTCAAGAACTGGTGGTCGGAACGTGGTATCGAAATCACGGGTATGCAGGCGCTGTTGTTTGGCACAACCGGCTTGAATGTCTTTGGCCCACCGGAGGTTCAGGACATGATGCTGCAACATCTCATCGCAGTGTGCCGTATCGGTGGAGGCCTGGATGCCAAGCGACTGGTGTTTGGCTCGCCAAAGAATCGAGATCGTAGCGGCTTGAGCGATCAGGTAGCGATGGGTATGGCTGTCTCTTTTTTTCGACGTCTTGGGAACATCGCCCAAAACCATGGCGTGATGATCTGCCTCGAGCCCAATCCAACCTGCTACGGCACCAACTTTATGACCACCAGCGCTGAAACGGCGCAGGTAGTAAACCAGATCGCCCATCCATCCGTAAGGATGCAATTGGATACAGGAGCATTAGCCATCAATGGCGAGGACCCAGCCACTGTGCTGCAAGATTATACATCTCTCATTGGACATATTCATGCCAGTGAGCCGGACTTACTTCCTCTGGGAGACGGAGGAACCGATCACGGCAAGATGTTTGCAGCCCTGGAGCAACATCTATCTAATCATGTGGTTTCCATTGAGATGCTGACGACCAAGAATGAACCACACGAAGTATCGATAGAGCGCGCACTGAATGTGGCGATTAGGCACTACCGCAATAGCAATAATGGTGTTGAGGCTAGGACATGAATTGGCTCATCCTGATTCTCAGTATTACCTCCAATGCCTCAGCCAGCGTCCTGGTTAAGATGGCTATGATCCCGCCTCGTAAATTCCCTGCTTTAGATGATTCGATCAGGTCAGTTATTAGTAACTGGCCATTCTGGCTGGGCTTGGCTTTTTACGGTGCGGCATTCCTGCTTTATGCTTCCGCCTTGGCCCGCTTACCGCTGAATGTGGCACACCCCGTGCTTACAGCAGGGGCCGTAGCCGCAGTAGCATTATGTTCCTTGCTGATCTTTCGCGAATCTTTCCACTGGACAACCATCGCGGGCATTCTGCTGGTGGTTGTCGGCGTGGGCCTGATCACGGTTCGAGTATCCTAACAACAGAGAAAATAGACGATGAATAACCCTGACATTGCTCCAGAAGTTCGCGCCAGTTGGCAAATACCCACTTTTGAGGCCTCTCTATGGCTTGGACGACAGCACCCATGGTGTGTCGTAATTCCGGTTATTAATGAAGGCGAAAGAATCAAGAGTCTCCTGTCCAGAATGGCGACTCTCAAAATCGGCGACGTCACCGACATCATCATCGTGGATAGCGGTAGTACCGACGGGTCGTTGGAGTTGGAGTCACTACAACAAAAAGGCGTACGCGGATTGTTGGTCAAGACAGGACCGGGTAAATTGAGCGCCCAGCTTCGTTGCGCCTATGCTTTTGCACTTGATCAAGGCTACGAAGGAATCGTTACCATTGACGGTAACGACAAGGATGATCCTGAAGCGATACCGCGCTTCATTGAAGCATTAAAGCAAGGTGCGGATTTTGTGCAGGCTTCCCGTTTTATCGCAGGGGGGATGGCAGAGAACACGCCTAAGTCAAGGGACTTCGCAATCCGTTTCATACATGCGCCAATGCTGAGTCTGTTTTCCGGCTTTAGATGGACCGATACCACCCAAGGCTTTCGCGCCTATAATAGGAAGATACTGCTTGATCCCAAGATCGCTCTGTTCCGTAATGTATTCATGACCTACGAGTTGCTTGCATATCTTTCCTATCGTGCGCCTAAGCTTGGCTATCGCTGTATTGAGTTGCCGACTATTCGGCAATATCCAAAAGGAGAAGTGCCGACAAAGATCAGCAGTATTAAAGGGAATTTATCTGTGTTGATAGTGCTTTTTCGGGCTTGTTTCGGCGGATATAACCCCCCGGAAGAAAGTTCAATTATAAGAAATGGGGGTATTAACCAGAAAACTCGTAGCCGGCTAGGGTAAGGGATTGAAATAAAAGGTGATAATACTCAATGACTATACATTCAGTCATGCCTGAGCATGAAGAGGTAATCGTGAATACCGTTAAAAAAGAAAAAATATTTCTAATATTTCTTGTGGCTTTTGTCCTCCGCTTAATTGTTTTCTTGCTTTTTCGACCATGGGACATCCAAGTGCAGTCAGAAAGCATCTTAGTCGGTGATGCTCCTGAATATCACAGGCTCGCAGAATGCATTGTCAATCATTTCACTTTCTGTGGCGACACGTTTAGAACTCCGGGTTATCCATTCTTTATAGCTCTTTTCTACATGTTATTTGGCTCTAAGCCTTGGGTGGTGTTGTTCGTACAGATTTTTGTTGATCTGATAACGATATATTACGTCTTTAGAATTGGCGAAATGGTCTTCTCTAGGCGAGTCGGCGTTATTGCCTCCACGTTCCTTGCAATCAATCCAAATTCGATATTTTCGACCGCTAGCCTTTATAGCGACGGCCTATTTGTTATGTTTCTTTCGGCTTTCTTGTATTTCTACTTGCGTGGTCTGAAGTTAGGAGAAGAGCGAAGCTTTTTAATTGCAGGGGGACTGCTGGCGCTGGCCGTTTTGATCAGGCCGGTCGCACAGTATTATTTTGTAACTTTACTTTTTGTCTCTCTTTTGTGGCCGACAAGAAACTTGGTGACCAGGCTAAAATGGGGCTTTCTATATACACTTGCGTTTATAGTCATAATCAGCCCATGGCTGTATCGAAATTATACACTCTACGATACGATAAAGCTCTCTTCTGTACAGGGGGAAACTCTTCTGTTTTGGCAAGTTGGGTATACCCGAGGTTGGGAGACGAATCAACCCCGTGAGATAGCTGCTGCCGAATTCAAGTCACAAGCCAAGGCTTTGGGCTACTCAGAAAGCAACAATCCTTTTACTAACGAATCCATTGCACAGAATCTCGCGGTTCAGTATATAAAGGAGCACCCGGTAGTTTTCGCATCACGCTGGATCAAAGGTATGATTAATACATATACCAATCTCGGCACCGCTGATATAGCCCATAAACTGGGATTGATGTCTACGAGTCTGTCTCCAGATGTATTCGTTAACGAAAAGGGATTCAAACTTATCTCGCTTTTCTTTCAAACGAAGAGCTTTGCTGAAATCATGTTGGGTTTGACTGTATTGGGCTTGCTCTTGACGAATTATTTAACGTTTTTATTAGGTGTTGATTTCTTGATGAGGCGCCACCAGTTGGCTATTTTGATTTTATTTGTTGGAAGTATTGTGTTTTTTACAGTCCCTGGCGGTCCAATGGGGCTTGCTCGGTATAAACTGCCCTGTGAGCCATTTTATTTTCTTATTGGAGCTGTTTATATTGATCATTTTTTACATCGTCGTGCTTTGCGAGTCGCGGCTAGAGAACATCGGGACCGAATAGAGGGTCAATCTGTAACTTAGCATGGCTTTCGACCCCAGCTCTATCTTATTAATAAGCACCTAATGGTGATATTGCGCATCAAAGCTGACTTGGAAAAGCAGATGATTTTGTTTGCTAAATGCATGACTCAAGTTTTTTACATTCTATTTTTAAACAGTGCTAGTACTCAGTCATTCTTGATATGTCGGGTGTTTGTCCTCATATAGCCAGTT
>DAINRH010000313.1:0-3958 GCA_036741905.1 Methylobacter sp. | reverse complement strand
ATCCCACCTAAAGCTGGAGCGAAATTTGCTTATGTTGCGTAACAACATCCCGCAATCTCAAGCACAGGTGATTTATGAACAAAATAGGCATTTTTTTCGGAACCGATACCGGTAGCACCCGTTTGGTGGCTAAAAAGATTTACAGTTTATTGGGCGAAGAACTGGCCGACAAACCCAAAAACATCAACCGCACCCCTGTGGCTGAATTGTTGCAGTACGATGCGTTGATACTCGGCACGCCGAGTTACGGCGTCGGCGATTTGCCGGGACTGGCGGTAGGCTGTATAGAAAGCAATTGGCAAGAGTTTGTGCCTCATCTCGATGGTGTTGACTTGAGCGGTAAACGGGTGGCCTTGTTCGGATTGGGTAATCAGGAACGTTACGCCTCGCGCTTCGCCAGTTCGTTGATTCAGCTTTATCGGGTGTTTTACGGTTACGGCGCCGACATTATCGGACCTTGGAGCACCGAGGGTTACCAGTTTGAACACTCCGATGCGATTATCGATAACCGGTTTGTCGGCTTGGTGCTGGATCAACGCACGCAACCCTTCTTAACCGAAGAGCGGCTTAAAACCTGGTTGGCGCAAATCACCCCGCAGTTGTTACCTGCCTTGTCGGAGGCGGCATAAGAGTGCAGCAAGCCGGGGTCGAAAAGGCTCTAACCGCCGTTGGCGGATTGTAGCCACTGCAAAACGCGGCCTGATTTGCTATAGTAGCGCGATTTGACACACGACTACGATCTCCCATCCCTATGGTTCAACTCCCTGCAAGTCTCTGGAAAAGCGCTTTAGATGGCGCTAGCGATGAAATATATCTTGTTGATCAGCATGGCTTTATTCACTATGCCAACAACGCCGCAGTGTCGTCCATGGGCTTTAATGAGACGCAGCTTGTAGGCCAGCAAATTGCAAATCTGAAAGCGAACGCCGCACCTGTGGACTGGACTCCTCTTTGGACAGATCTTGTTCGAGTAGGTTTTGTGCGCCTGGAGGCCCAACGCCGAGGCGCGAATGGGAACGACTACTTGGCGGAGTGGCGGATAACCCTGGTCGAGCACGAGATCGGGACGTTTGCTCTGATCATGGCCTCCCGCCTTTTAAAACGGCCCAACGTCGAGACTGCCGATAATCGCAAGACCCTGGTGGCTAATGCCATCAATCAGGTATTGCAAGACACGATCAACCCTCAGACGGACAACGAGATTGGCGAGCTATGGCTCAAGATGGCCGAGGACATGACGGGTAGCAAGTATGGCTTTGTCGGAGAGATCAACGAAGAAGGAAAGTACGATGCCCTGGCGCTAAGCGATCCCGGCTGGGACGCTTGCAGGATCCCCGGCACCAATAAGACCAAGCTTATCATGAACATGGTCTTTCGGGGGTTTTGGGGTCTGCCGGTCACTACCGGAGAATCGATTATCGTCAATGCGCCGGATCAACACCCACAGAGCGTTGGACGGCCGGAAGGCCACCCGCCGTTAACGGCTTTTCTCGGCGTTCCGATGAAGCACAATGGTCAGGTTATCGGGATGTTTGCGCTTGCCAATAAGGAGGGCGGTTATGACGAAGAGGACGTGAAGTGCATCGAGCTTCTCTCCCTGTCTTTCGTCGAGGCCCTGCTAAGGCGGCGGATGATGGTTCGGGAGCAGGACCTCCATGAGGCTCGCGATGCCTCGCTTAAGGACCCGATGACAGGTCTCTATAACCGTCGCTTTTTTGACGAATTCCAGCGCAATCTAAGCTTTGAAAAGAAGACCGCTGTTCTCGCTTGCGATGTGGACCATTTTAAGTCAACCAACGATACTTATGGTCACGCTGTGGGTGACACGGTGCTGAAGGAAGTGGCTGCCATCATGATGAAGTGCGTACGGGAATCCGACTACGTGATCCGTATCGGAGGCGAAGAGTTCGCGATCCTTATTCAGGAACCCTCCGACGAAGTGGCGCGGATCACGGCTGAGCGGATCCGCCAAATGCTTGCAAGACAGGTATTTCACGCGGCATCCGATAAATTCAGCAAGACCGTCTCTATCGGGATCGCCATGTTTCCTGATGATGCCGACAGCCTTGCCGGCTGTTTAGACCTCGCAGACAAGGCGCTGTATCAGGCCAAAGAGGGAGGGCGAGACCGTGTGGTGCGTTATGTTGCTCAAAATCAGGTTCTGTAGGCGCGATTCTCGATTAGTATCAGCTTTGATAAAGACGGCGTCATAGTTGATATAAATTATTTTATTTGTGTTCCCATAATAAGAATTGCCACTTCATCATCGCGCCAATGCTCGGCCATATCGAAATCAAATAAATCGCGAATTAATGCTTTTTTTGTCTCAACTATATCTCGACATATTGCTTGTAGATGTTGGGCTACGGCTAACCCCAATGCTGTTGACTTAAGAGTACGTACCCCTTCTCCCTGAGGGAGAAGGTTGGGATGAGGGGGATTAAATAAGCTTTTTTCCTTATTTTGATTTCCCCTCGGCAACTGCTCCATGCGTTGCTCTGCTTAAGTCAACAGCATTGACGGCTAACCCAACTTATAAACTTTGGCAATTTCCGCCCGATTCCGGCCAGCCGCCTTTGCGCGGTACAGTGCTTCATCCGCCATCGTCAGTAGTTGTTCCAAGGAAACGCGACTTTCACTACTCAACACGGCAACGCCGATGCTGACGGTGACTTTTCCGTGGACGGATTGCTCATGAGGGATCGCCAACGCTTCGATGGCGCTACGGATGGTTTCCGCTATCTGTTTTGCATTTGACCGGTCGGTGTTCGCGGCAATGATGCTGAACTCCTCGCCGCCATACCGGGCAGCCAAGTCAGCAGGTCGGCGAGCATTGTCACTGAGCACAGCGGCAACGCGCTTCAATGCCTCGTCACCGGCTTGGTGGCCGTAGTGATCGTTGTACTTCTTGAACAGGTCGACATCCAGCATCATTAATGTCAGGGGCTGACCATTTCTCGCTGCGCGCGAGAATTCATCCGCATAAACTTCGTCAAAGTGCCTTCGGTTGGCAATGCCCGTCAAACCGTCCGTGACAGATAACTTAGCCAACTGTCGGTTGGCGTTTTCCAATTCCTCTGTGCGCTCGACAACACGTCTTTCCAGCTCTTCGGTATGAAGCTTCAGATTATCCGCCATATAGCCAAGCGTGCATGTCAAACTGGCAATTTCATGTATCGGGCTCAACATCGGTGGCTTTGCCTGCCAATCTCCTCCCGCGAGTTGTTTGGCCCAGTGACTTAACGAGACCAATGGCCGGGCGAACCAATTTGTGGCGAATAGCGCGGCAACAATACCCAGCCCCCAAAATGCCAGGGTCAAATATCCGATACTGAGAAACGCTTCCTCCGCCGGGCCGGCAAAACGACTTTCAGGCAATGCAAGGCCAATCGTAAGTGCGGGACCATCGGGAAGCTGAATCGTTTGCCAATCGACCAAATAGCGTTCGCCGTTTACCTCGACAAACTGATTTCCTGCAGAATCGGTCGATTTTTTGATAACAGAACCCACCATACGGATAGCCGGGGTATCGCTTTCCGAGGCCCTGATTCGGATGGTTTTATCACCATCCAAGCGATAAATGGGTTCTGTTCCCGAACTGGCGAGCAACTCCCCGCCCGCTTCGGCCAGAAAGGCGACCCCACCGATGCTGGACATTTGCGCCTTCAGAAAGGCGCTGAGCTGAGAGAGCGCAACATCCGCCGTGACAACGCCAATGAATCGGTGGTTGGCATCGTAGAGTGGTGCCGACATTCCCATTCCCATTGCGTCATAAACACCCGGGCCGTCCTGGATGACGTAACGATAGGCGGGGTACCACTTGATGCTATCTGCGGCAACGGCTACCTTGAACCATGGTCGGGTTCTTGCATCGAAATAAGCGTTGCCTACGGCAAGTAAGGTGCTAGGAGCCTGTCCGAGAATGAGCACTCTCGCAAGCCATATTAAAGCCCCCGAA
>DAINRH010000312.1:0-3965 GCA_036741905.1 Methylobacter sp. | reverse complement strand
TTTAATACGCGTTAAGTTATCCGCAATCTGCCGGTCTGTGTAAGGCACGGCAGCGAACTTTCCCCAGACCGGCGCAGGCCACGCTTTATCAACCTGATAGCGGACTATATGGTGGATATGCAGTTGCGGAACCCTATTGCCTATTGCGGCAATATTCATTTTGTCGGCTTTATAAAGCTCCGCCAAGTTTTCGGCAAGATAGCTCGATTCCTCAGTCAGCAATTCACGATCCGCTTTGCTCAGCTGATAAATTTCCTGCAAATCAGCGCGTTCCGGCACCAGTATAAACCAGGGGTACAGACTGTCATTCATCATTAATAACCGGCATAACTCAAAGCGGCCGATAGCTATGCAATCCTGCTCCAGGCACGGGTGTAGCTTAAATGTCATGAGTTTATTTATCCTGAAAAACTAAGTAATGCTTGAAAATGGCGGGGATGACCAGTTTAGATTAATATCACGGTTAAGCATATAAAATGTTGTTTCAAGCGTTAACATCCTAAAGCCGGGGGAGCTTCTGCACGCTGTTGTCTCAATCATCCCCATTGTGTACCATGTGAACCCATTTTAAATAAGGGTGAAGATACGTTCCAAAAACGCATGACCACTTACTTTTAAAATATATGAATCAATTATTTATCGAATACAACGCTTAATGTTTCGACTGAGAATATAACAACAACAATAATAATAAATAACAGGAGGATAGTTTTATGTCTGCCCAAGCCATTTCAGCTCAAGATATACCTGATGATAATCAATTGACTGTCTCGTTCAGGCTGTTGTTGGGGTTGTACGCCATCATTCCGTTATGTTTATTGTTACAGTTGTTTGATGGTTGGTTTTGGCAAGGGTTTTTACAGCAGAGTTTGCCGAGCAGTCCGAAGCAGTTTTTATTATTCCAAATCATTTTTGGAACGCCGCATATCGTTGCCAGCTCTATCTTGCTGGCGAGCAATAGCGAATACCTGAAATTTTATAAGTTGAAAATCATCTTGATGACGGTTGCCATTATCACGGTCTTCGGCGTGGGCAGCTTGTTTATTCCCTATAAAGCGTTTTATGTGACGGTGGCCGCCTGGACCGTATACCATGTGCTCAAACAGCAGTTGGGCGTGGGGCGCAGCCTGTATCGTCTGCCCGATTCGGTTTTTTATCTGTTGCTATGGCTGAGCGTGACGGCGGGTCTTTTCGTTTATATCGGCATATTCCTGAAAAACAGCCTGGATGTGCAGCAGTTGGAGTGGATAAAGCTGATTGCGGGAGTCTTATGCGCCGGACTGGTTTGCAGTGCGCTGTTATGCGAGCGCTATGTGACAACGCAATCGGGCCGGTGCTTTTTATGGTCTAACGTCTTATTGGTATTAAGCACGTTTTACCTTTTTGTTCAGCAATATTATTTTTTCGCGATTTTGGTACCCAGGTTGGTACATGATGCGACGGCTTATATTTTCTATGTGGTGCATGATTACAACAAACACCACAAACATCCAAAAAATGCGATGTATCGCTATGCGGCGCGTTGTCATGTGCCGGTTTTTGTCGTGTTGCCGTTAGCTTCTTTTGCGCTGGCGTTTGTGTTGCAGTCATACGGGGATAGTGCGATCAATGCACTAACCGCGTTCTTTTTCGGCGTGGAGATTAATAAAGCGATTACCTTAGGACTGCTCGGTTATCTGGCGTTAATGCATTACTACACCGAGGCCTTTACCTGGAAGCAAAATTCGCCTTACCGGCGGTTTATTGCGTTTTCGAAGTAGCAAATAAGGAGATAGTTGCAATGTCTTACGATCTTATCGCGTTAGCGGTCAGTGTTATCTTAATATTGATATATTATTTTTATTTGGCTCGCCGCACTCGCCGCTTACCCAATTCGAGTATGCATGCGCTGAATACCAAAATTCGGGAGCGCTGGGTAAGTATGATAATGGGTAGCGGTAACATGGACATTCTTGCCATTCAAACCCTTCGCAACTCGGTTATGGCCGCCAACTTTATGGCCGCGACTGCCATATTGCTGATAGTCGGGATATTAAATTTAAGCGAAAAAATAGGCCAATGGGCGCTAGACTGGCACCCTTCTATCTTAGCCTATACCGTTTCCAGAGAGTTGTGGCAAATAAAGCTGATACTATTGCTGCTGGATTTTTCTATTGCCTTTTACTGTTTTGCCATGGCAATTCGTTTTTTCAATCATGTCGGTTATATGATTAATCTTCCAAGCGATGCATCGGCTGACGGGGAGTTGTGCAAGCAAACCTGCGCCTATTTAAACAGAGCCGGCAACCACTATATGCTGGGTACGCGAACTTTCTTTTTTAGCTTGCCGATCATATTTTGGTTTTTTGGACCCCATGTTTTGGTCCTGGCGACCTTAAGTCTGATTGCAGGGCTGGCAGCACTCGACAAAGTACCTAGTGATTGCTCGCTATACAGTTCTTAAGCTGTTGTTAAAATAGTCACTCCGGGCGAATGCCGGAGCGACTACAGCTATCATGCATTCCTTGCGCTGGATACATTGCTTATTCTTCTTTCATGAACTTCTTGGCATAGCATTCCAAATGAGGAATATCGATGCGATAGCCTTTGATCATCAAATGCCAGTACAGCCACGGAAAGCCGGTAGTTTTTCCCCACCACCAGATAGAGCGGTTTTTTCTCGGATCGAGTAGAGGGAAAGAAGGCGTTACCTTGCCGTCATAGGCAAACTCAGCCAACATCACTGTACTCAGCGAGGTGGTTAATGGGCAGGAGCCGTAACCGTCATAGCCTTCTTTCAGATCAGTGCTGTTCTTCAGGCTAAGAATGTTGTCGACCACGACCGGAACTTGCTTGCGTACCGCTGCGGCGGTTTTTGCATTGGTTGTTGCTGCGACGTCGCCCAGACCGAAAATATTGCCGTATTTATTATGTTGCAGGGATTTTGGATTAACATCAACCCAGCCTGCGGCATTGGCCAGCGGGCTTTGTTTAATGAAATCCGGCGCGCTTTGCGGCGGAGTGACATGAATCATGTCGAATGCCTTGGTAATGCGTTGCTTGTTGCCTTCGCTGTCGGTGGTTTCGAAAGTGGCGATTTTAGCCGGGCCGTCGATAGCCACCAGATTGTGGTTGAAGTTGGTTTTAATACCGTAGTCGGCGACCACTTTGCTTAATGCTTTGGCGAAAAACGGTACGCCGAACAGGCCGGGCGTGGCCGTTAAAAATTCAATATTGAATTTGTCCAGCGTGCCTCTTTTACGGAAGCGATCCGCGGCCAGATACATGATTTTTTGCGGCGCGCCTGCGCATTTGATCGGCATCGGCGGTTGGGTAAACAGCGCCGTGCCTTCCTTAATGTTTTGGATGCATTCCCAGGTATATTCCACGGTCTCGGCGGAATAATTGCTGCATACATTGTTTTTGTTCAGCGTTTCTTTCAAGCCTTCAATCTTGCCCCAATCCAGTTGCAGGCCGGGGCAGACTACAAGGTAATCGTAACTGAGCGTATCGCCGGAACGTAACGTGACGCTGTTGTCATCCGGTTGAAAGGTTTCCGCGTAATCCTTGATCCAGGTGACGCTCGGGTGGATCAAGTCGGCTTCCTTGCGGATGGTTTCTTTTAAGGTATACGCGCCGCCGCCGACAATGGTGAAGCCCGGTTGGTAATAATGGACTTCGGACGGCTCAACGATGGCAATATCGATCTCGGCGTTTTGGCGGCGCATGTTGTTGGCAACGGAAACGCCGGCGGCGCCTCCCCCGATGATTAGCAAGGTATGGTGTTGGTTTGACATAAATTCCTCTTAAGTCTGTAGTGAGTGGAAGCTTTCGATACACAACAAAAAGTGTAAAACAACACACATTTTGCCATCCACCTATTTTTTTATTATTCCGCCTATTGGCTTTGTTTCCACGCTTCAAATCCGCCGGCCATAGACAGCACATTAGTGTACCCCAATTGCTGTAGGGTCTGCGCCGCCAAT
>DAINRH010000311.1:0-3974 GCA_036741905.1 Methylobacter sp. | reverse complement strand
TTGCGGGATGTTGTTACGCAACATAAGCAAATTTCGCTCCAGCTTTAGGTGGGATGTTTTTTGTTGAATATTAGATAGATAGCTTGGCTGAACCTGAAAGCAGTTCCGGATTGGTGCAATTATTACGACAATCGCGGCATAAGCTGGGGAGTTTGCGACATAGATGCGGGGCGGTTCTTCGTTGTTTGGATGTAGAATTTAGTTTTTTCCTCGTTCCCACGGGCTCCGTGGGAATGCAGTCAAGGCGCGCTGCGCCTCGAATCGCGATCAGCGTCTGGCGTATACGGGACGCAGCGCGTCCTGCACTGCATTCCCACGCGGCGCGTGGGAACGAGTGAACCGAATTTTGACGTGCAAACGGTATACTTGATTTTTATTGTATATCTTCATAATATACGCCTATGATTGATTTTACTAAAATTACAGAATTCGATTGGGATGAAGGAAACGCTCGCAAGAACGACAAGCACGGCGTTTCAATGGCTGAAGCGGAGCAGGTTTTCTTCAATGAACCGCTACTTGTAATTGACGATACTAAACACAGTCAAGGCGAGTGCCGCTTTCACGCACTCGGTAAGACAAACGAAGTTCGGACGTTGCATATCACATTCACTCTGCGTAATGCTGGCGAGAGTATACGTGTTATATCAGCCAGAGACATGCACAGAAAGGAGCGCAAAATTTATGAGCAAACAACTTAAAACAATACCAAAATTTGCCACTGAAGCCGAAGAGCAGGCGTTTTGGGAAACGCATGATTCCACAGACTATATGGATTGGACGAAAGCCCAGCGGGTAGTGCTCCCTAACTTAAAGCCAACGACAAAAACCATTTCACTGAGACTTCCTCAGCACCTTCTTGATTCGATCAAAGCCGCCGCAAATTCGCGGGATGTACCCTACCAGTCACTTATAAAAGTATGGTTGCAGGAAAAGTTGCATAGCCAGTGATAGAGTGAGACCGTCGCTTTCAACCAAAAATGGTCATTGGTGAGGGGTTTTTAATCTTCCGGGCGATTGCAGGCCGATGGCGATGATGGCCGTCGGTTATCAAGCCGATGCTGATGTGCTTGATGACGATTTTAAGGAAACCGAATTAGCCGCACGTTCCAGGGCCGCACTAAATGAACGCTTTTATGCGGGGCAATGGGGCAGGGGAGTTGAATGATTTGTAAAACTCTGGATTTGATCTGACAATTGCCAAAATTAGCCTTAGCTGCATCAGACATTGAGTGTTTCAGTTCGACCCATAACCGCCATTCAATCAGCGATGACTTAAAGTCATTCTCTTACTTAATTTGAATGAATTATGCTAATCTATGCATGGGTTTATAGATAGATTTTTTTGTCGCGTTTCGCGACACGTCTCAAAATTGTTTGGGTGATTGCCCTTCCTCGCTTGCGCTTCATTTCGCAATTATTACGCTTACAGCATAAGAGTATCTATAAGCCCCCTTCCAATCAAAATCTTTCAAAATCATGTCACATTTAAAGGATTTAAGAGCTGCTAGATCTTTGCAGGATACTGCCCAACTACTTGGCTTTAAACCCGAAGCCCTTGGCTATATTCTGTATAAACAATCAAACACCAGTAAATACAGAAAATTTGAGATACGAAAGCGCACAGGTGGGCTGCGGACAATAAGTGCGCCTGATCCTAAACTAAAGCTTTTACAGGTTAGACTTTCAACCCTTCTTCAGAATTGTATTGATCAGATAAACCATGCTCGAAATATTGATTCCGCCATATCTCATGGGTTCAGGCGCAAGTATTCAATTATTACCAATGCTGCTGTTCATAGAAATAGACGCTATGTTTTCAACATCGATCTTGAAAACTTCTTCGGAACGATAAATTTCGGGAGAGTTCGGGGTTTTTTTTTAAACAACAGAAATTTTCAACTCAATCCGACCGTTGCAACAATATTGGCTCAAATTGCTTGTCACGATAACTGCCTACCTCAAGGAAGTCCCTGTTCTCCTGTAATTTCAAATTTAATTGGTCACATTCTTGACATCAAACTTGCTGCAATTGCCCATAAAACCGGATGTACGTATTCGCGTTACGCTGATGATTTAACATTTTCAACTAATATGCCTAACTTTCCAAGTAAGGTAGCAACCGTCATCGAAAGTGAGAAACAGAATCATCATTGGCAAGTAGGCAAGGAACTCGAAAGGATTATTAGAAAATCAGGTTTCGAGATAAATTCATCCAAAACAAGGATGCAATATGATGGTTCGCGTCAAGAAGTGACGGGATTAATAGTTAACAAAAAAGTCAATACTCGTAGCGAGTATCGGCGTACAGCTCGCGCCATGGTTCATCGGTTATTAAAAACAGGGAATTTTCAACGAAAGCTAGTAACAGTGGACGAACATGGAAATACTATTGTGAGCGAAGTTGACAGCACATTGGAACAACTTAATGGCATATTGAGTTTTATCGACTCAGTCAGTGTATATAATAGAAAAAAAATTATGACTCTAGCGGAAAAGAAGAAAATTCATAAACCAATAGCTAAACCTGATGCTGCGGAAATTTCGTACCAACGTTTCCTATTTTTTAAAAACTTTTACTCGCCTTCTAAGCCGGTCATAATTTGCGAAGGTAAAACCGATAATATCTATATCAGAGCGGCAATTCGCCAATTAGTTGGTGATTATCCACGGCTGGCCGAACAGAAAAAAGATAAAATAAATTTGAATGTAAAGCTATTTCAATATACTCATACGACGAATCGACTGCTAAAGCTTGGTGGCGGAACAGATAACCTCAGACAATTCATAAATAATTTCCCAAAGAATTGTAAAAAAATTGAGGCATCCGGATTACAGCACCCAGTTATTATTCTTATCGATAATGATGATGGTGCAAAAAATATCTATAGTTCTGTGAAAACATTAACTAATACTAAAGCAGAAATAAAAGGGTTGGAAGAGCATTACTTCATCGCCCCGAACCTTTATGTTGTACCAACACCAAAAGATAAAAATGGTGCCAATACCATGATTGAGGATTTTTTTGACCGGAGCGTAAGGGATGAAAAAAATCACGGAAAAACCTTTAATCCAAAGGAACCTCTGGATGTAAAAACTGAATATGGGAAATTTATATTCGCCGAGCAGATTGTAAAGAAAAATCAAAACAGGATCGATTTTTCTGGTTTCAAGCCGATTTTAGATAGGATCGATGCTGTCTTGATAGATTTTCAAAGAAGGTTGTCGGTAAATTGATGGGCATTCCATTTACGCTGGTTCCCAAGCTCCAGCTTGGGAACCCAGTCTCGGAAGCTCTCGGCAACTGCTCCTGCGTTGCTCTACCTCCTGCATCCATGCAGTCGCAGCTTACCGAGCAACTCACCACGACCGAATCACCTCAATCAAACCGTCTTGACCGGCATAATTACGCGCACTGGAATAACGCCAATGTTCCGGCTGATCCACGTAGCCCCGCTTTACGGGATTGTGGTGAATGTAATCCAGCTTTTGACGCATAACCACCTCAGATTCGATGATTTGCGGATGATTGCCTTCTTCCCAAATCTGATAAGTGGTCTCCTGCTTATGGGCGCGTTTAAAAAACGCCAGTAACTCCAACAGCTTGACCGAGCGGCGTTGTTCCAGATGCGCGACGATTTGTTTTGCCGTGTAGGATTTAAAGCGCTGCATGTCATGGCTCAAATTGTCAGACGCGGCGATAAGATGCAGATGATTTTCAAGGATGACGTAACCGTAGATTTGGAAATTTGTATCGTTCTGTAAAAAACGCCAAGAATCGAGAATGATGTCCACTGTTTCCGGGCGGGTAAATAACGGTAACCAGTGATTTACTGTTGCGGTCAGGAAGTGGGGGCATGGGTCGGATTGGACGCGGTAACGGCTTCTGGGCATTGATGTGCTCCTTTGTGGTGAGAGTAGACGGGAAGCTGGAGCTTCCACGACTGGGTTCCCAAGCTGGAGCTTGGGAACCA
>DAINRH010000310.1:0-3982 GCA_036741905.1 Methylobacter sp. | reverse complement strand
GGAAAGTGTGTATACGGCAACGTATCGAGGGTTCGAACCCCTCTCTCTCCGCCAAACAATGATTTAAAGAGATTCAACGAAGTGCAAAAACCCGCAAGTTATATGACTTGGCGGGTTTTTTATTATCCAGCGAAGTACAACGAGATTCATTGACATACCCCCAAACGTGGGGGTATCTTTGGGGGCATATTCAGCCAGCCCAAGCGAGATGCCCCCAAATGCCACTTTCAGACACCGCCTGCAAGAACGCCAAGCCCAAAGAAAAGCCTTATAAACTCGCTGATGAGAAGGGCATGTTCTTACTGGTCAACCCCAACGGCTCAAAGTATTTCCGTTTGAAGTATCGATTTGGGGGTACAGAAAAGAGCTTTGCTTTGGGGGTATATCCCGAGACAACCTTAAAAGAGGCGAGAGAAAAGCGCGATGCAGCGAGAAAACAGCTTACAGATGGGATTGACCCAAATATAGCCCGGAAAATAGAAAAGGCAGGCAGCATTGAAAACACTTTCAAGGCAATCGCAGAAGATTTTTTGATGACCAGGCTTAAAGGCGATTGGAGCACTTCACACCATAAGCACGTTAAAGAATGTTTTGAGCGGGATGTTTACCCCTGGCTTGGCAATAGGCCATTAAAGGAACTGTCGGCGGTTGAGGTATTAACAACACTAAGACGCATTGTTGATCGTGGAGCGATAGAAACAGCGGCCAGAACTAAGCAGTTCATAGGGCAGGCTATCCGGTACGGTATCGCAACAGGACGCGCAGAAAGGGACGTAACGCAAGATTTACGGGGCGCTTTACCTTCGCCCGTTAAAGGACATTATCCCGCTATTACCGAGCCTAAGCCGTTAGGGCAACTGTTAAGAGATATTGAAGCTTATAGCGGTAATTTTGTCGTGAGAACCGCGCTACAGCTCCAGCCTTTAATATTCGCCCGGCCTGCGAACCTTGCGCAAGCGGAATGGAGCGAGTTTGATCTTGATGCGGCAGAGTGGCGTATTGCCGCCGATAAAATGAAAATGAAGGATGCCCATATAGTCCCGCTTAGTACTCAGGCTTTGGCATTGCTTCGGGATATTCACCCGCTCACCGGCAATCAGCGCTATGTATTTGCCAGCAATCAAGGCAAAAACGGCGAGAAACATATCAGCCGGGAATCTATCGGCGCCGCAATCCGGCGTATGGGCTACCAAGGGCAACACACCGCGCATGGGTTCAGAACCACAGCCAGCACACTTTTACATGAGCAAGGCTTTCATTCCGACATGATCGAGCGCCAGCTTTCTCATGCTGAACGCAATCAGGTTAAAGCGGCCTATAACCGGGCGCAACATTTACCGGAACGGCGGCAGATGATGCAGGCTTGGAGTGATTACCTGGATGGTTTGAAGAGTGGGGCGCAAGTGATAGCTTTCAAAAGGCCCGCACAAGTCAGTTAAGCGTTGTCTAAAAGCTGTCTTAACCAAGCAACGCCGCCCAGTTCGATGAATTTTTTATGTTGCGCAGCAGTTAAACGCAGTGATGTGCTTTTGGCTCTATCTTCAGGCTGCAAGGGCTTGCGTCCGGCACCTTTAGCGCGTGTTTTCTTGGCTTTCATTGGCGTATCTCTTCAAAAGTTGATTAAAGGTGAATCGCGATTACTCGACCGCAAGCAGTGCGGCTGATTTTTCTATTATTGCACCCCATAAATAAGCAGTAAAGTCAAATCTTTCAGTGATAATTAAAAATAGGCTACAGCCCGCGCCGTGCGTAGCATTCAAGAAGTCAAGTTATTTGTGTATTTCATTAATAACTTCGCATAACGGACATTATGTTAAATTATGTGGTGCATAATTAAGCGCAAGCGTTGCGGTTCTTTTTATAGTTGCCATACATTCGCTAAAAAACAGTAGAATAAGCACTAGCCGGATAGCTCGACGGAGCAACAAGCGGGATTCGTTACCCTGTTTCCGGTTTTCCTTTCGTAACGTTTGCACTTTAACGGAGTGTTTTTAGTGGCGATTTCTGGATATTGGAAAAACCGTGATAAATATTCACTACTTACAGTTGCCTATATTGCGATTGGTGAAGATCCGCAACCTTTAGAGGGAAGTACAAACCATTCGGCAGTGCTTTTAGATATTTTTAAAGAAATGAAGCTGCTTTTTATAGAATGGGGCCATATAAATGCGGGTGACAAATTCCCGGTCAAGGATATTGTTGTTACGCGGCAAGGTGCTATTGAGATAATTGATTGGCTCAATGTGTCTAATGTACATAATTTCCTCACTGAACCGGATGAACAGCAAGCCATGTTGACCAATACACCACCTGCATACCTTGATCCAAAGCACCCCATGTTCAGCGAAGAATTAAGCATTGCAATTCTGGCGTGGAATGCTGTTCTGGAATGTAATCCCGATAAGCCAAAGAGAGGAAGTCGTAAGCAGTTGATAGAAAACTGGTTAGAACTTCACTATGGGAAGATGACCAAAGAAGCCAAGACTCGCATTACGACTCTATTGAATCCAGATAAAAACGGCGGCGCTCCTCCTTCAGATTAAAAAACCTACCCATCCCATTAAGCCATATGACACGTGGCTTATAGAGAACCTAACCACCCTTAAAGCTTTAACCCACTGAAACTGTTCCACCTGCACAAAGCTGTTTTCGGTCGATAAAGTGCAACCTCGTTTAATTACTACCAACGAGGCTTTTTACATGCAACAGCAAACCCACCAACTACCCGAGACGGGATACTTGCGGATATTCCAGGTGATTGGGAATCCAAAAGCTAGCCCACCCGTACCCGCAATAATCCCAGTCTCTCGCAGCACCTTCTTAAATTGGGTTAAAAGCGGCAAAGCTCCCCAGCCGGTAAAACTTGGCGAACGTACAACCGCTTGGCGTGTTGAAGATATTCGCGCCTTGGTTGAAAAGCTTGGCGAAACTGAAGCCATTGGGGGTGTCCAATGAGTAACGAACTGGATAAAGCATTAATTGCCTGTTCTCGCACCGTTTCAAGAGAGCTACGGCTTGGCCTCCTGAATGCCCATGCTTCTCAAATCGAGACGACCGGCAAGGCATTGGCTTGGATTCTGGCAAGATTAAACGGTGAATCACCTCCAGGGCTGTTCGCCGGAGTGCCTGATAACGAAGAGTTGGTTGATTTACTCGGTGCGGTTTATGAGCAGCTTGGGGTTATTAACAAGGTGGCCGTGCTCATGCAGCGTGGTCATGTGTTGAATGCTCAGGATATGGATGGAACCGCCAAGCAGTGGTTTGAAGATCGTTGCCGCGAGGTCATAAACAATAGCAATCAGCCAGCGGGGGACAAATGATGAATACTCATCAAACCCAGCGCTTGACCTCTGCCTATTTGGCGTTTATTCTTGCCCCGCTGTCCCAACATGGGGCGGTATGGGGTGAGAGCCATAAAAAACACAAGATGCCTATAGCGCGTCTACTTCATAGATTGCGTTTTCACATGCAAAAAATCATCTATGGTGGGCGTTATTTGGGGAGCTTCGGCTCGCATGGTTCTTGTGCCATGTCTCTCAACCCGGATAACGTTCACCGCCCGATTTTTGAGAGAATCAAGCGGTGTCCTCAACATTTCACAAGAGGTCAACACCATGTCACAAAATAAATCCGCCCACAATTCAGGGCAAGTCACACCCCCACAAGCCACTAACATTAAAACCGTTGTTATACCTGTGCCACGCCCTGGCATGACCGCCCTGGAAAGAAGCTTAATCAGCAATATTAATGCCTGCGATAAGCTGTCAGCGGCGTATCAGCAGGCGCAAGTCTCCTGTGAAACGAGCGTCAACACCCAATCTCAAACCGAGCAAGATCAAGATAAAACCATTGATGACCTACTCCAAGCCTTTGCTAATCTGGCGTTCTCTTTCGACATGGTTAACGCTGACTTGGCTAACGGCAAGGCGCTTGGTATGGCGCTGGACTGCCTGGAAAGCGATTGCGAAAAGCTGGCCCTGAT
>DAINRH010000309.1:0-4096 GCA_036741905.1 Methylobacter sp. | reverse complement strand
GATGTTTTTTTCGTGCCTTTCGTGCTTTTTCGTGGACAATGCGTAACATCAGTTATTAACCGCCCATTACCGCAGTCAGGCATTGTCCGAACAGAGAGTGTTCCCTGCATAGAAATACCCGTCGTAGGGCGATTCAGCTATCGTCAAGCTATCTTTTCGCGGCCGATGCGTAACGCGGCCATTAATAGACTATTTTTTGTCAGGTTTCTTGTTCTCTTGACGCGTTAAGGTAATATCGTAGGCCGACACAGGTGGATCGTAACGATCGCCCGCGTAATGAATGGTAACGCGGCTTGCAGCCGTTTTTAACTTGACCCACGAGAGACCAGCCGAATGAACACGACCAGCATCGAAATCAACGAATCCGTCCGCCATTATTACGGCCAGGTATTGCAATCCAGCAACGACCTGAAAACCAGCGCCTGTTGCAGCATCGACGCGATGCCCGCTTACTTGAAAGCCTTGTTGGCCGGTTTGCATCCGGAAGTGCTGGAACGCTTTTACGGCTGCGGCTCGCCGCTGCCGCCGGTGTTAACCGGCAAAACCGTGCTGGATCTAGGCTGCGGTTCCGGCCGCGACTGCTATTTGTTGTCGAAACTGGTCGGCCCTAGCGGTCGGGTGATCGGCGTCGATATGACGCCGGAGCAGCTGGAAGTCGCGATGCGGCACCGCGACTGGCATGCTGAGCGCTTCGGCTACGCCAATGTCGAATTTCTGCACGGCCATATCGAAAACCTGGCGGCGATTGGAATCGATGACGACAGCATCGACGTGGTGGTGTCCAATTGCGTGATCAACCTGTCGCCGGAAAAGCCGCGGGTGCTGGCGGAAATATTCCGGGTGCTGAAACCGGGCGGCGAGTTGTATTTTTCCGATGTCTTCGCTGACCGCCGTATCCCGGCCGCCTTGCGCCAAGACCCGGTGTTGCTGGGCGAATGTCTGGGCGGCGCTTTGTATTGGGAAGACTTCCGGCGGATTTTGCAAGCGCTGGGTTGCCCCGACGTGCGCGTCGTTAAACAAAATGCCATTAGCCTCGACGACCCCGACGTTGCCGCCAAAATCGGCATGGTCAAGTTTCACTCGGTCACCGTCCGCGCCTTCAAGCTGCCATTGGAAGACCGTTGCGAGGATTACGGTCAAGTGGCTTGTTATCTTGGCAGCATCACGGAACATCCTCACGCTTTCGACCTGGACGACCATCATCATTTCGAAACCGGAAGGCCGCTACGGGTATGCGGCAACACCGCCGACATGCTGGCCGCCGGCCGCTATGCCGAACATTTCCAGGTGTTGGGCGATCAATCCCGTCATTTCGGTTTGTTCGACTGCACGCCGGGACCGCAGGGCGAATCGGCGGCATCCGGCGGTTCGTGTTGTTAAGGGGTTCCAGCGCTCTGCCTGTTCTGAACGTAGCGCGAGGGGCGGGCAACTTTCAAATCAAGCAGGATGGGGCCTGTTGCGCCATTAAACGCTGCAAGTTAGACCTTCCAGGTTTTAAAAACCTGGAAGGTCTGCGTACCGGCCATGTTTCCGGGACTGTTGAGTTGCCGCTGTCGTCGAGGTCCGACAGCAATGGCTTTTATCCTAAAAACCGCGGTTAGTCCACGAAAAGCACGAAAGACACGAAAAAATAGAGAACAGTATATTTCTCGGTTAACGATGTAATGCCAAGCATTTAGCCACATTCCTTTTGACAACGTTCATGACAGGTATGTGGCTTGATACAGGCATGACGGACAGAAGAGGGACCCACTTTGTTTTTCGTGCTTTTCGCGCCTTTCGTGGACTACGCTTTATTTATTAGATGTGTGCGTAACATCAGTCAATATGTTGTATTGATTGAGTGATTCACCCTTTGGTTGAAAGCCTGGAAATTGACAACTTTTTGAAAATTTTCGTGCTTTTCATGGATGAAATGATTTTTCTGGGATTCTGCAAATAGCGTTTCACCGCTGGATACCGTAGCCATTGATAGAACGCAATATCGACACTTGCGGCTAATTGACGTATCCAACTCAGGCTAATTTCTTTAAAACCGTGCGCAGAATACCGCCATCCCGGTAATACTGAATTTCAATCGGCGTGTCGATACGGCTTACGGCCTTAAAGGTCGTAACGGTTCCGTCAGGCGCTGTTGCCGAAACCTGAACGTCCTGTTGCGGAACCGAGGTATCGGAAATATCGATAGCAAAAGTTTCCGTTCCGGTTAATTTCAGGCTTTTAGCCGATTCGCCGTCGATAAATTGCAGCGGCAAAATACCCATGCCGATCAGGTTGCTGCGGTGGATTCTTTCGTAACTCTCGGCGATGACCGCTTTTACGCCCTGCATAAACGGGCCTTTTGCCGCCCAGTCGCGTGACGAGCCGGAGCCGTATTCTTTACCGGCAAGGATGCACAGCGGAATGCCCGCCTCTTTATATTTCATCGCGGCATCGAAAAAGGTCATTCGTTCGCCGGTCGGATGATAAATCGTCAGATTACCTTCAACGCCCGGAACCAGCTGGTTTCGGATGCGAATATTGGCAAAAGTGCCCCGAGCCATGATTTGATCGTTGCCCCGGCGCGAACCGTAACTGTTCCAGTCTTTTTGTGCGATGCCTTTGTCTAAAAGGTATAACGCCGCCGGGGAACCGGGGGCGATTTGACCGGCCGGTGAAATATGATCGGTGGTCACCGAGTCGCCGAACAAAGCCAGCACCTGCATATCGGCGAGAGGCTGTATTTGTTCGCGGCCTATCGTCAAGCCTTCGAAGAACGGCGGTTTCCTGATATAGGTCGAATTTTCATTCCATGCGTACAATTCGGTGCCGGGGACTTCAATTTTTTGCCAGGCTGTGGTGCCGGTGAACACATCCGCATAACGCTCCCGGAACATTTCCGGCGTTACAAATTGCCTGATCGCTTCGGATACTTCCCAGGGCGTAGGCCAGATGTCTTTCAGGTAAACCGGCTGGCCATTCTTGCCCGTACCCAGCGGCTCGCGGGTAATGTCCAGCGCTGTCGATCCTGCCAACGCATAGGCAACGACCAGCGGCGGCGAGGCGAGATAGTTGGTCTTGGTCAAGGGATGTACGCGGCCTTCGAAGTTCCGGTTGCCGGACAAGACCGCCGACACGACCAGATCGTTGTCCACTATTGCTTTTTCAACCGCTTCATCCAGCGGACCGGAGTTGCCGATACAAGTGGTGCAGCCATAGCCGACCAGATAAAAGCCCAGCTGTTCCAGATAGCCAAGCAGCCCCGATTGTTTTAGATATTCCGTTACGACCAATGAGCCGGGAGCCAGCGAGGTTTTGACATAGTTTTTAACTTTCAAGCCCCGCTCCACCGCTTTTTGGGCAACCAGGCCTGCGGCCAGCATGACCGATGGGTTACTGGTGTTGGTACAGGAGGTAATCGCCGCGATCACGACCGCGCCATGAGTAATTTTCTCATCGGCGTTATTTTTCGATACGATGCCGCTACGATCCAAGTCGCGCTCGAACAGCCCCATGCCTTTGATGCCGCTCGGCTCGATCAGCATTTGCCGGTAGGTCGGCCCGACTTCACTGAGGGCGATGCGGTCTTGCGGACGTTTGGGGCCTGCCAGCGACGGTTCAACGGTGCTAAGGTCCAGTTCCATAACCTGGGTAAATTCCGGGTCCGGCGTCTCGTCGGTACGAAACAGCCCCTGTTCCTTGGCATAGCGCTCGGTCAGGTCGATCAAATCCGCATGACGCCCGGTAAAGCGCATATAGCTGAGCGTTTCGTCGTCGATAGGGAAAAAACTGACTGTCGAACCTTGCTCAGGGGCCATATTGCTGAGCGTGGCCCGGTCCGGGATGCTCAAGTTAGTCAGGCCGGAACCGTAAAACTCGATGAACTTACCGACCACGCCAAACTTCCGGCACAGCTCGGTAATGCGCAACACCAAATCGGTCGCGGTCACGCCCGGCGGCAACAGGCCGGTCAACTTAATGCCGACCACATCGGGAACCAGCATGTAGATAGGTTGATCCAGCATCACCGCTTCAGCCTCAATGCCGCCGACGCCCCAGCCCTGTAGCGTAACAATTAAAATGCGACAAAAATTAAAATGATTTGCGATAGACATTA
>DAINRH010000308.1:1389-4104 GCA_036741905.1 Methylobacter sp. | reverse complement strand
CGACATACGGGTGCTCGATCATTTTATTATCGGCGACGGGCAGCCCTATTCCTTTTCGGAGAATGGCTTGATATGATAAGTAATTGATAAACAAATTAATTATGTTTTTCATGAAAAAAGGGTACGCGCCAGGGTACGCTTTAATAATGAGCTTACCTGAATAGTGGCATTAGATAGAGTGAATGCCACTATTTGAACTTAAAGCTTCCGCTATCTTTGCCCAACAACTAAAGATGATCCAATCACGGTCTGATTGTCTGACTGGCTTGAGAGAGTGATAACACTCAAAAGGTCGGCATTGGTCCGAAGTACGGAAACATTCTGTTAGATGGTTTGGTGGGTAAGGTCGGCTCATAGCTTTCTATCCCTTCTCCAAACAATACAGCTATATAGACGGCTGTATATTTTCTTTAATGTTGCACCTAATTGCATATCATCAAAAAACCGCCAATATTTGCCATCTTGTTTTTAGCCGATTGCTTATTTATAGCGGCTTGCAGCCGACAATAGACATTCAGTGAAAAATAGAAATTATTTTTTATTTCTAACGAAAAGCCCCATAAAACAATAACTTAATCTTATATTTGCGATAAAAAAATGTATTTTTATGGTCATTTCATGGCACTTTATGGCAAATCATTACAATTTATGAAATATACCCCTCGCCATGATTGAGTGAAAATCGGCGCTGTAAATGATCATAAAAACAACGTATTTCAATAACTTAATTTAAAAAACACCCAAATTTAAACGTAGTGAAAACTTCAATTTTTATTTCACTGCACTATTTTTGTGCAAAAACTGCGCGTGCGAGAGGGAGTGCGCAAACTCAATCCTAGGTGTGTCGGGGCATACAGGGCATGAAAAGTTGAAAATTTTTAAACAGTTTGTCGGTGCGCCAATATGGTGCATAAATCTAACTGACAAACTAATTTTTACGTAGGAATATGGGGGCCTTAATACACCCTGTTTAGGGTATATTAAGGCCCGAGAAAGCCGGTCATCTTCCGGCTCTTAGGAATGGTGGAAATGTTGTAAGGCTTTAGCGTTTGTCACTGACGTTCATATAGAACCAACAAATACACCAGCCGGTTGGCAGTCCTGGACATTGCTATTGATGTCGTTAACATGGATCACCTCCATATACTGCGTAAACCGATGCCCCAGGTCGTCAACAACATAACCAGGCTTGGAGAGCGTATGCGACACAATGTCATTGATTCCGCACAGCTCAACCGCGCGTCTGGCGTTATCGGCGCCGCGTGCGCTCCATACGATGATCTGCTTGCCCTCGTTGTGTCGTCGCCTGGCCCAGCTCACTAACTGATGATTGACCGAATCATCAACCAGCAAGGTGCCGTCGACATCGATGTACACGACATCCGGTTTCGGATAATCGATAAAGCCTTTTTGTTTGTTATTCATGCAATGTTCCTTGTTAAAGTGTTTGGCTCATCAGCCCCTTGGAGAACAATAGACCTGTACAGTCAGCGGATTCCCTGAAAGCGAGGATACCGTTATCGACGAGCCCGATGTTTGGATGCTTATACTTGGCATGTGCTGCGCGCATCCAACCCGATGCTTAGCCAAGTATTCTCGCTCGAACTGCTCGGCGGCCTCTTTCGATTTAAAGCCGCCACGCCTGACGCGAGGAATCCCCTTGCGGGCGACCTGGACCGACCACTTGCCGTTTTGATCTTGCTTGGCTGACATGGCTTACTCGGCCTGTTCAGCTAAATAAATTTGATGTAATTGACCTTCAACGTGTTGATTGGCCTCCTGTACACTGGGTAACCAATCCGGCGTTTTAACTCCTCCCTCAGCGTGGTCTTGCGTAAGCGAATCTCGAAACCGCCGCCCCAGCTTGGTTAAAAATAGATCTTGGGCAGAATTTGAATTACCGTAGTGCTTGGCTTCGGATGCCACCATGGCATGGATCAAATTCTTAAGCGGCTCTCCAGCCAATTCAAAAATCTGCTTGGCCACCTGATCGGCTAACGCTTCTGTAGTTCGCTGTCTAAGATGCTTAAACTCACGGCTCTTATTACCCAAATCATTTTTCAGCCTCGTCAGGTCTCTGTTCCGCGTAGATATAGCTTCATTTAAAACCGTTACTTCGGTTTCCATCTCGGCCACTGCGCGTTTATGATTATTGAACTGCTCTTTCGACAGCGTGACTTTTGAAAGGGCGCCTGGCCTCGAAATTTCCCGCTCCTCGATCGCCAGCTTGGTGTTGGTGTCGTTGACATGGGCTTGTGTTTCGGTAAGCCGGCGGCGCAAATTCTCAATCTCGGCCTGCTGATCGGTAATGGCCTTTTTCAAATTGCTGACGTCGGCTTTATGCTTAAAATAGTCACTGGGATTTATTGTGTTCATGATGAATACTCACTTTTAAAATTATAAAAATCGTGCTGCATCAACCAAGACGCAGCACAAAACAACGACTCATTACAAATAAGTTGTCGGATCCGCTTCAATGATTAAAGACTCGGCCTCTCTTAACACCGCGCCGAACTTAGTCACATCCGGATCTAAGGTCTCAAGGCTGCCCAATTCCCGGTTGAAATCCTGTTTTAACCCTGCCAGGTCCTGTTTGATGCCGGCAAAATCAGCCGACTTACCTTGCTTCGCTTTATCCAGGATGGTTTTCGTCCTCCGGCTAAAATTCAATAATGCTCGTTCTTTTTCGTTCATACATACCTCTGCTAGACAGAA
>DAINRH010000308.1:0-1379 GCA_036741905.1 Methylobacter sp. | reverse complement strand
ATGCCATCCGGCACCGGTGCTTTGAACCCCATCGTCCGATAGATTACCCTCCTTTCTCTCCCTAAAAATCGACAGTCCTCCCCAGACTGCCACGCACCTCAACCCCCTGCTGGCGGTAAATCGCCGACCGCTTGTTAAAAGCTCAACCCGAGCGGATGCCCATCAACAACATCCAACACAAACGCCGTAGACTTGCCGGGAAATAGCCGCAGCGCCTACCTCATCCGCTTTAACTTCAGCCACGACCGCACCCAATGCCGCATAAATCATAAATTCCAGGTTGTCGCGGCGCTGCAAGGTTTCAGATAGCCCGAACCGGTATTTTGCTTTTTGGCGATTGATCACCCTGTAAGCTTGCGCCGCTGGAATGTTGTGACACTCATCCACAATGACCAGGCCGTAATCAAGACTGCTTTCGTGCTTGACCAATGTTTGTGACACCCCTACGGTGAACGCTTCCCCTTCCAGCCACTTGCCGCCGCCGATTAACCCGCACTCAAGGCCGGTAAAGCGTGTTATAGCAACTTGCCACTGTTTCGCCAGGTCTAGCGATTTGACCAGGATCAAACAACGCTCGCCCAACCGTGCGGCAAGCTCTATACCCATCGTTGTCTTGACGGCACCGGCCGGGGCAATGATCACCCCGCCGCCATGCTCGACGGCCAGCCGTATTACTCGCTCTTGGTAAAGTCTGGATTCAATGCTCGTTATGATCTGCACCGGGCGGCTGTTACGGTCGTCCTGAATCTCGCAATTCTTTAACCAGTCTGGTGTGTGCCCTCTTGGGATAGCCAAGCCGTCAGGCGTATCCTCGAACAGTCCCAGGCTGAAGGGTATCGACCGAGTAGACCGGCCAAACTGTTGCGCCTCGTCATATTTCGGGTTCTGGAAAGTGAACGCCTGCTTGATTTGGTCGGTTTGTTCATCGGTTAAGCCGGTTAAATAAAGCCGGTCAGATACGATTGCTTTCATCGTTGCGCCCTGCCTATTGCTCATAAATTACACATGCACCTTTTGGGTTCGTAAAAAGTTGGTACAGTTATTTTGTGATTTTCGGTTTTTTACGTTTTTTATAAATTTCGCTGTCATAAGCTATTGATTCTCTGGTTATTAATTTTCAGAAAAAATAACTAAAAAAACGCCGTTTTAACTGTACCAACTGTACCAGCCAGCTACAGGCCGCGCCATTCGTGGCCTAGAGCTGGTACAGTTCATTATTTTTAGCGAAAAATCCCAAAATTAACTGTACCAAGCCCTGCATCCCTCGTCATTCATGGTCTAAGGCCGTTTTAGCGGCCTTAAAAAGTGGTACAGCAAATTTGCCTCATTTCCCGCCTATTTATTCAAGAAAACCTCAATCTGGTACAGTTGGTACAGTT
>DAINRH010000307.1:0-4118 GCA_036741905.1 Methylobacter sp. | reverse complement strand
CACCGAGATCGACAAAGTGGTAGCCGACCGCCTGTATGAGCCGTTAGTACATGTGTTACGTAACTCCGCGGATCATGGCTTGGAATCTCCCGCTGAGCGAGTTGCCGTCGGCAAGCCGGAGACCGGTCGTATCACCCTTACTGCCGCTCAATTGGGCGGCGACATCCAGATTACCGTGGCGGATGACGGGCGCGGCCTGCATCGCGAAAAAATTTTGGCGCGTGCCAGAGAGCGCGGATTGGTCGGAATTAATGAAGAGCCTGAAGACTCGAGTCTGTGGAAAGTCATTTTTCAGCCGGGATTTTCGACTGCGGAAGCCGTGACCAATTTATCCGGACGCGGCGTGGGTATGGACGTGCTTAATGCCACAATGAAAGACTTGCGCGGACGCATTGCCGTTGATAGCAAAGCCGGAGATGGTACGCGCGTCAATCTCTCGATTCCGCTGTCTCTTGCCTTTCTCGATAGTCTGGTCATGCGCATCGGTCAACGCCTGTACGCCACGCCGGTTGATGTGGTCAGCGAAGTATTCCGGCCAGAACTTGGGCAGATCAGCACCGTTTCAGCCGGAAATGGCGCTGAGATGATCCGGGTGCGTGAGCATATGGTGCCGGTTTGCCGTCTGCAACGGTTTTATGGTGAAGACTGCCAGACGCTACAACCGCTCGACACGTTGGTCATCGTGGTGTTCAAAACCAGTTTCGGCCAGATCGGTTTGCCGGTTGATGAAATGTACGATCAGCAGCAGGTGGTGATGAAACCGTTGCAGGGGCAGCTTGGATCTATCCGTGCCAGCCTTGGTTGTGCCCTGCTTGGTACCGGCGAGATCGCCGTCGTGCTCGATTGCGAAGAGTTGGCGCGGGGAGGCCGGGCATGAACAGACATCAGAAATTATCCGGGGTGGGTGCGCCTCGCGAACAGGGCTATCAGCGTATGCGTGACTGGCTGCATGAGCGATGCGGCATGATCTACCCTGAAAAGAAAAAAGAGCTGTTGATTCAGCGCATGCAGCGAGTTTGCGAGCGTTACGGGGTGCCGGGTCTAGAAGCGTTGGTTGATAGAGTGGAGTCTGGACGCGATCAAGACATGGAATTTGCGGTAATACATGCGGCATCCACCAATCACACCTATTTTTTTCGCGAACCGCAGGTACTGAATTTTTTTAAGGACACCATACTGCCCACCTTGCCTCAAGATGGCGGGCGCATCTGGAGTGCGGCGGCCTCCACCGGCGATGAAGCCTACACCCTTGCCATCATGACGGCTGAAACACGCGGACTCGACTGGGCGAAACGTAAACTGGCGATCCTGGGCACCGATATCAGCGAAGTGGTGATTGCTCATGCCGAAGCAGGCATTTACGGAGGATCTCACATCGAGCAAATGCCGGGGAAGATGCTGGAGCGTTATTTTGATCCGGTGGGCATGGATCAATACCGGGTGCAGGATGACCTGCGCCGTGTCTGCACTTTTCGCCGCCTTAATCTAAAGATTAGTCCTTATCCGTTCCAGAAGGCCTTTCATGTCGTATTTTGCCGTAACGTGCTGTATTACTTTGACCGTGCGCAGCAACAGGACGTTGTCAATGCAATCTATGACGTTACCGAGCCGGGCGGCTGGCTGTTGACCAGCGTCACCGTGTCGTTACGCGAGCTGGGCTCGCGCTGGATTCCCATCCAGAGCGGCGTTTACCGGAAGGCTGGCTAAATGATGAAGCGTAACCGCCCCGTCCGCGTCCTGATCGTCGACGACTCCGCCCTGGTGCGGCGTATTCTGTCCGACGGCATGCGCCGAGACCCCGAAATTGCGGTAGTAGGCGAAGCCTCTAATCCTTACATGGCGCGCGACCTGATGGTCGAATTGCAACCCGACGTCATCACTCTGGACGTAGAAATGCCGCGCATGGACGGCGTGACTTTTCTTAAGCGTTTCATGCCGGTGATGCCGATTCCTACCGTGGTCATCAGCTCGCTTACCCGGCAGGGCGCGCGTATCAGTCTGGAGGCGCTTGAATCCGGCGCAGTGGATGTCATACCCAAACCGCAAGTCGGCGTGGTAGACGAGCTGCCCAAGATGATCGAAGACATCAACCGCCGGGTCAAGGCCGCCGCCGAGGTGAATGTCGCTTATTTCAAACGCACCGGGCGGCGTGATGTTGAAGCCGTCACCAGCTTAGGCGAAACCACCGATAAGGTGATTGCCATCGGCGCCTCCACCGGCGGCGTGGAAGCACTGATGCGCATCATGCCCGCGTTTCCGGCTAACGCTCCCGGTATCGTGATCGTCCAGCACATGCCGGGCGGGTTCACGGCCACCTTTGCCGAACGTTTAAACAGTATTTGCAAGATGCAGGTCAAGGAAGCCGAGGATGGCGACCGTATTTTGCCTGGGAGGGCGTTGTTAGCTCCCGGCGGCTTGCGGCACATGACCGTGGTGCGTTCCGGCGGTCAATACCGGGTCGCGCTGACCGAAGGCGTAGCGGTCAACTACAGCCGTCCTTCGGTAGATGTGCTGTTTAAATCGGTGGCGCAAGTCGTCGGCGTGAATGCGGCGGCGGCGATCCTGACCGGCATGGGGAAAGACGGTGCCGAGGGCTTGCTCGACATTCGGCAGGCGGGCGGCGGTACCGTCGTTCAGGACGAAGCCACTTCGGTCGTGTTCGGCATGCCTCAGGCGGCCTATAAATTAGGCGGAGCGAACAGCATTGCGCCGCTGGAAAAAATACCGTCATTGCTGGTGCGCGCATTGCAGCGCGTCTGACAGGGGGTAAAGAGCTTGTAACTACTCGTATTTTTCTCATTCCCACGCGCTGCGTCACTGCCATTAAGTTAAGGATTTTAGTGAGTGCTAGTTCCCAAGCTCCAGCTTGGGAATTCAGTATGGGAAGCTCCAGCTTCCCGGTTCGCAAAGCTGGAGCTTTGCTCACTGGGTTCCCAAGCAGGAGCTTGGGAACCAGCGTATCTCTTAACTTAACGGTAGGATGTAGGCCGGAATAAGCCCGCCCGGCGACAGCCAGGGTGGGCGTTTCCGGCTGAGCCTCGGAATGCCGGAAACGCCTGTCCTGCGATTAATGCGCGGACAGGCTTATTCCGGCCTACTTCGAGATGTGTATAACGATGAGCGTAGCACATGGGAACGAGTGAAAACGGCTTAACAAAATCCGTATGGCAATGGTGCCTGACGGGGATAAATCAATAACTGCAATATTAGAGGAGGTTGAAATGTCGGACATGGCAGACGCCCAGGAGCGTCAATACGACGCGGATAATGAAAACACCACGCTGGTGTTCAATGACGAAGATAACATTGAGGATATGTACCTCACTTTTGGGGTGGCAGCCGAGGAGTACGGCATTGGCATCGGTTACGTGACCGAAGTAGTCGGCATGCAACGCATTATGGAAGTGCCGGACGTGCCGGGTTTTATCAAGGGCGTCATTAATCTGCGCGGCAAGGTGATCCCGGTGATGGACGTGCGCGTCCGCTTTGGCATGGGCGTCAAGGATTACACCGAACGCACCGTGATTATCGTGCTCGACATTGACAACGTACTGATCGGCTTGGTCGTCGATCACGTTAGTGAGGTGCTGGAGATTCCCGAAAGCCATATTGACCACCCTACCCAGTTTGGCGGCGGCGATAGCAATAGCGTGATCCGCGGTTTCGGCAAACAGGGCGACAAGGTGGCGATCATGCTCGACATCCAGCGGATGGTGTCGGATCAATCCATCGATTTACGTAAGGCGCTGGAATCGGCGCGGAGCGATGCTTGAGTGAGTTTTTAGCCATGAAAGGCACGAAAAATACATCATTCCCACGCGCCGGCGACAATGCCATTAAGTGGCTACCAATATAAGCTGGGACAGTTTTAAATGGGTGGCTGGGAACGCCAAGCTCCAGCTTGGCTGGAACACTCGCCAAGCTGGGGCTTGGCGTTCCTGTGGCTGGACGGGGTTTGCAACCCCGTCCGAAACGTTTGACGGATGAAGATGTGGCAGCATTGTAGGGTACGCTGTGCGTACCATTGAATGACGAAAGGTACGCGTAGCGTACCCTACGAAGGAAACCGGAATGAAAATAATGATCTTCAACCAGAAAGGCGGAGTAGGCAAGACCAC
>DAINRH010000306.1:0-4137 GCA_036741905.1 Methylobacter sp. | reverse complement strand
AGATAAAAGCTATCTTTGCTATACCGTTTTTTGGGTCAGCAATTGCAAATCCAGAAACAAAACCTTTCAGGTCGGCAATGTCGATAAAGTAACGGCGGATGATGAATTGCATGCATTCCGTACCGCTAAACTGTTCAGAAGCTGTTATGAATTTTCAATCGATAATGATCTTGAATTTTATGACAACAAATTTGCCGGCTGGAAGAAAACACGCTTGTATGAAGACGAAAATTTGAACGCAGTAGCGACGTAAGCGAAGACTTATTATTAGCCGCCTGAAAAACGGATTTTTGTGAAAACAGAATCCCCGGACAGACTCCAATAGCGATTGAATTAAGGAAAATCAATTCATCCGCTAAAGTTCGATACGGATACCCAGCTCGATGACGCGCTCAACGGGAATTTTGAAAAATTCTATCGCGCTTGAGGCATTGTGGAATAAAAACCTAAATAAGGGTCTGCGCCATTTGGGCATGGAGCTTTTTTTCCTAAAAGAGACCCTTTCACTCCCGATAAAAAACGACGTCTGCCCAAAGTCGATGCTTAATCCTTCTTGGGCGCACAGCTCTAAAGCTTGTCTGACATCAGGATTTTGCATAAAACCATAATACAGTTTGACTCGATAAAAATTGTTATCCCTGCCGAATGAGCGAATTTTAATCCGGTGCGCCACATCAACGTACGGCTCATCTTTAGTGACAATGGTTAACACCATGATCTGTTCGTGCAACACATGGTTATGTTCGAAATTGTGTAAAAATACCTGCGGTACGCCATGTAAGCTTTTAGCCAGGTAAACAGCCGCCCCTTTAACGGTTACCGCCTGATGACTGCTTATCTTATCCTCCAGATCCTCAAACAGCATGCGCCGCTCATCCATATATTCCGCCAACAAGGCACGACCTTGAATCCATGTCGTCATCATCAAAAACAGCACAAGCCCGATAACCAAAGGCAACCAGCCTCCGGTCGGTATTTTCAGACTGTTAGAAGAAAGAAACAGAAAATCCACGGTTAGGAAAGTCGTTAAAAAAATGGCACTGGCCGATTTTTTCCATTGCCAAATCCCTTTAATAACGATAAATGCCAAAACAGTATCGACAATCATGGTCCCGGTAACGGCAATGCCATAAGCGGAGGCCAATGCCGAAGAAGACTCGAAACTCAACACCACGACGAATACCGACACCATCAATAGCCAATTGATCGCAGGGATATACACTTGACCGACTTCCCGGCCCGAAGTATGCGAAATATTCATCCGCGGACAGTAGCCAAGCTGAATGGCTTGCCTTGTAACCGAGAATGCACCGGATATTACCGCTTGGGAAGCAATAACCGACGCCAGTGTCGACAAAATTAACAGCGGATACATCGCCCAGGTCGGCGCCATCAAATAGAATGGATTTTTCACCGCCTCGGGGTGATCAAGCAGTAACGCACCCTGTCCGAAATAGTTCAGTAATAAGGCAGGAAAAACAAAGCTGAACCAGGCATAGCGGATAGGCTTCAAACCGAAATGCCCCATATCGGCATACAACGCCTCAGCGCCGGTTATTGCCAAAACCACCGCGCCCATAATTAAAAAACCGTGCCAGCCTAATTCAAGCAACAAATGAATCGCGTAATACGGATTAACTGCGGCCAGTACAGCGGGCGCGTCGATAATATTATTTAAGCCAAGAATGCCCAAAGAAATAAACCAAAGACACATGATGGGCGAAAACATTTTCCCGACCGCTCCGGTACCCTTAGCCTGCACAATGAAAAGAGCGGCAAGCACCGAAATAGCAATAGGCAATACATAATGGCTTAAAGAAGGCGCAATGATTTGCAAGCCTTCGACTGCGCTTAAGACCGATATTGCCGGAGTAATAATACTGTCGCCGTAAAACAAAGCGGCGCCGAGCAAACCAATGGTAACAATGAAGCGCGCTTTTTTCGGATTATTGTTGGCGCTTTGCAACGCTAAAGCCATTAGCGCCATGATGCCGCCTTCGCCTTTATTATTAGCGCGCATAATAAACGTTGCATACTTGGTGGCTACAACCAGCGTCAATGCCCAAAAAATCAGCGATAGCACGCCCAACACATGGACCTTATCAATCGGTAAATGACTACCGAAGACTTCCTTAACCGCATATAAGGGACTGGTGCCAATATCGCCGAATACGACGCCGATTGCGCTCAGCGCCAAAACGGTTACCTGTTGTTTAGAAGAGTCCTGCGAACTTGACGACATAAATTAACTATTGAATTTGAAAAATCAGCGTGCAATGAATCTCGACATGCACTTTCTGTTCAACGCCATTATTCGAATGGTGGCGAAGACAGGATTATTAACCGCCTAGAAATAGCGGCCATTGATAAGAAAGTGGGCCGCGATGCTGCCGAAGTAGCCCAACACGATGACCGGCGTCCATTTCAAATGACTGGTGAAGGTATAAATGCCTTTGGCCTGCCCCATCAAGCCCACGCCCGCTGCGGAACCGACCGCCAACATGCTGCCGCCCACGCCGGCGGTCAATGTAACCAACAGCCACTGGCCTTCGGAAATATCCGGCGCCATGGTCAGTACCGACAGCATAATAGTGCCGTTATCCACGAACGCCGAGGCGATGCCTACCAGAATGTTGGCTACAGTCGGATCGATGCTGCCGTATAGGTGACGGGATGCCACTTCCATATAGCCAATAAAACTCAAACCGCCGACACCGACCATGACACCGTAAAAAAACAGCAAGGTATCCCATTCCAGGTTGGCGACTTTCTGGAAAATGTCAAAAGGCTGCTCCTCGGCCAGTTGTTGATTTGCCTCTGCTTTCGGATTGTTCATGTATTTCATCGGCGCAAAATGATCGGTTTTAACATCGGTCAAATCCACGGCTATTAATGTTGAATGAGCGTCTCGGGTTTTTTGCAGGTAATAGCTGAAAAACTTTAAGTAGGTTAAGCCCATCATCATACCGGCAGCAGGCGGTAGGCCCAGAAAGTTTTCGAAACAAGCCGAGGTAATGATGGTCAATACGAACAACAAGATGATTATCCAGGCGCCCCGCTGCATATCCTGGGCTTCCATGACCGCCGCGGGTCTTTGTTGCGGAATAAAAAAATGCATGATGGCCGCAGGTATTGTGAAATTGACGATGGCCGGAATCAACAGGGAGAAGAAATCGCCAAAAGGCACTACGCCTTTTTGCCATACCAACAAGGTGGTAATGTCGCCAAAGGGACTGAATGAACCGCCTGCATTGGAGGCAACGACAACATTGATGCAGGATAAGGTAACAAAGCGCTGACACCCTTTGCCCATCGCCAGAATAACCGACCCCATCAGCAAGGCGGTAGTCAGGTTGTTGCATCCGGAGGAAATAAAGAACGCCTGAAAACCGGTAATCCAAAATAATTGCCGATAGCTGAAGTTCTTACTCAATAGCCAGACTCGCAGACTGTCGAATACGCCTCGATCTTCCATCGCATTCAAATAAGTCATCGAGACCATGATGAACAAAAACAATTCGCCATAACTTTCAAGCGTAGCGCGAAACGCAACCCCGGCTTGTTCGTTCATTCCGGCCTTGGTATAAAAAACGGCAATAAAGATCCAGATAAGACTTGCCGCAAACACCATCGGTTTGGATTTTTTTAACTCAGTCACTTCCTCGGTCATGGCAAGGATGTAAGCAACGGCAAAAACTGTCAACGCCAGATAACCGGCCCAATGCTGCGTCAAATCCAACGGCTGCGCTTGACTAATGGCGTCTGCCTGCTCAGCTGCCATGGCTAGAGAAGAAAAAAGGAAGGCCAATACGACCTGAATACATTTTGAGCAAAGCGACATTTTTTTCCTTAAACGACAAGCAAAATTAAATAAAAGCTGTTGGTTTTGTTACGCATAGCGAAGTTGTTTTTAGCCGCGCCTTTTAAAAACAGGCACGTTTCTATCGACAATAGGCTGTTACGTTAAAGCTCACTAAATAGCCAGAAACATTTCAAAAATTGGACTCGCATAGGATTTTTTCGTTCAAAAAAGGTTTAAAAGCGAATACCGCATAATATACCTAATCGATGGGATAGACGCCACCGCCGCTCATAGGTGTCGGATGAAATTAGACTGAAAGCCTTCTCTAATCAATG